>NZ_JBNGGE010000009.1:0-216873 GCF_049975785.1 Streptomyces sp. WG7
TGCCCCCCCCCCCGGGGGGCTCCCCCGGGGGCCCCGCGCGGCCGCGGGGCGCGGTGGGGGGGGTCCCGGGGTGGGGGGGGGGTGCCGGGCCCCCCCCCCACCTCCAGGGCGGCACCCGCACCTCCAGGGCGGCACCCGCACCTCCAGGGCGGCACCCGCACCTCCAGGGCCGGGCGGGTCCTCCCCGCCCGCCCCGGGCTCAGGCGCCGTCGCGCGGCGGGCGGTCGTCCGGGCCCTTCGGGCCGCTCGGGCCGTCGGGGCCGCCGGTCCCCTCCGGGCCCTCGGCCGGCCCGTCCGTGTCCTTGGGCGGCCTCGGCTGGGAGGCCGTGAAGCCGCCGAAGCCCCGGCGCATCCGGTCGCCGAGGTCGCCGGCGCCGCCCGCGATGTCGTTCACCAGCTTCATCAGCGGGTCCTTGGAGCCGCGCACGTGCGTGGCGTAGCTGGACGCCGACTCGCGGAAGGAGTCCCGGACCGAGGTGTCCTTGTCCTCGTCGCGCCGCGGGTAGTGACCGTCCATGATCCGCTGGTGGTCCCGGGACGCCGCCCACTTCTTCAGCTCGGCGGCCCGCACCGTGGTGAAGGGGTGGGAGCGGGGCAGCACGTTCAGGATCTTCAGCACGGAGTCGCGCAGGTCGCCCCCGGCCTCGTACTCGTCGGCCTGCTCCAGGAACGCGTCCACGTTCATCTCGTGCAGGTGGTTGCCGCCCGCGATCTTCATCAGGCCCCGCATGGAGGCCTGCAGGTCCTGACCGACCAGCAGACCCGCGCGGTCCGCGGACAGCTCCGACTTGCGGAACCACTCGCGCAGCGCGGTCACGATCGCCATGATCGCCAGGTTGCCCAGCGGGATCCACGCGACCCGGACGGCGAGGGACGTCAGGAAGAGCAGGACGGTCCGGTAGACCGAGTGCCCCGACAGCGCGTGCCCGACCTCGTGCCCGATGACCGCCCGCATCTCCTCCTCGTCCAGCAGCTCGACGAGGCCCGTGGTGACGACGATGATCGGCTCGTCCAGGCCGATGCACATCGCGTTCGGCTTCGGGTCCTGGTTGACGTACATCGCCGGGACCTTCTCCAGGTCCAGGATGTAGCAGGCGTCGCGCAGCATGACGTTCAGATGGGCGAACTGCCGGTCCGAGACGCGTACCGAGTCGGACAGGAACAGCAGCCTCAGGCTGCGCTCGGGCAACAGGCCGCTCAGCGCCTTGAAGACCGTGTCGAAGCCGCTCAGCTTGCGCAGCGCCACCAGGGCGCTGCGGTCGGCCGGATGCTCGTACGCACGCGAGGAGATCCCGGGGAAGCGCCTGCGCTGCCTGCTCGGCACCTTCTCGTGCCCGTTGTGCTGGTGGCCGTCGGACATGTCTTCCCCCATGTGCGTGTGTGAGGCCTGTGCGTATGTCTGGGCCTTTACGAACCCTTGTATGGCCCTTTGCTCCCCCGAAGCCGAGCCCAGCCTAGGCGGAGATACCGTGGACGGGCAGTGCAACGAAGGAGTCCACGTCATGGAGTACACCCCCCACACCGACTGGCTCGCCTCGGCGGTGACCGCGGCCGAGCAGCAAGGTCCGGGGAATCTGCTGCGGGTCGTGCTGATCGTGATGGTGGTGGGTTGTGTGCTGACCGCGTGGTTCCTGCTGCGGGGGTACAAGCGGAAGGACGACTGAGGCGACCCGAAGGTTCCCCCCGGCCCGGTCCCAACGGCGGAGTCGGCGTGATCGTCCGCGAGGTGCCCGCATACGATGAGCGGACGTCTTTATCCCGCCCACACCGGATAGGTCCTGCCGAAGATGAGCTTCCACAGCACCGCTGCCCAGTTTGTCACCCTCGCCTCCGAGGGCGGCGCAGAGCACAGCGGCAACCATCAGAGCCTGAACCCCTACGTCACCGGCATCGGCGCGTTCGTCGCGCTGATGCTCCTGCTGTGGATCACCACCCGGTTCAACCGCGACCGCTGAGCGCGGGGTCGTGGGGGCGGCAGGAGCTCTCGGGTCGGGCCGGTAGGGTCTGCACGCATGGGAGAGCAGGACATGCCTACCGGTCCGGCGCACGACACGTCGAACACGCCGGCGCGTGACACACACAGCCGCGCGGTGCCCGCCCGCGCCACCGGCCGGGGCAGTGGACCGACGCCGTCGGGCAAGCGCCGTCTCGGCGTCATGGGCGGCACCTTCGACCCGATCCACCACGGACACCTCGTGGCGGCCAGCGAGGTCGCCGCGCAGTTCCACCTCGACGAGGTGGTGTTCGTACCCACCGGCCAGCCGTGGCAGAAGAGCCACCGCACGGTGTCCGCGGCCGAGGACCGTTATCTGATGACGGTCGTCGCGACCGTCGAGAACCCGCAGTTCTCGGTGAGCCGCATCGACATCGACCGCGGCGGCCCCACCTACACCGTGGACACCCTGCGCGACCTGCGCGCGCTCAACCCGGACGCGGACCTGTTCTTCATCACCGGCGCCGACGCCCTCGCCCAGATCCTCACCTGGCGCGACAGCGAGGAGCTGTTCTCCCTCGCGCACTTCATCGGCGTCACCCGGCCGGGCCACCACCTGACGGACGACGGACTCCCCAAGGGCGGCGTCTCGCTCGTCGAGGTCCCCGCCCTCGCCATCTCCTCCACGGACTGCCGTGCGAGAGTCGCCAAGGGCGACCCCGTCTGGTACCTGGTGCCCGACGGAGTCGTGCGCTACATCGACAAGCGCGAGCTGTACCGCGGCGAGTGAGTCGAGAGGGGGCACCGGTGAACGACGGATACGACGCGGGGTACGACGACGGCGGCCCGTACGAACTCGTCGGATACGACGAGTACGGCCGACCCGTGTACCGCCAGGCCCAGGGCGAGGCCCCGGCCCGGCCGGGCGGTCAGCAGCCGTACGACGCGTACGCGCGACAGCAGGACCAGCGGGACCAGCAGTACGGGCAGCAGGCGTACGGCTACGGCCAGGGCTACGACCCGTACGCCGGGGGCGGGCAGCAACCCGCCCCCGGCTACGACCCCTACGACCCCTATGACCCGTACGACTCCCGGACCGGCCACGAGGCCGGCGGGCAGTCCTCCGTCCCCGGCTACGACACCGGTCGGCAGCCCTCCGCCTCCGACGCCTCCGACGCCTCCGCCGGCTACGACGGCTACGCGTCCGGCGGGCCGCAGGGCGGCCGGGCGACGCCGCCGCAGTACGACCCGTACGACCCCTACGGCCAGGCGGCGGCCGGCGGCGGGCAGTCCCGGGTCGCCGAGCAGACCGCCTACATCCCGCAGCAGGCGGGCCCGCCCGGGGAGCCCGCGGAGGAAGCCCCCGCGGAGACCGCCGAAGCCGACGGGGACCGGGAGTACCGCACCGAGCAGTTCGCCTTCGTCGAGGAGCCGACCGACGACTCCGAGGACGTCATCGACTGGATGAAGTTCACGGAGAACCGCACCGAGCGCCGCGAGGAGGCCCGGCGGCGCGCACGCACGCGCGTCGTCGCCCTGGCCGTCGTCCTGGCACTGGTCGCGGTCGGCGGTGTCGGCTACCTCTGGTACGCCGGAAAGCTCCCCGGAACGTCCTCCTCGGACGACACGGCGGGCGGTACGACGGCGGCCGGCGCCCAGAAGCGCGACGTGATCGCCGTCCACCTGCACGACACCAGCGGCGGCGGCACCTCCACCGCGCTGCTCGTGGACAACACCACCACCAAGCGGGGTACCGCCGTGCTGCTGCCCAACTCCCTCGCCCTGACCGGCGACGACGGCACCACCACCACGCTCGCCGAGTCCGTCGACGACGCCGGCCCCGACGCCACCCGCACCGCGCTCGACTCGGTCCTCGGCACCGACATCGAGGGCACCTGGCGCCTGGACACGCCGTACCTCCAGATCCTCGTCGACCTGGTCGGCAACATCGAGATCGACACCGACACCGACGTCCCCGACCCGGAGGCCAAGGACAAGGGCGCCACACCCCTCGTGCGCAAGGGCGAGGGGCAGACCCTCAGCGGCAGGATGGCCGTCGCCTACGCCACCCACCGCGGCTCCGGCGAAGCGGCCGACGCCGAACTGCGGCGGTTCGGGCAGGTCATGCAGGGAGTGCTGCGCAAGCTGTCCTCGGACCCCACGGCCGCGACGACCACCATCCAGACCCTCGGGCTGATCCTCGACCCGCCGCTGACCGAGAAGGACCTCGGCTCCTTCCTCGCCGGGCTCTCCGACCTCGCCAAGGGCGGCGACTTCGAGACCGCGCTGCTGCCCGTACAGGACGACGGCAGGCTCAGCGCCGAAGCCGGTGACGGCATCGTCAAGGACGTCCTGGGCGGTACCGCCAAGAGCCCCGACAAGGACGCGGCCGTCAGCGTCTCCGTCCGCAACGCCACCGGCGTCGAGGACAGCGCCGGCAAGGCCCGCGTCGTCCTCCTCAACGGCGGCTTCACCTTCCTGGAGGGCGGCACCGCGTCCGGCACCGAGGTGTCGTCGAAGGTCGTCTACGCCGATGCCGCCGACAAGGAGAACGCCGTCCAGGTCGCCAAGACCCTGGGCCTGCCCACCGCCTCCGTCACCCAGGGCGAGGTCTCCGCGAACGCGAGGGTGTCGGTGGTCCTCGGTCAGGACTACGAACCGGCGTCGTAGGCGGCGGGTGATTATCACGTGGGCTGCCGTCGGCGGTCGTGAGACCCTTGAGGTCAACCGACCGCCGACCCGAAAGCCAGGCAGTGACCGCGACCGACCGCTCCATCGAACTCATCAACACCGCCGCGCAGGCGGCAGCCGACAAGCTCGCGCACGACATCATCGCCTACGACGTCAGCGACGTGCTGTCGATCACGGACGCCTTCCTGCTGGCCTCCGCGCCCAACGACCGCCAGGTCAAGTCGATCGTCGACGAGATCGAGGAACGGCTCAGCAAGGAACTCGGCACCAAGCCGGTACGCCGCGAGGGCGACCGGGAGGCCCGCTGGGTCCTGCTCGACTACGTCGACATCGTCGTCCACGTCCAGCACAGCGAGGAGCGCGTCTTCTACGCCCTCGAGCGGCTGTGGAAGGACTGCCCCGAGCTGGAGCTGCCCGCCGACGCCAAGGCGACCCGCGGCAAGGCCGAGGAGCACGCCAGGCTCCGGGCCGCCGAGGAGGCGACGGAGACCGACGGGGACTGGCGATGAGCGCCACCGGCGAGGTGACGGCCGGACAGCCGGGCCGCGGCCGCCGTGTCATCCTCTGGCGGCACGGCCAGACCTCGTGGAACGTGGAGCGCCGCTTCCAGGGCACCACGGACGTCGGCCTCACCGAGACCGGCGTCGCCCAGGCCCGCCGCGCCGCCCGGCTGCTGGTCGGCCTGAGGCCGGACGCGATCGTCGCCTCCGACCTCAGCCGGGCCGCGAGCACGGCCGCCGAGCTCGCCGCGCTGACCGGCCTGGAGGTGACCTTGGAGGAGGGCCTGCGGGAGACCTACGCGGGCGTCTGGCAGGGGCTGACCCACGACGAGATCATCGCCCGGCACGGCGAGGAGTACGCGGCGTGGAAACGCGGCGAGCCGGTCCGCCGCGGCGGCGGTGAGCTGGAGACGGAGGTGGCCGACCGCGCCGCCCCCGTGGTGCTCCGGCACGCCGAGAAGCTCTCCGAGGACGGCACCCTCGTCGTGGTCAGCCACGGCGGCACGATCCGCACCACCATCGGCCGGCTGCTGGGTCTGGAACCGCACAGCTGGGAGAGCCTCGGCGGCCTGACCAACTGCTGCTGGTCCGTGCTGGGCGAAGGCGCCCGCGGCTGGCGTCTGCTGGAGCACAACGCCGGCACGCTGCCGGAACCGGTGCTCGGCGACGACGACTGAGCCCCGCTCGGCGGGCCCGGGACCCGGATTTCACTTTCCGGCAGGTCGCAGGCTAAAGTTCTTCTTGTTCGCCCCGCCGAGCGGAGCGAAAGACCATGTGGCTCAGCCGCGTGGCACCAGGGGCTATAGCTCAGTTGGTAGAGCGCCTGCATGGCATGCAGGAGGTCAGGAGTTCAATTCTCCTTAGCTCCACAGCCCACGGACGAATCCCGTCCCCTTCGGGGGACGGGATTTTTCGTATCCGTCCGCTTGAGCAACAGGAGTCCCACAGGCGTATACCCCGGTGGGACTCCGTGTCCGGACTGGTACTGAGGCGTCGCTGACCGTGTTGGCCCGGTCGTGGCAGAATCAAACGGCCGGAAGGGGACCGCGACCCGACGGGAGGGAGTGGCGATGCCTGCGAGCATCCGCGAGGAGGTCGGTCACCTCCTCGGCTCAGCGGTGACACGCGACACGTCGACCCGTCTGCGCTGCCCTTCCTGCGGTTCCGCGCACGTGGCCCAAGTCCTCGGCGACAACGGCGGAATCTCCTACGTGTGCACGGCCTGCGGCCACAGCTGGAGCTGATCGATGGGTGCACACAGGCGGAAGTGCGACTGGTGCGGCAGCGGCACCCCGATCGTGCGGGACATGGAGCCGGTCAACCCGGACTACCAGTACTGGTGCGAGGAGTGCGCGCGGGCGCTGATCATAAAAGGCGACCCGATCGAGACGTACCGCGAACTCGAGGGCGAGCCGATCTACGGCCGGCTCCTCGAGGAGCACTGCACGCTCAAGCGGTTCTATTCGTTCGTCACGGCGTAGCGGTACGGCCCGGCGGTCCACGCAGGAGAGTAGAGCAAGAGGGCAAAACGGGCATAGTGGAAACGATTTGGTGTTGTGCCCGGTCGACCGTGTAATGTTGGCGTCGCCGCCGGGGAAACCGGGCGGCAGACTGCAAGGGGCTATAGCTCAGTTGGTAGAGCGCCTGCATGGCATGCAGGAGGTCAGGAGTTCAATTCTCCTTAGCTCCACAGGAAGAGGGAGAAACCCCCCGGATCACTGATCCGGGGGGTTTCTTCATGTGCCCCTTCCGCGCCGCCTCCCGCGTCAGCGGCCGAGTGCCCGGCGGCCGCGCCCCGGGGACAGGACCGGCAGGCTGGTCCGCGAGGACGGGGCCTGTCCGCGGCCGTCCTCCTCGATGCGCAGGGCGAGCGCCGGACAGCGGCGCACCGCGCGGACCGCCTTGGCCTCCGCGAAGCGCGGCACGTCGGCCTGCGCGACGGTCGGAAAGCCGTCGGCGCCGAGCTGGAAGACCTCCGGGAGGATGTCCGCGCACAGACCGTGGCCCCGGCACAGCGTCCAGTCGACGTAGATCTTCTGGCGGCTGGGCCCGCCCTCCTCCCCACCGCCTCCCGGGCCGCCCGCCGGGGTCCTGCCGCCCTCGAAGAGCGGCAGGACGCCCTCCACGGGCCGCCCGCAGCCGTTGCCGAGGACATGGGCGGCGAGATCGTCCGTGAACGCCTTGACGGTCGACTCCAGGAACATCGCCGAGCCGTCCGGGTGCGAGCAGGCGCCGCGCCGCTTCACGTTCCTCGCGACCTGCTTGACCGCCTCCAGGGCGGCCGGGCCGCCGCCGTTCAGGATGTCCTCCAGGCCGCGCGCGGCGGCCGGCAGGCCCAGGTAGCAGGGGCCGCACTGGCCCGCGCTCTCCTGTGCCAGCCACTGCGCCACCCGCAGCGACTCGCCCAGCGGGCAGGTGTCCTGACCGATCGGCAGGATCGCGCCCGCGCCGAGCGAGCCGCCCACCTGGTGCAGGGAGTCGCGGGAGACGATCGCCTCGCCGACGGTCGCCGCGTCGATCCACTTGCCGTGGTAGCCGCCGGTCAGCACGCCCTGCGGCACCGGCGGGGCGCCGGCCAGCTGGAGGACGTAGCGCAGCGGCACGCCCGTCGGCACCTCGACGACCATGGGGCGGGCCACCGCCCCGGAGACGGTGAGCATGACGGTGCCCGGCTCGTCGTACAGGCCGGTGTTGCCGTAGCGCTCCGGGCCGATGCGGGCGGCGATCGCCAGCTGGGCGAACGTCTCGGCGTTGGACAGCAGGGTCGGCGCGCCGCCGACGCCGCTGCGGGACGCGCTGACCTTGCGGCCGGGCGGGATCGCCGGGCCGCCGTCGATGGAGCGGATCAGCGAGGCCGCCGCGCCGGTGACCATCCGTACCGGATTGCGCTGCACGCGCGCGCGGAGGGCGGAGCGGCGTCCGTTGTTCAGTCCGCGTTCGGCGAGGGCGGCCTCCATGGAGCGCTGCGTGGACTCACGGGTGACCCCGATGACGAGGGTGCGGGCGCCCATGGCCTCGGCGCACAGCAGCGCGCCGTCCAGGATCAGGTGCGGGGCGCGGTTGATGAGCACCGTGTCCTTGCGGCAGGCCGGCTCGTCCTCACTGCCGTTGACGACCACGACCGGCCGCACGCCGCGCTTGATCGCGGCTTCGGCGACCGAGCGCAGCTTCCTGTGGAAGGGGAAGCCCGCGCCGCCGCGGCCCTTCAGGTTGATGCGTTCGGAGAGCTGCGCGAGCTGCTCCCCGCCCATCGGTTCGAGCGGGCCGTGCACCTTGAGGTGCATCGGCAGGTCCAGGCGCTCGACAAGGTCGAAGCCCGACGTGAGCTGGGGAAGCCCGACCACACGGACTTCTGGGACGTCGGGCAGGGCCTCGTTCACCACGTTCCTCCGGAGGTGCCCCGGCCTTCGGGCCGGATCAGACCGGGCTGGTTGCGACCCGGCTGGTGTCGGTCGTGGAAGACCTGCTGGGTCGCTGACCCGCAGGCGGCGTGAGCCAGGAATCTCCTGTCGGCTGGCAGAGGAGGCGGATGGGGCAGAGGAGACGGATGGGGCAGAGGAAGCAGAAGGATCAGAGGGGGCACAGGGGGCACAAGGTGAGGGGTCAGCGGGGGCAGAGGGTGAGGGGTCAGAGGGTGAGGGGTCAGAGGGGTCAGTTGAGGCCTCCGGCGGAAGGCGTGTTCCAAGGTTCGCCGGAACCCGGTGCGTCGAAGTCGTGGGACGACGACGGCGCACCGGGGACCGGTTCGGTGGCGGGACCGCTGTTGTACGTGTCGCCCGGGTAATACGTGTCGTGGACCGCGTTCGCCTCACGGGTGTCGCGCACGTCACTCGAGCCGTGGCCCGAGGTGTCCGTATCGCCGTAGACCGGGATGGTGTGTCCCGTGTCGTCGAGCGGGTCGTAGACCGACCGGGGTGCCTCGCCGACCGGCGGCGGGGACGGTACGGGCCAGCTGCCCGAGATACTGCCGGCGCCGTCCGCGAAGGGCATCGCCTCGGTGGGCCGCATGTCCGGCGGTGGGGCGGACGCGGTCGTGTCGGCCGTCAGCGGCCGCCGGTGTGCGCCCGAGGGGCCGGACACGGCCCGGTAGGCCGCCGCGAACCCGCCCGCCGGTTCCCGCGGGGTCAGGCGCTCGGCGGGCGCGTACAGCGGTGCGGAGACCCCGCCCGCTCGCGGTGCCCCGGCAGGCTCGTAGCCCGGCAGCGCGGCGGTGTCCGTCCCCCGGCCCCGGCCCTCCGCGGGCTCCTCGCGGACCGGCCGCTCCCCGGCCCCCAGGAGGCCCGCGATCCGGTCGGCGACCTTGCGTTTGACCGGGCGGGGCGCCGCGCGCAGTGCCAGGGCCGCCATGACGCCGAGCATGGACAGGCCGTACAGGATCAGGAAGACCGGCTTCGCCGCGCGCCCCGCGTAGAGCCCGTGCAGCAGCGCCAGGCACCACGCCGGGTAGGCCAGCATGTGCATGGCCCGCCAGCGGGCGGCCGCGGGCGCCGGGGACGCGAAGCGGTTGCGCAGGGCGCCGGTGATGCCCACGAAGAGCATGAGCATGCTGGCCAGGGTGCCGAAGCCGATGAGCACGCCTCGCCCCCCGAACGACTCGTCGTCCGTGGCGAGCAGCCCGAACGGGACCACGGCGGCGACCCAGGTGGTGTGCTCCCGTGCCAGCTTGACCCCGATGTGCAACAGCAGGAAGACGAGCGAGGCGACCGCGGTGGTCCGGTGTACCGCCTGGGCCAGGATCCGCCGGCGGGCGTCGAGGACGATCCGGTCCTGGGCGACGAGTCCCCAGATCACCGAGCAGCTGAGGAGGACGAGGGAGAGGACGCCGGCGCCGAAGTCGAGGAACTCCGCGAAGGTGTCGTCCGCCGTGCTGTCGTTCGTCACCACGGCAGGCCTCCCCACGTCACGGACGCGCGGGGAGGGTGCGGGTGCGAGCGGCTGCCGAGGGGGTGGCTCAGGGGAAGGGCGGGAGGGCGTGAAGGGTGTGGAGCGTGTGGAGGGTTCATGGGGCAACTCCGGAGCGGTTCGGGGTAGCGGTCCCGCTGCCGCACTCTAAGTGGCGCCATACCCGCGGGTACGAGGTTTGAGTTATTGCGTTGTTATCAAATGACAATGCGCTCGTAGTGATGTCCCCATAGTGGTCGTTACGCGAAGTAACCATTGGCCCCGGTTCACGATCACCGGCCGTGAGGCGGCCGTGAGGCGGCGGGGAGGTGTGGCGGGGAGGTGTGGCGGGAGGCGAGGTGCGGACCGCCGGAAGCACCTCGCGACCCGATCGACGACTGCGGTACCCTGACGCCATGCGTGCCGTACGCCTTCTGCTTAGCGAGCCGCGCTGATCAGTCCCGACCCCGGTCGTAGTCCGGTGGCCGGAATCGGCGCGGCGTCCCCTCCTGTGCGAGGGGATTTTTCATTTCCCGGCATTCACAGCCGCTGGTCTTGAATGTCGCAGCCGCTGGCAGAGACGATCGATGGAGCTTTGAGGATCATGAGCGAGACGAACCCCGCGGCGACCGCCCCCGTGACGGCGGACGCCGCGCCGCACCGCTACACGGCTGCCATGGCCGCCGAGATCGAGGCACGCTGGCAGGACTTCTGGGACGCCGAGGGGACGTACGCCGCGCCGAACCCCAAGGGTGACCTGGCGGGCGACGCGGAGCTGGTCGCCAGGCCCAAGAAGTTCATCATGGACATGTTCCCGTACCCCTCCGGTGCGGGCCTGCACGTCGGTCACCCCCTGGGCTACATCGCCACCGACGTCTTCGCCCGCTTCCAGCGGATGACCGGCCACAACGTCCTGCACACCCTGGGCTTCGACGCTTTCGGCCTGCCCGCCGAGCAGTACGCGGTGCAGACCGGCACGCACCCGCGCGTGTCCACCGAGGCCAACATGAAGAACATGCAGAGCCAGCTGCGCCGGCTGGGCCTGGGCCACGACAAGCGCCGGTCGTTCGCCACGATCGACCCCGAGTACTACAAGTGGACCCAGTGGATCTTCCTGCAGATCTTCAACTCCTGGTACGACCAGGAGGCGCGCAAGGCACGGCCGATCACCGAGCTGGTCGCCCAGTTCGAGTCGGGTGAGCGGGCGGTCCCGGGCCACCCCGGGCGCGCGTGGAGCGCGCTGAGCGACGCCGAGCGCGCCGACGTGCTGGGCGGCTTCCGTCTGGCCTACGCCTCCGACGCGCCCGTCAACTGGTGCCCCGGCCTGGGCACCGTACTGGCCAACGAGGAGGTCACCGCCGACGGCCGCTCCGAGCGCGGCAACTTCCCCGTCTTCAAGTCCAAGCTGCGCCAGTGGAACATGCGCATCACCGCCTACGCCGACCGGCTGCTGGACGACCTGGACGAGCTGGACTGGCCCGAGGCCATCAAGCTGCAGCAGCGCAACTGGATCGGCCGCTCCGAGGGCGCCCGCGTCGACTTCCCCGTCGACGGCGAGCGCATCACCGTCTTCACCACCCGCCAGGACACCCTGTTCGGCGCGACCTACATGGTGCTGGCGCCCGAGCACCCGCTGGTCGAGAAGTTCACCCCGGCCGCCTGGCCCGAGGGCACGCACGACGTGTGGACCGGCGGTCACGCGACCCCGACCGAGGCCGTCGCCGCGTACCGCGCGCAGGCCGCGTCCAAGTCCGACGTCGAGCGGCAGGCCGAGGCCAAGGACAAGACCGGTGTCTTCATCGGCGCCTACGCGACCAACCCGGTCAACGGCGAACAGGTCCCCGTCTTCATCGCCGACTACGTGCTGATGGGCTACGGCACCGGCGCGATCATGGCCGTCCCGGCGGGCGACCAGCGCGACTTCGAGTTCGCGCGCGCCTTCGAGCTGCCGATCCGCTGCATCGCCGAGCCGACCGACGGCCGGGGCACCGACCCGGCCACGTGGGAGGACGCCTTCGGGTCGTACGACGCGAAGATCATGAACTCGTCCAACGACGAGATCAGCCTGGACGGCCTGCCCGTCGTCGAGGCCAAGGAGCGCATCACCGAGTGGCTGGAGCGCACCGGCGCCGGAGAGGGCACCGTCAACTTCCGGCTGCGCGACTGGCTGTTCAGCCGCCAGCGCTACTGGGGCGAGCCCTTCCCGATCGTCTACGACGAGGACGGCGTCGCGCACGCCCTGCCCGAGTCGATGCTGCCGCTGGAGCTGCCCGAGGTCGAGGACTACTCCCCGCGCACCTTCGACCCGGACGACGCCGACACCAAGCCCGAGACCCCGCTGTCCCGCAACGAGGACTGGGTCAACGTCACCCTGGACCTGGGCGACGGCCGCGGCCCGCGCAGGTACCGGCGCGAGACCAACACCATGCCCAACTGGGCCGGCTCCTGCTGGTACGAGCTGCGCTACCTGGACCCGCACAACGGCGAGCGGCTGGTCGACCCGGAGATCGAGCAGTACTGGATGGGCCCGCGCGAGGGCCTGCCGCACGGCGGCGTCGACCTGTACGTCGGCGGCGCCGAGCACGCCGTGCTGCACCTGCTGTACGCCCGCTTCTGGTCCAAGGTCCTGTTCGACCTGGGGCACGTCTCCTCGGCCGAGCCGTTCCACAAGCTGTTCAACCAGGGCATGATCCAGGCCTACGTCTACCGCGACAGCCGCGGCATCGCCGTGCCGGCCGCCGAGGTGGAGGAGCGCGACGGCGCCTACTACTACCAGGGCGAGAAGGTCTCCCGGCTGCTGGGCAAGATGGGCAAGTCCCTGAAGAACGCGGTCACCCCCGACGAGATCTGCGCCGAGTACGGTGCCGACACCCTGCGCCTGTACGAGATGGCGATGGGTCCGCTGGACGTCTCCCGGCCGTGGGACACGCGCGCGGTGGTGGGCCAGTTCCGGCTGCTGCAGCGGCTGTGGCGCAACGTCGTCGACGAGAACACCGGTGAGGTGACGGTCGCGGACGTCGCCGAGGCCGACATCGACGCGGACACCCTGCGCGCCCTGCACAAGGCCATCGACGGCGTACGGCAGGACCTGGAGGGCATGCGGTTCAACACCGCCATCGCCAAGGTCACCGAGCTGAACAACCACCTGACGAAGGTGGGGGGCACGGTCCCGCGCACGGTCGCCGAGCGCCTGGTGCTGCTGGTCGCGCCGCTGGCCCCGCACGTCGCCGAGGAGCTGTGGCGCAAGCTGGGGCACACGGACTCGGTCGTCCACCAGGACTTCCCCGTCGCCGACCCGGCCTACGTCGTCGACGAGACCGTGACCTGCGTCGTGCAGATCAAGGGCAAGGTCAAGGCGCGGCTGGAGGTCTCCCCGTCCATCTCCGAGGAGGACCTGGAGAAGGCGGCGCTGGCCGACGAGAAGGTCGTGGCCGCGCTGGACGGGGCCGGGATCCGCAAGGTGATCGTGCGGGCGCCGAAGCTGGTGAACATCGTTCCCGCGTAGGCGGGAGGAGCGCTCGGAGGGGCAGGGCCTCTGGACCGGGCTCTTCGGGGGCCGGTGTTCCGGGTGCTTCTGAGGGCCGGTGTTTCGCGGGGTCCGGGTGGTCCGGGTGGTCCCGGTGGTCCGGGTGGTCCTGGGGCTGGGGCTGGGGTGAGGCTGGGGTCCGGGGGTCCGGGGTCCCCTCAGGGCAGGCTCGGGGTCGGGTGCGGGCCGGTTCAGGGTTGAATGCGGGCAGGTTCGGGGTTCTGATCGGAACCCTGGGCCTGCCCGCTGCGTTTACCGTGGAAGAGCGGCGCGGAGAGCGCCGCGGCCTGCCGGTGCGCGGGCCGGACGCTCGGAGGAGGAGCTTCGTGGAAGCAGTGATCACGGTATTCGCCCTGCTCTTCGTGCTCGCCCTCGTACTGGGCGCCTACGCCACGGTGAAGGCCGTCGGCGCCGCCAAGCGCAGCGTGGACCGTGGCATCACCCAGGCCCGCCGCACGGTCGAGGACCACACACTGCGGGCCAAGTCCCTGGTCCAGCCGGGGCCGGCGGGCGAGCTCGCCCAGCTGCGGCTGACGCTGCGCACGTCGATGCGGGCCACTCAGGACGCGCTGCACGCGGGCGTGGCCGAGGACGAGTCCCTCAAGGAATCCCTCGCCCTCTTCGATCGGCTCAGCGCGCACGGATTCGAACTCGACGCCGAGCTCAGGCGGCTGGAGTCGGACCCGGATCGCGCCACGCTCGGGGGGCTCCTTCCCGCGCTGCGCGAGCGCACCGAGCGGATCACCCGGTCGGCGGAGTCCCTGCGCTGGGCGGCCCGTGACCGGGCCCGCCGCTTCGCGGACGACGACCTGGACTCGTTGAGCGCACAGATCGACGTCGAGGCCGGCGCCCTGCGGCACTGGACGGAGACGGAGACGGGTCCCGCCGCCGCGCCGCCGTCCTGGCCCGAGGCTCCCGCCACCGACGCCCCCACCGCCCGGCAGAGCCGGCCGGAGACCCCGCAGGCATCGCCGGCCTCGAGGCAGGAGCCGACGGAGGAGCCCGCCAGGCCTGCCATCACCCCGCCCGCCGCGCGCCCCGTCTATCCCTGGCAGAAGAAGGCCCGTCCGGAGAACACGACCTGATCACAGCCCTGTGAACGCCCGGTCGTCGAGGCCGGGCTGCCGTACGGGGGCTGCGCCAGGTAGCCTCCAGCTCATGTCCCGCCATGTCGCTATCGTCACGGATTCAACGGCCTACCTCCCGGCCCGGACGATGGAGCGGCACGGCATCACCGCGGTACCCCTGACCGTCGTCCTGGGCGACCGGGCCCTGGAAGAGGGCACCGAGATCTCGACCCGTTCGCTGGCCCAGGCCCTGCAGAAGCGGCGGCCGGTCACCACCTCCCGCCCCAGCCCCGAACTCTTCGCCGAGACCTACCGCAGGATCGCCGAGTCCGGCGCCGAGGGCATCATCTCCCTGCACCTTTCCGCCGAGCTCTCCGGCACGCACGACGCGGCCGTCGTCGCCGCGCGCGAGGCGGCGATCCCCGTGCGGGTCGTGGACACCGGGATGATCGCGATGGCCCTCGGATTCTGCGCGCTCGCCGCGGCCGAGTCGGCGGAGGCGGGCGGCACGGTGGACGAGGCCGTCACGGCCGCCGAGAAGCGCGCCGCGGGCACCTCCGCCTACTTCTACGTCGACACCCTCGACTATCTGCGCCGCGGCGGCCGGATCGGGGCGGCCCAGGCGCTGTTCGGTTCCGCGCTCGCCGTGAAACCGCTGCTGCAACTGGACGGCGGCCGGATCGAGCCCTTGGAGAAGGTCCGGACGGCGTCCAGGGCCATCGCCCGGCTGGAGGAGATCGTCGCCGACCGGGCGGGCAGCGCACCCGTCGACATCGCCGTCCACCATCTCGCCGCCCCGGACCGGGCGTCGGCTCTGGCGGACCGCCTGCGGGACCGGGTGCCCGGGCTGGCCGACCTCCACGTGAGCGAGGTCGGCGCGGTGATCGGGGCGCACACGGGGCCCGGGCTGCTCGGGGTTGTCGTCTCGTCGCGGTGAGGGAGCGGCGAGAGGCCGTGTGGGTCTCGTCGACGTGGAGGGGGAGTCGTTGTATCACCCGTGTGGGGTACCGGAGTTGTCCACAACCTGTCGGTAGTCCCCGGGAATTGAGCATGATCATCGCAGTTGTGGCGCGGTGTCCGATCCTCGTCGCATGGCTCTTCGATCACGCTCACGCACAGCGGCCGCGACCAGCGGCCCGGGCCGCGCACCGGCTTCCGACGGCCGGCTCCGCCAACGCCACTCGTCCCCTTCCCGCTCCCTCGGCCGGGCACGGCACGGGCGCCGTCATGCACCGGAGGAGGAACTCCGGCGGCGGGCGGCGGCACTCTTCGACGAACGTGCCGAACAAGCCGAACAAGCCGAACAAGCCAACTATGCCGAACACATCGGATACACCGGACACACCGAGCATGCCGAACGTGTAGGGCGGGCCGGGCACACCGAACGCACCGAACACGCCGAACACGTCGGCCGGCGGGGCGGATCGGGGAAGGGGCCGCCGTCGCGGAGGACGGAGCAAGCGGCGCGAGAAGAAGGGACGCCAGCGGACGCCGCCATGACGGTCTGGCGGGAGCGGGCAGGACAGGCGCTGCGGGAGCGGATGCCGGTGTGGCTGCAGACACGGTGCGGGCTGGAGCGGCGCAGTGTGGCCGCGCTCACGGTGCTGCTCGTCGTCGCCGCGGTCTTCGCCGTGCAGCACTTCTGGACCGGCCGCACCCAGCCCGTGGCGGCACCTGAGGTGGTGCGGGAAGCGGCGGCATACGGCGCGCAGGGAGTGGGAGAGGGTGCGGGAGGAGACTCCGCGCCCGGATCGCGCAAGGGCACGGCCATGGGCACAGGTACGGCCACCGCCACGGTCGGGGCCGAGATCGTGGTGGATGTCGGCGGCAAGGTCCGCAAGCCCGGAATCCACCGCCTTCCGGCGGGCTCACGCGTAGCGGACGCCCTGCGTGCCGCCGGAGGCGTGCGATCCGGCACCAGGACCGACGGGCTGAACCAGGCACGCTTCCTGGTGGACGGAGAGCAGGTGATCGTCGGCGCCCCCGCGCCGGTCACGGGGTCCGCCCCGGGCGGCACCGCCCCGGGCGGGCTCGGCGGGCCGGGCGGTCCGGCGGAGGGAGGGGCACCCGCGGGGCCGGTCTCCCTCAACACGGCTACCGCCGATCAGCTCGACACCCTGCCGGGCGTCGGTCCCGTGCTGGCCCGGCACATCATCGACTACCGCACCCAGCACGGCGGTTTCCGCTCGGTGGACGAGTTGCGCGAGGTCAACGGCATCGGTGAGCGCCGCTTCGCCGACCTGCGGAATCTCGTGCGGCCATGAGCCCGGACCTGGGCCCGGACACGAGCCCGGACCTGGGCCCGGACCTGGGCCCGGACCTGGGCCCGGACACGAGTCGGCCGAGCGGGCCGGGGGAACCCCACGACCGGACGGCGTCCCCGCGCGCGGCCGTGCACGCCGCTTCCGGGCACCGGCTCGGCGCGGCCCATCCCCGACAGGAGGGGCCTACGGACCTGCGGTTGGTCCCGCCGGCGCTCGCAGCCTGGGCGACGGCGGCGCTGATGCTGGACGCGCCGCCAGGGTGGGCCGTGGGAGTCGCCACCGCCGGGCTGATCCTGGCCGGAGTACTGCTGCCGAGGGCGCGGAGGCGGCGCACGACGCGCGGACGGCGTCACGCGTCGGTCGCCGCGCTGCTCCTCTGCGTCGCCGCGTCCGCCGTCTCGGCCGCGCTGCACGGCGCGGACCTGCGCCGTGGGCCCGTGCCGGCGCTGGCGCGGCAGTACGCCACCGTGACTGCCGAGGTGGAGGTCACCGCCGACCCCCGCCTCACCCGGTCCCGCGTCCGGGGAAACCGTGCCGTGCCGCCCACCGTCCTGATCGAGGCCGACGTGCGGCGGGTGACGGATGCCGGAGGCACGGAGGTGATGACACGGACGCCGGTGCTGATGCTCATCGATGCGGGGGACGGCGAGGAGACACCGGGACCCGCTTCCGCAGGCCACCCGGGCCACCCGGGCCACCCGGGCGACCCGGAGGACTCGCGGCTCACCCGTGCCGGGCCCGGCACCGCGCGCTGGCTGGGACTGCTGCCGACCGCGCGGCTCCGCGTCACCGCCCGGACGGCGCCCCCGAGGGCGACCGGGGACCGGATCGCCGCCGTGCTGCGGGTGCGGGACGGCCGGGAGGGGCCGGAGGTGGTGGCCGAGCCGTCGGGGGCACAGCGGCTGGCGGGACGGCTGCGGGCCGGGTTGCGGGAGGCCACCGACGGTCTGCCGACGGACGCGCGGGCGCTGCTGCCGGGCCTGGTCGTCGGGGACACCTCGCGCATCACGCCGGAGCTGGAGGAGGCGTTCAAGGAGACCGACCTCGCGCACACGCTGGCGGTGTCCGGCGCCAACTTCACGATCGTGCTCGCCCTGCTGCTCGGACCGCCCGGACTGGCCCAGCGCAGCGAGCGCCGGGGGCTGGCGCCCCGACTCGGACTCTCCCTGCGGACGACCGCGCTGCTCGGCGGCGTGCTCGCACTCGGCTTCGTCGTCGTGTGCCGGCCCGACCCGAGCGTGCTGCGGGCCGCCGCCTGCGGGTCCGTAGCCCTGCTTGCCCTGGCCACCGGACGCCGCAGGTCGCTGCTCCCCGCGCTGGCGACGGCCGTACTGCTGCTGGTGCTGTACGACCCGTGGCTGGCCCGCAGTTACGGCTTCCTGCTCTCCGTGCTGGCCACCGGGGCGCTGCTCACGCTGGCCCCGAGGTGGAGCGTGGCGTTGCGCCGGCGCCGGGTTCCGCCTCGGCTCGCCGAGGCGCTGGCCGCCGCGGGCGCGGCGCAGGCCCTGTGTGCGCCGGTCGTCGCCGTGCTGTCGGCACGGGTGAGCCTGGTGGGGGTGCCGTGCAACCTGCTCACCGAGTTCGTGGTCGCCCCGGCCACGGTGCTCGGCTTCGCGGCGCTGGCGACGGCACCGGTGGCGATGCCGGTGGCCAAGGGGCTGGCCTGGTGCGGAGGCTGGCCGGCCGAGTGGATCGCGGGGATCGCCCGCACCGGGGCCGCGCTGCCCGGCGCGGGTGTGGACTGGCCGGGCAACTGGGCCGGGGCGGCGCTGCTCGCCCTTGCCACGGTGGGCGTGCTGATCGTCGGCCGGCGATTGCTGAGACACCCCTGGTGGTGCGGTGTCTGCGCGGTGCTGCTCGTGCTGGTGGTGGTGCGGCCGCCGCCACTGGCCCGGGTGATCACCGGGTGGCCTCCGCCGGGCTGGCGGATGGTGATGTGCGATGTGGGCCAGGGCGACGCCATGGTGCTCGCGGCGGGTGAGGGTGCGGGCGTGGTGGTGGACACCGGGCCCGACCCCGCACTGGTCGACCAGTGTCTGCGCTCGCTCGGCATCACCCGCGTCCCGCTCGTGGTGCTGACCCACTTCCACGCGGACCATGTGGCGGGCCTGCCCGGGGTGTTGCGGGGGCGTTCGGTGGGTGCGATCGAGACGACCGTGCTCCAGGAGCCCGCGGACCAGGCCGAGTCCGTCCGCAGACAGGCTGCGGCACGGCGGATTCCCCTGCGGCACGCCGCCGCCGGGGAGCAGCGGCGGTCCGGCCCGCTGTCCTGGCAGGTGGTGTGGCCACCACCGAGCCCACCGACGACCAGGGCGCCGGGCTCCCCGACGACCACGGAAAGCCCCAACGACGCCAGCGTCACCCTCCTGGTGCGGACGGCGGGCCTGCGTCTGCTGCTCCTCGGCGACTTGGAACCCCCTGCACAGCAGGAGCTGGCGAGATCACCGGCGGCAGCGGCGCTGGAAGGGGTCGACGTGCTGAAAGTGGCCCATCACGGCTCCGCCCACCAGGACCCGGACCTCATACGGAAGGTGGCCCCACGGCTGGCACTCATCAGCTGCGGAGAGGACAACACCTACGGCCACCCGGCTCCCGGCACGGTCGAGGCGCTGCGGGCCCAGGGGGCGATGGTGCTGCGGACGGACCGGGACGGGGCCCTGGCGGTCACCGGCACGGGCAGGGTGTTGCGGGTGGCGGGAGACTGAGGGCATGGATCAAGCCCAGGTCGATGCCTACCTAGCCCGCCTCGGAGCCGAGTACGCGGCGTGGCCCACCGTCGAGGCCCTGCGTGACCTGCACCTGTGTCATCTGCGCAGCGTGCCCTTCGAGAACCTGTCCGTCCATCTGGGAGAGGAGATCGCGCTGGAGGAGGAGCGGCTGCTGGACAAGGTGGTGGGCGCACGCAGGGGCGGGTTCTGCTACGAACTCAACGGCCTCTTCGGCGCGTTGCTCGCGGCGCTCGGGTACGAGGTCACCCTGCTGGCGGCGCGGGTGTACGGGGACGGGGGGCGGCTCGGGATCCCCTACGACCACCTGGCGCTGCGGGTGCGGACCGTGGACGGGGGCGACTGGCTGGCGGACGTCGGGTTCGGGGCGCACAGCCACGGTCCCCTGGCGTTCGGGGAGCGGGGTGAGCAGGAGGACCCCGGCGGGACGTTCCAGGTCGTCGAGGCGGGCCCGGACGAGGCCGGGGTGCGCGGCGGGCACGACTCCGCACGGGCCGCCGACCTGGACGTGCTGCGGGACGGGAAACCCGTGTACCGGGTGGAGCTGCGCCCGCGGGTGCTCGGCGACTTCGTGTCCGGCGCGTGGTGGCACAGCACCTCGCCCCAGTCGCACTTCCTCCAGTCGCCGGTCTGTTCGCGGGTCACGGAGGACGGAGGGAGGGTCACGCTCAGCGGCCGCAGGCTCATGACCACGGCGGCCGACGGCAGACGGGAGGAGCGTGAGCTGGACACGGACGAGGAGGTGCTCGCGGCGTACCGGGACCGCTTCGGTATCGCCCTCGACCGGGTGCCGGCCGTGCGCCGGTTGTGAGGCGACCGGTGCCGACCGGGACGCGCCCCGACGCCCGCCGCGAGGCGACTCCGCGCCGGCTGTGCGGCATGCCGCCCGGGGCGGCCGCTTCGGGCCACAGAGGGGGCTACTCGTGAGTACTCCCGGCACATGCGCCGGTTTCCTGTGATGTGACCCCGTGTTGCCTCGAAAGCCTCATCGGTGATCGAATGTTACTTCGTCAACAATTTCTCACGTCGTGCAGAGGGTGTCGTAGATGATCGGCCGTTGGCTGGGAAGCCGAACGAAGCGGATGCAACGGACGGGTCCTCTGGCGGCGGTGCGGACCCCGCCGAACGCCGGAGTGCTGAGTTGCCGGGTTCTCGATCCCGTCAACGAGCCGGTGCCCAACGCGGAGTTCGCGGTCAGCGACACCATGGGACGCAAGGTGGTCAGCGGTGGGACGGACCCCTTCGGTTCGTTCGTGGCGACGGTGCCCGCGGGGGAGTACCGGCTCGCGGTGTCCGCCGAGGGCTACACGCCGTACCGGGCGTCCGCGACCGTCACCGAGGACGCGCTGGCCTCGCTCGGCGACGTGACCCTGCAGGTGGCCCAGCCCCCGGAGCTGCCCGCGCCGGGCGACTGGGAGATCGAGCCGGCACACTCGTCGATCGCGTTCACCGCCCGGCACATCGGGCTGGCCCGGATCCACGGCCGGTTCAACTCGTTCGCGGGCGCGGTGCGGATCGCCGACGACATGGAGCAGTCGGCGATGCACGTGGTCATCGACGCGGCGTCCATCGACACCAACGTGCAGATGCGTGACGACCACCTGCGGTCGGGGGACTTCCTGGACGTCCAGCGGTATCCGACCCTGGAGTTCTACAGCGACCGGTTCACGCACCGGGGCGGCAACCGGTGGGCCGTCTCGGGGGCGCTGTCCCTGCACGGCGTGACGCGCACCGTCACCCTGGACGCCGAGTACCTCGGTCTCGGCAACGGGATGGAGGGCGAGGTGCGGGCGGCCTGCCGTGCCACCACCGAGCTGCACCGCGACGACTTCACGGTGAGCTGGCAGACGATGCTGGCGCGCGGCATCGCCGTGGTCGGCCCCAGCATCAGGATCGATCTCGACGTGCAGATCGTGCCCAAGAGCTGAACCGGATCGCGCCCGAGGGCTGAACCAGCTCGTGCCCAAGAGCTGAACCAGCTCGTGCCCAAGAGCTGAACCAGCTCGTGCCCAAGAGCTGAACCAGCTCGTGCCCAAAGGCTGGACCAGCTCGTGCCCGAGGGGCGAGCGGCGCCCGCAGTCCCGCCCGACTGCCCGGCCGCCACGCGGTGTCGGACAATGGCACCCGTGAGCGATGTGAGACATGTGCTGGTGCTGCCCGACCGCGATGCCGCGGAGGAGGCGGCCCAGGCGCTCGGGGAGCGGTTCGGGGTCGACGAGGAGCCCCGGATCGTCCGGGACGCCCTGGCCGGCGAGGACGACGCCGAGGACGCCCAGTGGCTCGTCGTCCTGCGTGACGAGCGGGAGCGGCTGGACCCCGGCGAGCTCGACGAGTTCGCGGGGGAGTGGGAGGGCTGGCGCGAGGAGCCCTAGCTCCTGGCCGGCGCAGCCAGGGGAGTCCCGTCGGGCCGGCACGCGCTGTCAGTGGTGCGTGCGATGCTTGTCGCGATGGCCAGGAAGACTGCGAATGACGACCCTCTCGCCCCGGTGACCCTTGCCGTGGGCCAGGAGGACCTCCTGCTCGACCGTGCCGTGCAGGAGGTGGTGGCCGCCGCGAAGGCCGCCGACGCCGACACGGACGTACGCGACCTGACCCCCGACCAGTTGCAGCCCGGCACGCTCGCCGAGCTCACCAGCCCCTCGCTCTTCGCCGAGCGCAAGGTCGTGGTCGTACGCAATGCGCAAGACCTGTCCGCCGACACGGTCAAGGACGTGAAGGCCTACCTCGGCGCACCCGCCGAGGAGATCACCCTCGTGCTGCTGCACGCGGGCGGCGCCAAGGGCAAGGGCCTGCTGGACGCCGCCCGCAAGGCGGGGGCGCGCGAGGTGGCCTGCCCGAAGATGACGAAGCCCGCCGACCGGCTGGCGTTCGTACGGGCGGAGTTCCGTACCATCGGGCGGTCGGCCACCCCCGAGGCGTGCCAGGCGCTGGTCGACTCGATCGGCAGCGACCTGCGGGAGCTGGCCTCCGCGGTGTCCCAGCTGACCGCGGACATCGAGGGCACGATCGACGAGGCGGTCGTCGGGCAGTACTACACCGGACGGGCCGAGGCCTCCAGCTTCACGGTCGCCGACCGGGCGGTCGAGGGACGTGCGGCGGAGGCACTGGAGGCGCTGCGCTGGTCGCTGGCGACCGGAGTGGCCCCGGTGCTGATCACCAGCGCGCTGGCGCAGGGCGTGCGGGCGATCGGCAAGGTGTCCTCCGCCCGCGGTGGACGCTCCGCCGACCTCGCCCGCGAGCTGGGTATGCCGCCGTGGAAGATCGACCGCGTCCGGCAGCAGATGCGCGGCTGGACACCGGACGGCGTCTCCGTGGCCCTGCGCGCGGTGGCCGAGGCGGACGCAGGGGTGAAGGGCGCCGGGGAGGATCCCGAGTACGCCCTGGAGAAGGCAGTGGTGACCATCGCGCGGGCGGCGCGGTCGCGAGGCCGGGCGTAAGTCGCCCAGGTCAGCCCGGTCAGCCTCGGTCAGCCCTGGCCGGCTCAGCCCGGCTCAGCCCAGCGTCCCGTTCAGCCTCGCATGCCTTGGGCAGCCGGCCCGCCTGGTCAGCGCCGCTCGCCGTGGTCTGCCTTGTCCGTCCAGTTCAGCCTCGTCCGCATCGGTCTGCCTTGTCCGTCCAGTTCTGCCTCGCCCGCTGTGGCCTGCCCCGCCCGTCCCGGTGAGCCCCGCCCCCGTCGGTCCCGAACCCCGGCAGACCGAAGGCCCCGGTGGCCGTCCTGGGGAAGGACGGCCACCGGGGCCTTCGGATCAAGCTCTGCGGATCCATGCCCGCGTGGCGAACGCAGGCCGCGCATGGATCCTTTGGTGCCGGACGGGAGCGGATGAGAGAGGGCCCGCTCTGGGTCCTTCCGGCGATCAGACCAGATAAGGGGTTCAGCCCTTGAGAGCGCCGACCTTCGTCGCCAGCGCCGACTTCTTGTTGGCGGCCTGGTTCTTGTGGATGACGCCCTTGGAGACGGCCTTGTCGAGCTGGCGCGAAGCGACGCGCTGGTACTCGGTGGCCTTCTCGACGTCACCCGCGGCAGCGGCCTCACGGGCCTTGCGGATCGCGGTCTTCAGAGAGGACTTGACGGCCTTGTTGCGCAGCCGGGCCTTCTCGTTGGTCTTGTTCCGCTTGATCTGGGACTTGATGTTCGCCACGAATGAGCCTTTGCAGGTTCAGGCACGGGGCCGCGAGGGTCACGTGCCGATGATTTCTTGAAGGTGCGCCTCGTGCTGAGAGGGCAAGAGACACAGCCACCCACACTACCAGCGGCCCGTCGAGCAGCCCAATCCCGGTCCCGACCCGGTCCCGACCCGGTCCCGACCCGGTCCCGATCAGGCCCTGATCAGGCCCCGACCCGGCCCCCGATCAGGCCTCCCCCCGACCTCAACCCGTCCCAAACCCATCCCAGCTCCCCACCCGTGGGACGATGGAAGCTACGTATCGATCCGACCCGAGACCGCAGACACTGCGGACGCCTCAAGAATCAGGACCCTGCGTGCCCGCGATCCCCAGCCATGTGCCCGAGCCGAGCCGTACCGACCCGGCGCTGATCCGCAACTTCTGCATCATCGCGCACATCGACCACGGCAAGTCCACGCTCGCCGACCGGATGCTCCAGCTGACCGGTGTGGTGGAGCAGCGGCAGATGCGCGCCCAGTACCTCGACCGCATGGACATCGAGCGCGAGCGCGGCATCACGATCAAGTCCCAGGCGGTGCGATTGCCGTGGGCCCCCACCCACGACAAGAGCAGCACGCACATCCTCAACATGATCGACACGCCGGGGCACGTCGACTTCACCTACGAGGTCTCGCGGTCGCTGGCCGCGTGCGAGGGCACCATCCTCCTCGTCGACGCCGCCCAGGGCATCGAGGCCCAGACCCTCGCCAACCTCTACCTGGCGATGGAGAACGACCTCACGATCGTCCCCGTGCTGAACAAGATCGACCTGCCGGCCGCGCAGCCCGAGAAGTTCGCCGAGGAACTCGCCAACCTGATCGGCTGCGACCCCGCCGACGTGCTCAAGGTCTCCGCCAAGACCGGCCTCGGGGTCGAGGCGCTGCTGGACAAGGTCGTCGCCGACGTTCCGCCCCCGGTCGGCGTCAAGGACGCCCCCGCCCGCGCGATGATCTTCGACTCCGTCTACGACTCCTACCGCGGTGTCGTGACGTACGTCCGTGTCATCGACGGCCAGCTCAACAAGCGCGAGCGGATCCGGATGATGTCCACCGGCGCCACGCACGAGCTGCTGGAGATCGGCACCAACTCGCCGGAGATGCTCGCCGCCGACGGCCTCGGCGTCGGCGAGGTGGGATACCTGATCACCGGCGTGAAGGACGTCCGCCAGTCCAAGGTCGGTGACACCGTCACCAGCATGCACAAGGGCGCCGAGGAGGCGCTCGGCGGCTACAAGGACCCCAGGCCCATGGTCTTCTCCGGCCTGTATCCGCTGGACGGCTCGGACTACCCCCTGCTGCGCGAGGCCCTGGACAAGCTCCTGCTCAACGACGCCGCCCTGGTCTACGAGCCGGAGACCTCCGCGGCACTCGGTTTCGGCTTCCGCGTCGGCTTCCTGGGCCTGCTGCACCTCGACGTGATCCGCGAGCGGCTGGAGCGCGAGTTCGGCCTCGACCTGATCGCCACCGCGCCCAACGTGGTCTACCGCGTGATCATGGAGGACGGCACCGAGCACACCGTCACCAACCCGAGCGAGTTCCCCGAGGGCAAGATCAACGAGGTCTACGAGCCGGTCGTGCGCGCCACGATCCTGGCGCCGACCGAGTTCATCGGCGCGATCATGGAGCTGTGCCAGACCCGGCGCGGAACCCTGCTCGGCATGGACTACCTGTCCGAGGACCGGGTGGAGATCCGCTACACCCTCCCCCTCGCGGAGATCGTCTTCGACTTCTTCGACCAGCTGAAGTCGAAGACCCGCGGTTACGCCTCCCTCGACTACGAGCCCACCGGCGAGCAGACCTCCAGCCTGGTCAAGGTCGACATCCTGCTGCACGGCGACAAGGTGGACGCCTTCTCGGCGATCACCCACAAGGACGCGGCGTACGCGTACGGGGTGCGGCTCGTCGCCAAGCTGCGCGAGCTCATCCCGCGCCAGGCCTTCGAGGTGCCCATCCAGGCCGCCATCGGCTCCCGGGTGATCGCCCGCGAGACCATCCGCGCCATCCGCAAGGACGTCCTCGCCAAGTGCTACGGCGGTGACATCTCGCGTAAGCGGAAGCTGCTGGAGAAGCAGAAGGAGGGCAAGAAGCGGATGAAGATGGTGGGTTCCGTGGAGGTCCCGCAGGAGGCCTTCATCGCGGTCCTGTCCAGTGATGACAGCGCGGGGTCGGGCAAGGGCAAGAAGTAACAGCGACCGTCCTCGCGGCGCGTCCCGCCCGCCCGGGCGAAACGGACACGAAGGGGCTCGTCGTGCGAAAGCGCGACGGGCCCCTTCGCATGTCACGGGTGGCCTTCGTGGTGGCCTTCGTACGAAGTGACAGGGCGCGGAGACTTACGCACGGGCCGGTCGCCCTTTACGCTGATGCCTGCCCGTTAGTTACTCGTGAGTTAAACAACGTCTGAAGAACCGCCCGAGAGCGAACCAGTCACACCTGAACCAGTCACACCTGAACCAGCCGCATCCGAGCCGGCCGTATCGAGCAGGCCGCAGCGTCGCGGGCCCACGGAGGATGTCGTGAGCGACACACAGACACTGATCGAGAACCGTCCGCCCTCCGTGGCGGGACTCTTCCTGGAACGGGTGACGGCCACGCCGGACGCCGAGGCGTACCGCTACCCGGTGCCGTCGGCCGCGGGCGAGGGTCCGGACGACTGGAAGTCGCTGACCTGGGCGCAGGCGGCCGAACGGGTCTACGCGATCGCGGCCGGCCTGATCGAGCTGGGCGTCCGGCCGCAGCAGCGCGTGGCACTCGCCTCCGCCACGCGGCTGGAGTGGATCCTCGCCGACCTCGGCATCATGTGCGCGGGCGCGGCGACGACCACGGTCTACCCGCAGACCAACGTCGACGAGTCCGCGTACATCCTCTCCGACTCCGGGAGCCGGGTGCTCATCGCGGAGGACGCCGCGCAGCTGGCCAAGGCCAGGGAGAAGAAGGCGGAGCTGCCCGAGCTCACCCACGTGGTGGTGATCGACGCGACCGGCGCCGACACCACCGAGGACTGGATCCTCACCCTCGGCGCACTGGAGGCGCTCGGCACGGCCCGCCTGGAGAAGGAGCCGGAGCTGGTCAAGGAGCGGGTCGGCGCGCTCACCAAGGACCAGCTCGCCACCCTCATCTACACCTCCGGCACCACCGGCCGGCCCAAGGGCGTCCGCCTCCCGCACGACTGCTGGTCCTACATGGCGAAGGCGATCGCCGCGACCGGCCTGGTGACCGGCGACGACGTGCAGTACCTGTGGCTGCCGCTCGCGCACGTCTTCGGCAAGGTGCTGACCTCCGGCCAGATCGAGGTCGGTCACGTCACCGCCGTCGACGGCCGCGTCGACAAGATCATCGAGAACCTGCCGGTGGTCCGGCCGACCTACATGGCGGCCGTGCCGCGCATCTTCGAGAAGGTCTACAACGGCGTCGCCGCCAAGGCCCGGGCGGGCGGCGGAGCCAAGTACAAGATCTTCCAGTGGGCCGCCGGCGTCGCCCGCGAGTACGCCAAGGTCACCCAGGACAACTTCAAGCGCACCGGCACCGCGAGCGCTCCCTTCGGCCTGTCCGCCAAGCACGGCATCGCCGACAGGCTCGTCTACGCCAAGATCCGCGAGGCCTTCGGCGGCCGCCTGCGTGCCTGCGTCTCCGGCTCGGCGGCCCTCGCACCCGAGATCGGCTACTTCTTCTCCGGCGCCGGCATCCACATCCTGGAGGGCTACGGCCTCACCGAGTCCTCCGCCGCGTCCTTCGTCAACCCCGGCGAGGCCTACCGCACCGGCACGGTCGGCAAGCCGCTGCCCGGCACCGAGGTGCGCATCGCGGACGACGGCGAGATCCTGCTGCGCGGCCCCGGCATCATGGAGGGCTACCACAAGCTGCCCGAGAAGACCGCCGAGGTGCTGGAGTCCGACGGCTGGTTCCACACCGGCGACATCGGCGAGCTCTCGCCCGACGGCTACCTGCGCATCACCGACCGCAAGAAGGACCTCATCAAGACCTCGGGCGGCAAGTACATCGCGCCCGCCGAGGTCGAGGGCAAGTTCAAGGCGGTCTGCCCGTACGTCTCCAACATCCTGGTGCACGGCGCCGACCGGAACTTCTGCACCGCCCTCATCGCCCTCGACGAGATCGCGATCACCCAGTGGGCGAACGAGAACGGCCTGGAGGGCAAGCCGTACGCGGAGATCGTCGCGGCGCCCGCGACCGTGGAGATGATCGACGGCTACGTCAAGCAGCTCAACGAGGGCCTCCAGCGCTGGCAGACCATCAAGAAGTTCCGCCTGCTGCCCCGCGACCTCGACGTCGAGCACGGGGAGATCACACCGAGCCTGAAGCTCAAGCGGCCGGTGGTGGAGCGGGAGTACAAGCACCTGATCGAGGAGATGTACGACGGCTCCCGGGAGGCGTGACGCGGGCGTGACGCGGGCGTAACGCGGGCGGGGCGCGGTGTTGACACGGGCGGAGCGGGGCATGGCGCGGGCGCGTGAGGCGCGTAGAGCATGCGGGTGTCACAGCCCGCACGCCTGATGTCCGAAACTGTTCGGCTTCCGGCTGTCTTCGAGCGTTCGCCCGGCACGGTTCTCACTCATGGCGGCCCACTTCGGTAACTCCACGCTTATGGACGGGGTCGGTCTGTCACTCTGTCGGCATCGACGCGAAGTTATTCGCACGAACTGCCCGGGGAGCCGTCCATGGGGGCCATTCCGACGCAACGGGAGACCGTTTCCCGCGCCAGCGGGGTGCTCGCGCACGCTGTTGACGCATCCGCCCAGGAGTGCGCGCGGGCGCACGTGACCCTGCTCGGGAGCTCCCTGGCGCCGGGCGCGGCCCGCGAGATGGTACGGGCCGCGCTCGCCGACTGGTCCGCGCTCGGTCTGCCCGGCACGGAACAGCTGACCGGGCATCTCGCCGCCGACGCCCTGGTGGTCGTCAGCGAGCTGGTCACCAACGCCGTGGTGCACGCCGGCACCGACGTCGAGGTGGTCTGCCGCCTCGAGGAGACGGGCACCCTCGTCGTCGAGGCCACGGACCACCACCCCGCCCGCGCGCCGAGGGGCGGCGGCGACGAGACGCCGCACGAGCTCCCGGAGTACGGACGCGGTCTGCGGCTCGTCGCCGCGCTCTCGGAGGCCTGGGGGATCACGTACCGTCCGGGCACCAAGACGGTGTGGGCGCGGCTGCCGGCCGCGGGCTCCGAGGCTGCCGAGCAGACCGAGGCGTACACCGGGGGCAGCGGCCTGCTGCGCACCGAGTTCCCGGCCGCGGGCCCGCCGGCGGAGGCCCCCGGCGGCCGGACGCCGCCCATGCCCCACGGCGGCTCGGCAGACCGTGGCGGCTCGGGAGACCACGGCGGCTTCGGAGACCATCGAAGCTCGGGCGGCTCGGGAGTCCCGGAAGACGGCGGCCCGGGAGCCCCGGGAGCCCCGGGAGACGGTGGTTCGGCAGATCCCGAGCACGGGGGAGGCGGATCCGAGCGCGGGGGAGGCGGCCCCGAGCGCGGGGGAGACCCCGGCCGTGCGGAAGGCCCCCGCGGTGGAGAAGCCTCCCGCGGTGGAGAAGCCTCCCGCGGTGAAGAAACCCCCCGCGGTGGAGGAGCCCCCCAGCGTCCCCGGCGAAGGAAACGTCCCCAGCCCGGGCACACCCCCGGTCTCACCGAGGATCCCGACCGCTCGGGCTCCACGCGGTGGCCGGACTGGCACGACGGTGCGGCCCTCGCCGGCCGGCGGCGCGGTCTCCGGGACCGGGAGTGGCTGGGCCGCGGCGCCCTCTCCTTCCTCGCCGAGGCCTCCGACCTCCTCGCCGGGCAGCTCGACGAGGACCTGGTCGCCTCCCTCACCGGACAGCTGATCGTGCCGCGGCTCGCCGACTGGTGCGGTGTGTGGCTGGAGGACGAGTCCCTGGGCCGGGGAGCCTGGAGCGACGAGCCGGGGGCGGCCGTGGGGGCGCGGCTGGCCCGCGTCTGGCATGCCGGCGAGAGCCGCATCGAGGAACTGCGCCTGGCCCTGGAGAAGGACCCGCCCCGCTCCCGCGACCCGTGGCGCTCCGGCCCCGTCGCCCACCCCTGGCCCGGTGAGGCGCTCGGCCCGGACGACAGGCACGGCGCCGCGCTCGCCTACCGCCTGGTCGCCGGCGGGCGGCCGCTGGGCACCCTGGTCATCGGGCGGGCCGGCACCGCCGGCTTCCCCGACGAGATCACCGGCCTCGTCGAGGACCTCAGCCGCCGGGTGGCGCTCGCCATCGGCGCCGCCCGCCAGTACGCCCGGCAGGCCACGATCAGCGCCGTCCTCCAGCGCGGCCTGCTGCCCGGCGCCGTCGCCGAGATCCCCGGCGTGCGCAGCGCCCTCGTCTACGAACCGTGCGACAAGGGCGGCCCCAGCGGCGACTTCTACGACCTCTTCCCGGCCGGCGAGGGCCGCTGGTGCTTCGCCGTCGGCGACGTCCAGGGCAAAGGCCCCGAGGCCGCCGTCGTCATCGGCCTCGCCCGGCCCTGGCTGCGCCTGCTGGCCCGCGAGGAGTACGACGTCCCGGACGTCCTCGACCGCCTCAACCAGCTCCTCCTCGACGACGCCACGGAAGCCGCGGACGCCGCCGCCCGCGCCCTGGTCGCCACCGGCCCTCCGGTTGCCCCGGGCGACGGACCGCAGACCCGCTTCCTGTCCCTGCTCTACGGCGAACTGGTCCCGTTCGACGGCGGCGTCCGCTGCACCCTCGCCTCCGCCGGGCACCCGCTGCCGCTGCTCCTCGGCCCCGACGGCACGGTGCGCACGGTCGCTCAGCCGCAGACCCTGCTCGGGGTCGTCGAGGACGCGACGTACACCAGCGAGACCTTCGAGCTGGGGTCCGGCGACACCCTGCTCTGCGTCACGGACGGGGTGACCGAGCGGCGCAGCGGGTCCCGCCAGTTCGACGACGGGGACGGTCTCGCCACCGCGCTCGCCGGATGCGCGGGGCTGGACGCCGGGCTGGTCGCCGAGCGCATCAGGCGGCTGGTGCACGAGTTCGGGCCCCGGCCCCCGGAGGACGATCTGGCCCTGCTGGTGCTCCAGGCCGAGTAGCTGTCGCCGTACGGGACAATGGAACGCATGCCCTCCGCACTCCCCGACGGCGAACCCGTCCCCGCCGACGGCGCCCTCCCGGCGTCCGCGCTCGCCGGCGCCGCCGACCGCCCCCTCGGCTTCTACCTGCACGTGCCGTACTGCGCGACCCGCTGCGGATACTGCGACTTCAACACCTACACCGCGACCGAGCTGCGCGGTACCGGCGGCGTCCTCGCCTCCCGCGACAACTACGCCGAGACGCTCACCGACGAGGTCCGCCTGGCCCGCAAGGTCCTCGGTGACGACCCCCGCGAGGTCCGTACGGTCTTCGTCGGCGGTGGTACGCCCACCCTGCTGGCCGCCGGCGACCTGGTACGGATGCTGCACGCGATCCGCGACGAGTTCGGTCTCGCGCCGGACGCGGAGATCACGACGGAGGCCAACCCGGAGTCCGTCGACCCGGCGTACCTGGCCACCCTCCGCGAGGGCGGCTTCAACCGGATCTCCTTCGGCATGCAGAGCGCGAAGCAGCACGTCCTGAAGATCCTGGACCGCACCCACACCCCGGGCCGTCCGGAGGCCTGCGTCGCCGAGGCCCGCGCGGCCGGCTTCGACCACGTCAACCTCGACCTGATCTACGGCACCCCCGGCGAGACCGACGACGACTGGCGCGCCTCCCTCGACGCGGCGCTCGGGGCCGGACCCGACCACGTCTCGGCGTACGCCCTGATCGTCGAGGAGGGCACCCAGCTCGCCCGCCGCATCCGGCGCGGCGAGGTCCCCATGACCGACGACGACGTCCATGCCGACCGGTACCTGATCGCCGAGGAGACGCTGTCGGCGGCGGGCTTCGACTGGTACGAGGTGTCGAACTGGGCCACCTCCGACGCGGGCCGCTGCCTGCACAACGAGCTGTACTGGCGGGGCGCCGACTGGTGGGGCGCGGGACCGGGCGCGCACTCGCACGTGGGCGGGGTGCGCTGGTGGAACGTGAAGCATCCGGGGGCGTACGCGGGAGCGCTGGCGGCCGGGAAGTCGCCGGGGGCCGGGCGGGAGGTCCTCACGGACGAGGACCGGCGCGTGGAACGCGTCCTGCTGGAGCTGCGGCTGAGGGAAGGCGTCCCGCTGTCGCTGCTGCGGGAGGCGGGGCTCGCGGCGTCGCGCCGGGCGCTGGGCGAGGGGCTGCTGCAGGAAGGGCCCTACGAGGCCGGGCGCGCGGTGCTGACGCTGCGCGGGCGGTTGCTGGCCGATGCGGTGGTGCGGGACCTGGTGGACTGATCACTCGGGTGAGTGGATCGGTGCGGATCGGAAGGTTCGGTCCCTAGTCTGATTCGTAGGCTGCCGCCAAAAGGACGCGGCGGATGTGGAGGGCCACGGAGATGACCGCTGTGGACGAGTACGGGATGGCCAAGTTCCTCGAGGATTTCGAACCTCCGGAGGGCCTCACAGCTGAGCTTCTCCGGGGGGAAATCGTGATGACGGCCAGTCCTGATCTGGTGCACAACATCATCGTTTTGCTGATGAGCAGGCAGATTCCCCTCGAACGCTGGTACGGCCTCCAGACACAGGACATCGATATCCTGGACGAGGCCGGCGTGCCCGTGCCAGACCTGGTCGTCGTGGCACCTGATGCCTTGCCCGAGGCGGGCCGGCTGATTCCGTCCCAGCTGATCACCATGGTCGTCGAGGTGGTTTCCAAGACCAGTGTTCACCGGGATTACGGTGTGAAGCGCTCGATCTACGCCGCGGGTGAAGTGTCCGCCTACCTCATTGTTGATCCGATCATGGCGCAGTGCGTCCTGTTGACGGATCCCGACGGAAAGGGGGAGCAAGCCGACTACCGGACGCAGCACATCGCGAAGTTCGGTGAACCGGTTGCGCTGGACGTCCTGGGAATCGAGCTGGACACCAGTGGTTTCGGCACCTTCCCCGGCGTCAGGCCCCACCGCTACCCGTGACGAAATCGATCAGCTCCTCCACCCGCCCCAGCAGCTGCGGCTCCAGGTCCTTGTAAGACCCCACCCGCGCCAGGATCGCCTGCCACACCGCGCCCGTGTTCTCCGGCGGCCACCCCAGCGCCCGGCACACCCCCGTCTTCCAGTCCTGCCCGCGCGGCACCCGCGGCCAGCCGGGAATCCCCAGGGACGACGGCTTCACCGCCTCCCAGATGTCGATGTACGGGTGCCCCACGACCAGCGCGTGCTCGCTGGTCACCGCCTCCGCGATCCGCCACTCCTTGGAACCCGGCACCAGGTGGTCCACCAGGACCCCGAGCCGCGCGTCCGGACCGGGGGCGAACTCGGCGACGATCGACGGGAGATCGTCCACGCCGCCCAGGTACTCCACGACGACCCCCTCGATACGCAGGTCGTCGCCCCACACCTTCTCGACCAGCTCGGCGTCGTGCCGCCCCTCGACGTAGATGCGCCCGGCGCGCGCGACCCGTGCCCGTGCGCCGGGGACGGCGACCGACCCGGACGCCGTACGGGAGGGTCGCGTCGGACCGGAGGAGGGGCGGACCAGCGTCACCACCCGCCCCTCAAGGAGGAAGCCGCGCGGCTCCATCGGGAAGACCCGGCGCTTGCCGAAGCGGTCCTCCAGGGTCACCGTGCCCGCCTCGCAGCCGGTCACCGCGCCGCAGAAACCGGTGCCGGGCTCCTCGACCACCAGGCCGGGATCGGCCGGGACCTCCGGAACCGGCTGCGGTTTCTTCCACGGAGGGGTCAGGTCGGCGGAGTACTGGCGCATTCTGATGACGATACGAGGAGCGGGCGCGCCGTGATCGACACGACACGCCGAACCCGGTGCGACGCCGAACACCATGCGCCATGATCAGCGCGGCACGCCGAACCGGGCGGCCAGCGCGTCCCGTTGGGCCCGCACGAAAGCCGCGTCCACCACCGCTCCGTGACCGGGAACGTACAGAGCGTCCTCGCCGCCCAGGTCCAGCAGTCGGTCCAGCGCGGCCGGCCAGCGTGCCGGTACGGCGTCCGGGCCCGCCTGCGGTTCCCCCGACTCCTCGACCAGATCGCCGCAGAAGACGACCGCCGGGTCGCCCGGCACCAGCACCGCGAGGTCGTGGCCGGTGTGCCCCGGGCCCACGTCGGCGAGCAGCACCCGCCGGCCGCCGCCCAGGTCGAGCGTCCACTCGCCGCGGACCTCGTGGCGGACGCGGACGAGCGCGTCGGCCGCCTCCTGGGCCCGCCGCGCGTCCAGCCCCTCGGCCACCGCGTCCGACCGCAGCGCCTCCCGCCCCTGTCCGCCCCGCGCGAACACGGCGTCCATACCCGCCGCGCCGTAGACCTCCGCGACCTCCTCGGCCGCCGCGCCCGCGAACGCCGCGGCGCCGAAGACGTGGTCGAAGTGCGGGTGGGTCAGCGCGAGATGTGTCACACGGTGACCGGCGAGCTCCCGCGCCTCCGAACGCAACCGGGCGCCCTCGCCGAGGCTCGACCCCGCGTCCACCATCAGCGCCGCGCCCACGCCGACGACCAGCCCCGCCGTGCAGTCCCACACCGGCAGCCGGCGCCGTCCCACCCCGGCCGCCACCCTCTCCCACCCCAGGTCTTCCCAAGTCACCGTCACGGCGACGACGCTAGCGGTACGGCACCCGCCCGCACGGCGGCGTGCCCCCGGCCTTGCCGGGTGTGTACCCCACGGCCGTACACTGGGCCGGGGAAGTCTGGCACTCGCGCACCGTGAGTGCCAGGGACAGACAGTGAGACAGGCAAGACGCCGGGTGGGCGACGAATTCAGGAGGTGTGCGCGAGTGCTCAGCGAACGCAGGCTCCAGGTGCTGCGCGCCATCGTCCAGGACTACGTCGGCACCGAGGAGCCGGTCGGCTCCAAGGCCCTCACCGAGCGGCACAACCTCGGCGTCTCCCCGGCCACCGTGCGCAACGACATGGCGGCCCTGGAGGACGAGGGGTTCATCGCCCAGCCGCACACCAGCGCCGGGCGCATCCCGACCGACAAGGGCTACCGGCTCTTCGTCGACAAGCTGGCCGGCGTCAAGCCGATGACCGCGCCCGAGCGGCGCGCCATCCAGAACTTCCTGGAGGGCGCCGTCGACCTCGACGACGTGGTGGCCCGCACGGTGCGGCTGCTCGCGCAGCTGACCCGGCAGGTCGCCGTCGTGCAGTACCCGTCGCTGACCCGCTCGACCGTGCGGCACGTGGAGTTGCTCTCCCTGGCGCCCGCGCGGCTGATGCTCGTGCTGATCACGGACACCGGCCGGGTCGAGCAGCGGATGGTCGACTGCCCGGCGCCGTTCGGCGAGGCGTCCCTGGCGGACCTGCGCGCACGGCTCAACAGCCGCGTCGCCGGGCGCCGTTTCTCGGACGTGCCGAGCCTGGTGGAGGACCTGGCGGAGGCCTTCGAGGCCGAGGACCGGGGTACGGTCTCCACCGTGCTCTCCACTCTCCTGGAGACGCTGGTCGAGGAGAACGAGGAGCGGCTCATGATCGGCGGCACCGCCAATCTGACCCGCTTCGGGCACGACTTCCCCTTGGTGATCCGACCCGTCCTCGAGGCGCTGGAGGAGCAGGTCGTGCTCCTCAAGCTGCTCGGCGAGGCGAAGGATCCGGGCGTGACCGTACGGATCGGTCATGAGAACGCCCACGAAGGACTCAACTCAACGTCCGTCGTGTCGGTCGGTTACGGTTCGGGCGGCGAGGCGGTTGCCAAGCTCGGCGTGGTCGGACCGACCCGCATGGACTACCCGGGAACGATGGGAGCGGTACGCGCAGTGGCACGGTACGTCGGACAGATCCTGGCGGAGTCGTAGGTGGCCACGGACTACTACGCCGTACTCGGCGTACGCCGCGACGCGTCCCAGGACGAGATCAAGAAGGCGTTCCGGAGGCTCGCCCGCGAGCTGCACCCGGACGTCAACCCCGATCCGAAGACCCAGGAGCGGTTCAAGGAGATCAACGCCGCCTACGAGGTGCTGTCGGACCCGCAGAAGAAGCAGGTCTACGACCTCGGCGGCGACCCCCTCTCGCAGGCGGGCGGCGGTGGCGCGGGCGGCTTCGGCGCGGGTGGCTTCGGGAACTTCTCGGACATCATGGACGCGTTCTTCGGCACGGCGTCGCAGCGCGGGCCGCGCTCGCGCACCCGCCGCGGCCAGGACGCCATGATCCGCATCGAGGTCGAGCTGGACGAGGCCGCGTTCGGTACGACCAAGGACATCCAGGTCGACACCGCGGTCGTCTGCAACACCTGCAACGGCGAGGGCGCGGCGCCCGGCACGTCTGCCCAGACGTGCGATATGTGCCGCGGCCGCGGCGAGGTGTCGCAGGTCACCCGGTCCTTCCTGGGCCAGGTCATGACCTCCCGCCCCTGCCCGCAGTGCCAGGGCTTCGGCACCGTGGTCCCGACCCCGTGCCCCGAGTGCGCGGGCGACGGCCGGGTCCGCTCCCGGCGCACCCTGACCGTCAAGATCCCGGCCGGCGTCGACAACGGCACCCGGATCCAGCTCGCGGGCGAGGGCGAGGTCGGCCCCGGCGGCGGCCCCGCCGGCGACCTGTACGTCGAGATCCACGAGCTGCCGCACTCGACCTTCCAGCGCCGCGGCGACGACCTGCACTGCACGGTCACCATCCCGATGACGGCGGCGGCCCTCGGCACGAAGGTGCCGCTGGAGACGCTCGACGGCATGGAGGAGATCGACATCCGCCCGGGCACCCAGTCCGGCCAGTCGGTCCCGCTGCACGGCCGCGGCGTCACCCACCTGCGCGGCGGCGGCCGGGGCGACCTCATCGTCCACGTCGAGGTCCTGACCCCGAGCAAGCTCGACCCCGAGCAGGAACGCCTGCTGCGCGAGCTGGCCAAGCTGCGCGGCGAGGAGCGCCCGCAGGGGCAGTTCCAGCCCGGGCAGCAAGGACTGTTCTCGCGGCTGAAGGACGCCTTCAACGGGCGCTGACACGGGCCACCGCCAGGAGCCTCCCGATGGGGATGCTCCTGGCGTATGCCGACGGAAGCCCGGATTCGGACTTGCTCACAGGACGTGAAAACATGCGGTCATGTCCTCCGCACTGACCGATCTCTTCCCCTACCCGATCGTGCAGGCACCCATGGCGGGCGGCGTCTCCGTGCCGCAGCTCGCCGCCGCGGTCTGCGATGCGGGCGGGCTGGGATTCCTCGCCGCCGGGTACAAGACCGCGGACGGGATGTACCAGGAGATCAAGCAGCTGCGGGGACTGACGAACCGCCCCTTCGGCGTCAACCTCTTCGTGCCGCAGCCGGAGACGCCCGGTGCGGGCACCGGAGGGACCGGCGCCGCGCCCTTCAACGCCTCCGCCGTCGGCGTCTACGCCCACCAGCTGGCCGGTGAGGCCGCCTGGTACGAGACGGAACTCGGCGATCCCGAATGCGGCCGGGACGACGGCTACGACGCCAAACTCGCCGTGCTGCTGGACGACCCGGTGCCGGTGGTGTCGTTCCACTTCGGCGTCCCGAGCCGTGAGGTCGTCGACTCACTGCACCGCGTCGGCACCTTCGCCCTGGCCGCCGCGACCACCGCGGAGGAGGCCCGGGCCGTCGAGCGGTCCGGCGCGGACGCGGTGATCGCGCAGGGCGTCGAGGCGGGCGGCCACCAGGGCACCCACCGGGACCACCCGGAGACGGGCGGCACCGCCGGCACCGGGCTGCTGTCGCTGGTCGCCCAGGTCCGGGAGGCGGTGAGCCTGCCGATCGTCGCGGCCGGCGGCATCATGCGCGGCAGCCAGATCGCCGCCGTCCTCGCGGCCGGCGCGAGCGCCGCCCAGCTCGGCACCGCCTTCCTCGCCACCCCCGAGTCCGGGGCGCACGCCCTGCACAAGCAGGCACTGACCAACCCGCTGTTCGTCCGCACCGAACTGACCCGGGCCTTCTCCGGCCGCCCCGCCCGCGGTCTGGTCAACCGCTTCCTGCGCGAGCACGGCCCCTACGCCCCCGCCGCCTACCCGGAGGTGCACCACCTCACCGCGCCGCTGCGGAAGGCGGCGGCGAAGGCGGGCGACGCGCAGGGCATGGCGCTCTGGGCGGGACAGGGCCACCGGATGGCCCGGGAACTGCCCGCCGGGCAGCTGGTGGAGGTGCTGGCCGCCGAACTCGCCGCCGCGGGGACGGCGTTGTCGGCGTTCGCGACGGGAGGTACGGGCCGATGACGGCACCGGTGTTCGTGGTCGACTCCCTCCAGCCGGGGGACCTGACCGGAGGCGAGTACGTCCTGGACGGCCCCGAAGGACGGCACGCCGTCTCCGTGAAGCGGCTGCGGACCGGCGAGGACGTCGTCCTCACCGACGGACGCGGACGCTGGGCCGAGGGCGTGGTGAAGGCAGCCGAGGGCAAGGACCGCCTGGTCGTCACCGGCCTGGAGAGCGTCCACGAGGAGCCGCCGGAGCAGCCCCGTATCACCGTCGTCCAGGCCCTGCCCAAGGGTGACCGCGGAGAGCTGGCCGTCGAGACGATGACCGAGGTCGGCGTCGACGCGATCGTGCCCTGGGCGGCGTCGCGCTGCATCACGCAGTGGAAGGGCGACCGCGGCCTGAAGGCGCTCGGCAAGTGGCGGGCGACGGCCCGGGAGGCCGGCAAGCAGTCCCGCCGGGTCCGCTTCCCCGACGTCGCGGACGCGGCGACGAGCAAGCAGGTTGCCTCACTTCTGGCCGACGCCGACTTCGCCGCCGTACTCCACGAGAGCGGCGACGAGCCCCTGGCCGCCGTCGAACTCCCCACCACCGGCGACATCGTGCTCGTCGTCGGCCCCGAAGGCGGGGTCTCACCGGAGGAGTTGGCGCTCTTCGCGCAGGCCGGTGCCAAGCCCTACCGCCTGGGCCGCAGCGTCCTGCGCACCTCCACCGCGGGTACCGCCGCGACCGCCGTCCTGCTGGCCCGCACCGGCCGCTGGTCCTGAGACACCGGCCGTCGGCCTGAGCGGCGGCTGCTGGTCGTGACGGTGCCGGCCGTTGGTCCTGAGACGCCGACTGCTGGTCCTGATGGTGTCGGCCGCCGGCGGTGCCGGTCAGTCGTCCGCCGTGCGGGCTGTCGCCCCCGCCGGGTGGGTCAGCCGTCCGCCGTGCGGGCTGTCGGCCCCGACGGTCGGGGCAGTCGCCCGCGTTGCGGGCCGTCAGCCGTCAGCCGTCTCCGGCGCGGGCCGCGGCGACCGCCGGGAACAGTTCCCAGCCGTCCAGGTCCGCGGACCGGCCGAGCAGTCCGCGCCGCGCCGCCTCGTCGACGAAACCCCGTACGACACCGGGTTCGTGCAGGTTGAGCGACGCGTCCCCCATGGCCACGCAGCCCGAGGGCAGGAAGCCGTCGGGGACGAACCGTCCCTCGCCGCCCGGGAACAGCAGACGGGTCGTCGTCCCGTCCCGGGAGAGGCTGAGTACCTCCTGGCAGGGTCCCGTGCGGCTGTGACGGTGACGCACCGACCACACGTAGGCGGTCGTTTCGTCCACGACGAGCCTTCTGCGCCGACGTCCGCTGTGCATGCGCCCACGGTAGTGAGGAGTGGCCGTATGCGCCCTACCGTCCGCACCGCACCGGTGGCAGGCTGCCCTTCATGGGGGCATCGAGGCGGATTTGGCGGGTGGCTCCGGTCGTCGTCGGCGTGATCGTCGCCGTCGGCGGTGCCACCGCGTGTGAACCGGGCGGACTCAGCTCCGCGTCGGTGGCGTACACGACCGACCAGACGGCGACACGCGAACTGGAGCGGCGGAAGGCGGACGTGCGGTGGCTCACCTGTACCGCGTCCTTCGGGGACGACGGCGCCACCGCCTCGGCGGGCGAGGACACCGTCGCCTCCGTCGACTGCGAGGGGGAGACCGGCGACGGGAAGGACATCGCCGTCGACGGCGAGGTGACCCGGGTCGTCAACGGCGCCTGTGTGCGCGGCGTGCTGACCGGCGAGGTGGACGGCAAGGAGCTGTTCCGCGTCCAGGGGCTGGGCAACTGCGACGCCACGAGCGCCCCGCCCGCGAACCGGCCCTCCCCGCAGCAGCCCGGGCCCACGGTGACCGTCACCCGGACCATCTGGTGTCCGGACGACCCGCACTGCCGGCCGGTGCGGGGCAAGTAACGGCCACGGCGCGCGTGCCGTGGCCGGTAAGTGATCCGAACCTCTGTCGGCGGACCCCGCCCCTGCATAGGGTGAAGGGGTGACACAGCCCGCAGCGACTGCCTACCTCCGTTTTCCGCACCCGCACGGCGAGTTGGTCGCCTTCACCGCCGAGGACGACGTGTGGCTCGCCCCGCTCGACGGCGGCCGGGCCTGGCGGGTCAGCGCCGACAACGTGCCGGTGAACCACCCGCGCATCTCGCCCGACGGCACCACGGTCGCCTGGACGTCCACCCGTGACGGCGCCCCCGAGGTGCACATCGCCCCCGTCGACGGCGGCGCCGGCAAGAGACTCACCCACTGGGGCAGCCCGAAGACCCAGGTGCGCGGCTGGACCCCGCAAGGTCAGGTCCTCGCCCTCAGCGCCCACGGGCAGGCCAGCCTGCGCCGCAGCTGGGCCCGCGCCGTCCCGCTCGACGGCGGACCCGCCGCCACCCTGCCGTACGGGCCCGTCGGCGACGTCGCGTACGGGCCGCGCACCGTGCTGCTGTCCGTCTCGATGGGCCGCGAGGCCGCCTGGTGGAAGCGCTACCGGGGCGGCACGGCGGGCAAGCTGTGGATCGACGGGGACGGCGACGGGGAGGCCGGCGAGTTCGTACGGCTGCACAGCGACCTCGACGGCAACATCGAGTACCCCCTCTGGGTCGGCGACCGGATCGCGTTCCTCTCCGACCACGAGGGCACCGGCGCCCTCTACTCCTCCCTCGCCGACGGCTCCGACCTGCGCCGGCACACCCCCCTCGGGAGCACCTCCCGCTCGAGCGAAGCCGAGAGCGGGGGAGGCTTCTACGCCCGGCACGCCGCGACCGACGGCACCCGCGTCGTCTACTCCAGCGCCGGTGAACTGTGGACGCTGGACGACCTGGACGGCGCAGAGCCGCGCCGGCTCGACATCCGGCTCGGCGGCGCCCGCGTCGACCTCCAGGCGTACCCGGTGAACGCCGCCCGCTGGTTCGGCTCCGCGTCACCCGACCACACAGCGCGCGGCAGCGCCGTCGCCGTACGCGGCGGCGTGCACTGGGTCACCCACCGCGCCGGCCCGGCCCGCGCGCTCGCGGCGACGCCCGGCGTACGCACCCGGCTGCCGCGCACCTTCCGCGCCGACGGCGAGGAATGGGTGGTGTGGGTGACGGACGCGGAGGGCGACGACGCCCTGGAGTTCGCGCCCGCCACCGGACTGGCGCCCGGCGCCACTGCGCGGCGCCTCGCCGCCGGACAGCTCGGCCGCGTCCTGGGCCTCGCCATGGCACCGGACGGCAGCCGCGCCGCCGTCGCCTCGCACGACGGACGCGTCCTGCTCGTCGAGCGCGAGACCGGCGAGGTCCGCGAGGTCGACCGCAGCGAGGACGGCGACGCCTCCGGACTGGTCTTCTCACCCGACTCCGCCTGGCTCACCTGGTCCCACCCGGGCCCGAGCCCGCTGCGCCAGCTCAAGCTCGCGGGCACCACCGACCTGTCGGTGAGCGAGGCGACCCCGCTGCGCTTCAAGGACTACTCGCCGGCCTTCACCCTGGACGGCAAGCACCTCGCCTTCCTCTCCACCCGCTCCTTCGACCCGGTCTACGACGAGCACGTCTTCGACCTGGCCTTCGTCGAGGGCGCCCGCCCGTACCTGATCACGCTGGCCGCGACCACCCCGTCGCCCTTCGGCCCGCAGCGCCACGGACGGCCCTTCGAGACCCCGGACCGGGACGAGACCCCCGACAGCGAGGGCACCCCGACCACCCGGATCGACATCGAGGGCCTCGCCGACCGCATCGTGCCGTTCCCGGTGGAGGCCGCCCGCTACTCCCGGCTGCGCGCCGCCAAGGACGGCGTCCTGTGGCTGCGCCACCCGGTCACCGGCGTCCTCGGCGCCTCCCGCGCCACCCCGGACGACCCCGACCCGCACACCGAGCTGGAGCGCTACGACCTCGCCCAGCAGCGCGTCGAGCACCTCGCCGGCGACGCCGACCACTTCGAGGTCAGCGGCGACGGCAAGCGGGTGCTGCTGTGGGCCGACGGACGCCTCAAGGTCGTCCCCAGCGACCGGCGGGCCTCCGCCGACGAGGACAGCGACACCAACATCACCGTCGACCTGAGCCGCGTACGGCAGACCGTCGACCCGGCCGCCGAGTGGCGCCAGATGTTCGACGAGACGGGCCGCGTCATGCGGGACCACTTCTGGCGGCCCGACATGAACGGCGTCGACTGGGACGCCGTCCTCGACCGCTACCGCCCCGTCCTCGACCGCCTCGCCACCCACGACGACCTGGTCGACCTCCTCTGGGAGGTGCACGGCGAACTCGGCACCTCGCACGCCTACGTCGTCCCGCGCGGCGGCCACGGCGGCGGCGCCCGGCAGGGCCTGCTCGGCGCCGACCTCTCCCGCCACGAGGACGGCACCTGGCGCATCGACCGCGTCCTGCCCTCGGAGACCTCCGACCCCGACGCCCGTTCCCCGCTCGCCGCGCCCGGTGTCGCCGTGCGCGCCGGGGACGCGATCGTCGCGGTCGCCGGGCAGGGCGTCGATCCCGTCACCGGGCCCGGCCCGCTGCTGGTCGGCACCGCCGGCAAGCCGGTCGAGCTGACCATCGCCCCGTCCGGCGGCGGTGAACTCCGGCACGCCGTCGTCGTCCCCCTCGCCGACGAGGAGCCCCTGCGCTACCACGCCTGGGTCGCCGACCGCCGCGCCTACGTCCACGAGAAGTCCGGCGGACGGCTCGGTTACCTCCACGTCCCCGACATGCAGGCCCCCGGCTGGGCCCAGATCCACCGCGACCTGCGGATCGAGGTGGCCCGCGAGGGCCTGGTCGTCGACGTCCGGGAGAACCGCGGCGGGCACACCTCCCAGCTGGTCGTCGAGAAACTCGCCCGGCGCATCGTCGGCTGGGACCTGCCGCGCGGCATGCGGCCCGCCAGCTACCCGCTGGACGCGCCCCGCGGCCCGGTCGTCGCCGTCGCCAACGAGTTCTCCGGCTCCGACGGCGACATCGTCAACGCCGCGATCAAGGCGCTCGGCATCGGCCCGGTCGTCGGCACCCGCACCTGGGGCGGCGTCATCGGCATCGACAGCCGTTACCGCCTGGTCGACGGCACGCTGATCACCCAGCCCAAGTACGCGTTCTGGATGGAGGGTTACGGCTGGGGCGTGGAGAACCACGGCGTCGAGCCGGATGTGGAGGTCCCGCAGCGCCCCCAGGACCACGCGGCGGGCCGCGACCCGCAACTGGACGAGGCGATCCGGCTCGCGCTGGCGGCACTGGAGGAAGCCCCTGCCAAGACGCCACCGGGCCTGCCCTAGCCGCGGGGCCGCGCCCACTCGTGCCGCGGGGCGGCTCGGGCGGGCGCGGCGGCACCCCGCCGGCGCGGGCCGGCCGTCCCGGGCACCCGGGGAGCCGGCGCGGGCAGCACGTCCACCCGGCGTCCGTCCCGTCGGTGCGGATGGCACGTCCACCCGGCGTCCGTCCCGTCGGTGCGGATGGCACGTCCACCCGGCGTCCGCCCTGCCGGCGCGGGCAGCACACCCACCCCGCGTACGCCCCACCCCGCGTACGCCCCACCCCGCGTACGCTCCGGCGCGTGGCGCCCCGCGCACCGGCGCTCGCTACGATGCCCCCAGAAGATCACCCCGTAAGGAGCGGACCATGTCCGGCGAGCCACAGGACGACTGCCTGTTCTGCAAGATCGTCGCAGGCCACATCCCCGCCACGATCGTCCGCGAGACCGAGACGACCGTCGCTTTCCGGGACATAAACCCCCAGGCCCCCACCCACGTCCTGGTGATCCCGAAGGCCCACTACCGGGACGCCGCCGCCCTCGCCGCCGGCGCCCCGGAGGTCGCCGCGGACGTCCTGCGCGAGACCCGGGCGGTCGCGGACCAGGAGAAGCTCGACAGCTACCGCACCATCTTCAACACCGGCAGCGGCGCCGGCCAGACCGTCTGGCACACCCACGCCCACGTCCTCGGCGGCCGTGGCCTCGAGTGGCCCCCCGGATAACGGGACGAGCCACGATGTCCGTACGTGAACTCGTCGTCCTCGGCACCGCCAGCCAGGTCCCGACCCGGCACCGCAACCACAACGGCTACCTGCTGCGCTGGGACGGCGAGGGCATCCTGTTCGACCCCGGCGAGGGCACGCAGCGCCAGATGCTGCGCGCCGGGGTCGCCGCCCACGACCTGAACCGGATCTGCGTCACGCACTTCCACGGCGACCACAGCCTCGGGCTCGCCGGCGTCATCCAGCGCATCAACCTCGACCAGGTGCCGCACGAGGTCACCGCCCACTACCCGCGCTCCGGGCAGCGCTTCTTCGACCGCCTGCGGTACGCCACCGCCTACCGCGAGACGGTCGCCCTCACCGAGGCACCGGCCGACACCGACGGCGTCCTGGCCGTCACCTCCGCCTACACGCTCGACGCCCGCAGGCTCTCCCACCCCGTCGAGTCGTACGGCTACCGCCTCACCGAGCCCGACGGCCGCCGCATGCTGCCCGAACGCCTGGCCGCGCACGGCATCAAGGGCCCCGACGTGGGCCGCATCCAGCGCGACGGCTCGCTGAACGGAGTCCCGCTCGACGACGTCAGCGAGATCCGCCGCGGCCAGCGGTTCGCGTTCGTCATGGACACCCGGCTCTGCGAGGGCGTGCACGCGCTCGCCGAGGGGTGCGACCTGCTGGTCATCGAGTCCACCTTCCTCGACGAGGACGAGACCCTCGCCACCGACCACGGCCACCTCACCGCCGGCCAGGCCGCGCGGGTCGCCCGGGACGCGGGCGTACGGCACCTGGTCCTCACCCACTTCAGCCAGCGCTACTCGGACCCGGAGGAGTTCGAGCGGCAGGCACGGGCGGCCGGCTACGAGGGTGAGCTGACCGTGGCGCACGACCTACTGAGAGTCCCGGTTCCGAAACGGCGGTAAACCGGTCGTACGATTCTCTGATGTCTTTGCCCAAAGCTGAACTGCACCTCCACATCGAAGGCACCCTGGAGCCCGAGCTGGCCTTCGAGCTGGCCGCCCGCAACAGTGTGTCCCTGCCTTACGCGGACACGGACGCGCTGCGCGAGGCGTACCGGTTCGAGGACCTCCAGTCCTTCCTGAACCTGTACTACGAGCTCATGGCCGTCCTGCGCACCGAGCGGGACTTCGAGGACCTCGCGAACGCCTACCTCGCCCGCGCCGCCGCGCAGGGCGTGCGGCACGCGGAGATCTTCTTCGACCCGCAGGCGCACCTCGCCCGGGGCGTGGAGATGGGCACGGTCGTGGAGGGGCTGTGGCGGGCGCTCGGCCGCAGCCGGGAGAACCACGGCGTCTCCACCCGGCTGATCATGTGCTTCCTGCGCGACGAGTCCGCCGAATCGGCGCTCGAGACCCTCGACGCGGCCAAGCCGTACCTCGACCGCATCACCGGTGTCGGCCTGGACTCCGCCGAGGTCGGCCACCCGCCGGTCAAGTTCCGCGAGGTGTACGAGGCCGCCGCCGCCCTCGGCCTGCGCAGGGTCGCGCACGCGGGCGAGGAGGGGCCGCCGGAGTACGTCGTCGAGGCCCTGGACGTCCTCGGCGTCGAGCGGATCGACCACGGCCTGCGCTCGGTGGAGGACCCGGCACTGGTCGAGCGGCTGGTGCGCGAGCGCGTCCCGCTGACCCTCTGCCCGCTGTCCAACGTCCGGCTGCGCACGGTCGACACCCTCGCCGGCCACCCGCTGCCCGCCATGCTCGACGCGGGCCTCATGTGCACGGTCAACTCCGACGACCCGGCCTACTTCGGCGGCTACGCGGGCGACAACTTCGACGCCGTACGCCAGGCCCTCGGCCTCACCGAGGAGCGGCTGCGGGAGCTGGCCCGCAACTCCTTCCTCGCCTCCTTCCTGGAGGACGACGAGGAACTGCGCGCGCGGTACCTCGCCGAGGTGGAGGCGTACGAGTTCCCGTCCGCGTGACGCGGCCCTCCTCCGCCTGACTCAGCCCGTCCCGGACCCCGGTGCGGCCGCCGCCTGCCGGGGTCCCGCCGTGCCGTAGGCGCGCCGGAGGGGGACTGCCTGCGCGTCCACGGGGATCTCCACGACCGGCTGCTCCGCGGCACCGACCTCGGGTACGGCACCGCTGGGCGTGCCGGTGGCGGCGGCGACCAGGGCGGCCGGGGCGCCACCGCGGCGGCGGATCGCGCCGGGCAGCAGCGGACGCCCGCCGGTGTGCAGGGCGACGGCGGTCATCGGCGCGGCGACCAGCAGCAGACCGGCGCCGAGGACCAGGCCCATGACCGGATACCCGGCCTGCGCCGACAGCGCGGTGCCGGTCAGCGGCCCGGCCGCCGTGCCCAGCGAGGACGCCGACCCGACGAGGACCGCCCAGCGGCCGCGCGGGTCGAGCGAGGCGGCGAGGCCGATCAGGTACGACAGGACCACCGGGTACAGCGTGTTCCAGGCGATCTCCCCGGCCGCGAAGGCGGTGGGGGTGGTCGCGGACGCGGTCAGGACGATGCAGCCGGCGATGACCACGGTCCCGGCCCCGATGGGCATCGCACGCCCCAGCCGCGGCCCGAGCGCACCCGCCACCAGCACGCCCACGAGTCCCGCGCCCAGCGCGGCGGCGAGGACGACCCCGAGGGCGGCGTCGCCCAGCTGCGCCTGCGTCAGCCCGATCCGGCCGCTGACGCCCCACAGGGAGTTCTGCGCGAGGGACCAGCACAGCACGGTGGCGGCGAGGACCAGCCCGGAGCGGCGGCGGGGGAGCGGGGCGGTGGTGCCGGTGCCGGGCGCGGCCGGTGACGTGGCGGTCCCGCCCGGCAGCCGGCCGGTCAGCGGCCATGCCGCGAGAGCGGTCAGGGCGATCGCGGCCAGCGGCAGTCCGTGCGCCCGGCCGAGCTGCGGCACCGTCAGGTACACCGCGCCGGCCAGCGCGGACACGCTCAGCAGCCCCAGCGTGGAGGCGCGGTGCGGATCCTGCTCGGCGGCGATCCGGGTGGCGGCGACCGTGGTGGCCGTACCGGAGCCGAAGCCGCCCAGGACCGCGCCGGCGACGACGGCGGGCACGGCGGTGGTCAGCGAGGCGGCGCCGTAGCCGAGGGCGGCCAGGACGAGGCCGAACCGGGCCAGCGTGCGGGCGCCGATCCGCTGCACCCGGGAGGCGAGCAGCAGGCCCGCGGTCGCCGAACTCAGCAGCAGCGCACTGCCGACGGCACCCGCCTGTGTGGTGGTCAGCGCGAGGCCGGTGTCGAGTCTGCCGACGGTGGTGGGCAGCAGATACGGAGGAAGGTACCCGGCCGTGAAAAGGGCGACGAGGGGCCAGGGTGCGGTGCGGGGGGCGAACACGGGCGTTCCCAGGGCATGCGGAAGGAGGGTGGGGAGGGGAGGGGGCGACGACCGTCGACGAACGGAACGCGCGGGCAATTTGTATCAAGCGCGGGGAGCCGCGAAACAGACGAGAAGATGTGATCTACATCACATATGCGTTTGTTGGGTTCAGTCCTGGGTAGCCGAAGTCGCCACTTCCAGTGAACCGGCCCGCCCCCGGCCGGAATCACGGCCTCCCTCTCGGCCCTGATCTCCCGCGTCCCCGCGACGATCCGCCGCCTGGCACCCCGGTGCGAACGCCGTCGCACGGTCGGCGGCGTGGTGCACACTGGCGGGGTCCGCACCATGCCAGGGAGCGCACCGTGCCAGCCTCCACCGCGTCCACCGCGCCGACGTCCACCGCGCCCACCGCACCGGCGTCCACCGCCTCCGCCGCGTCCACCGACTCCGGCGTGCCGGCCATGCCCGTCATGCCCGCCGACGAGAGAACACACCGCCACGTCCCGGACGAGACGTCGCACCACCACCCCCACGTCGATCCCCTCGCCGCCCTGCGCACCCCGCAGGACCCGCCCTGGGACGTGTACCTGACCGGCACCGTCTTCCTCGACGTCGTCTTCACCGGGCTCGACTCCGCCCCGGTGCGCGGGACCGAGTCCTGGGCGCGCGGGATGGGGTCGAGCCCGGGAGGCGTGGCGAACATGGCGACCGCGCTGGCCCGCCTGGGCCTGCGCACCTCGCTGGCGGCCGCCTTCGGCGACGACCACTACGGCGACTACTGCTGGGACGCCCTCGCACAGGGCGAGGGCATCGACCTGACCCCTTCGCGCACCGTGCCCGGCTGGCACTCGCCGGTGACCGTCTCGATGGCGTACGAGGGGGAGCGCACGATGGTCTCCCACGGCCACGAACCGCCGCCGGAGGAACCGTCCCCCACCTGCCCGCCCCGCGCCCGCGCCGCCGTCGCCTCCCTCACGCCCGGCGTCCGCGCCCCCTGGATCGCCCAGGCCGCCGCGCGGGGCACCCGTGTCTTCGCCGACGTCGGCTGGGACGACACCGGCGCCTGGGACCTGGCGGGGCTGCCCGACCTCGCGCACTGCGAGGCCTTCCTGCCGAACGCGGCCGAGGCGATGCGCTACACGGGCGCCGGCTGCCCCCGCGCCGCCGCGCACGCCCTGACCGAGCACGTGCCGCTCGCCGTGGTCACCCTCGGCGCGGACGGCGCGTACGCGGTGGACCGGCGTACGGGGGAGAGCGCCGAGGTCCCGGCCATCGAGGTGGAGGCCCTGGACCCGACCGGCGCCGGGGACGTCTTCGTCGCCGGTTTCGTCACCGGCACCCTGGCCGGCTGGCCGCTGGCCGACCGCCTCGCCTTCGCCGGTCTGACCGCGGCCCTCTCGGTCCAGGAGTTCGGCGGTTCCCTGTCCGCGCCCGGCTGGTGCGAGATCGCGACCTGGTGGCGCAAGGTCCAGTCGGTCGATAGCCAGGACCCGACGGCCCTCAGCCGCTACGCGTTCCTGGCCGACCTGGTCCCGGACGACCTGCCCGGCTCGTGGCCCCTGCGCCGCGCGGTCCCGACCATCGGCTTCCGCCCCCCGGCCTGACCGGCCGGGCCGCGGGCGGCCCTCAGAAGCCGAGTACTCCGGTCGGCCGGGCTGCCGGGCCGGGTCAGAACCCGAGCCGCCGAAGTCGCTCCGGGTCGCCCGGCCGGTCCCTGGCGGCCTTCACGTGCAGGTCCAGGCTGTGTCGGTGTGCGGCTGCCGCCGCGTGGCAGGCGTGCGGGGCGGGGCCCCGGGTGTCCGTCCGTTCGGCCGGGCTGCCGGGGCGGGTCAGAAGCCGAGCCGCCGCAGCTGCTTCGGGTCGCGCTGCCAGTCCTTGGCGACCTTCACGTGCAGGTCCAGGAAGACCGGCGTGCCGAGCAGCGCCTCGATCTGCTTGCGGGACTTGATGCCGACGTCCTTCAGGCGCTTGCCCTTGGGGCCGATGATGATGCCCTTCTGGCTGGGACGCTCGATGAAGACGTTGGCGTGGATGTCCAGGAGCGGCTTGTCGGCGGGGCGGTCCTCGCGCGGGAGCATCTCCTCCACGACCACCGCGATGGAGTGCGGCAGCTCGTCCCGTACGCCCTCCAGCGCGGCCTCCCGGATCAGCTCGGCGACCATGACCTGCTCGGGCTCGTCGGTCAGGTCGCCCTCGGGGTAGAGCGCGGGCCCCTCGGGCAGCAGCGGGGTCAGCAGGTCCGCGAGCAGGTCCACCTGCTGGTTGCCGGTGGCCGACACGGGGACGATCTCCGCCCAGGTGATCCCCAGCTCCTGGCCGAGCTGGTCGATCGCGATCAGCTGCTCCGCCAGGGTCTTGGAGTCCACCAGGTCGGTCTTGGTGACGATCGCGACCTTCGGGGTCTTCTTGATCCCGGCCAGTTCCTTGGCGATGAAGCGGTCACCGGGGCCCAGCTTCTCGTTCGCCGGCAGGCAGAAACCGATGACGTCCACCTCGGCCCACGTCGTCCGCACGACGTCGTTGAGCCGCTCGCCCAGCAGCGTGCGCGGCTTGTGCAGCCCCGGGGTGTCCACCAGGATCAGCTGCGCCTCCGGGCGGTGCACGATGCCCCGCACGGTGTGCCGGGTGGTCTGCGGACGGTTCGAGGTGATCGCCACCTTCTGCCCGACCAGAGCGTTCGTGAGGGTGGACTTGCCCGCGTTGGGGCGGCCCACGAAGCAGGCGAAACCGGCCCTGTGGACAGCTTCGGCCGACTCTTCGGATGACTGGGTACGAACGCTCATGGCGCCCATTGTCCCTGATCCCCGGAGCCGCGCCGTACCACCTCCGTGGCCGGGGCCGACGGCAGGGCGTCGGGGAGCCGACGTCTACGCTTCGTCTCTGCCGCGCACCACCGCGGCCGTACGGAAGGAGACGCACGTGCGGGGTTCGGCCCGCGGCGCAGACCTGGCCTTCGACGCCTCCGTCGTCCTGAGGATCGGCGGCGCGGTTTTCGCCGCCTGCCCGGACGACAGCATCCGGTCCCTGCATTACCGCGTGGACGGGGGCGTGCGGGCCGTGTGGCGACACCTGCGCGGTTCCGGCATCCATCCCGGTGTCGTACGGGAGGCCGAGGACGCGAACCGCGCGCTCGGCGAGCAGGCTCAGGCGCTCCGCCTCCCCGAGGGGTTCCTCGGGGGCTACCGCGCCCTCGCCGCCGCTGCGCTCGCCCGTTTCGCCGGGCACGAGGCCGTGTCCCGGGAGGAGATGTCCGCACGGGCCGTGGAGACGGTCGGCTTCCTGGAAGCCGGAGCAGGCGGTGCGCAGGGCGCCGTGGCCTTCGAACGGTCGTGCCAGGCGGCCACCGAGTCGTTGCTCGAAGGCTGGGCCGATGACCCGCTCTCCACGATGAGGGCCGTGCGTCGCGAGACCGGCGTGTGGGCTCTGGCCTACCAGCGTTTCGTCACGCCGGAGTCCCGGACCGACCGCGACATCGCGGACTGACCGCGACACCGCGGACTGCCCCGCTCCGGAAAGCGGGTCAGTCCGTCGGGCGCGAGAAGCAGGTGTACGGCCTTGGTCAGCCTGCGGTCACCGTGTCACGCACCGTCCCGTCGGGCGAGGCCACCAGCACCGGCGTACCGGAACCACCCAGGTCCCGTACCGCCGCCAGGTCCTCCGCCGACGCCGACTCCGCCTCCGTCACCACGGCCGCCGCCTCCAGTGACTTCGCGCCGGACGCCACCGCCATCGCCACCGCCGTCCGCAGGGCGCTCAGCTTCAGGGAGTCCAGGTCGACGGTCCCGGCGACGTAGGTACGGCCGGTCTCGTCGCGTACGGCGGCCCCCTCGGGCACGCCGTTGCGGGCCCGCGCGGAACGGGCCAGGGTGACGATCTTGCGGTCCTCGGGGTCGAGCGCGCTGGTGTCGGTCATGGGCCGAGCATACGTAGCCGCCGGCCCCCCGTACCGCCACGGGGTCCCGCCCCGGGCCGGGGAGACACCGCCACGGGGGCCCTCGTCCGGCACCGCGCACGACGCCCGTTCCCGGCCCGGCGCCTCCGTCACGGCCGGTCGAGCCGGAGCCGTTCCGCGCGCGGCAGTCCGGCGACCACCAGGTCGTAGGAGTCCTCGACCAGCTCCCGCACGACACGGTCCGGGAGCCCGCCGTCCACGGTCACCGTGTTCCAGTGCCGCTTGTTCATGTGCCAGCCGGGGACGACCAGTCCCGGGTGGCCGGCGCGCAGCCGGATCGCGTCGTCCGGGTCGCACTTGAGATTGACGGTGAGCGGGCGCCCGTCCAGGAAGGACAGCGCGAACATCTTGCCCAGCACCTTGAAGACCGAGATCTCCGGACCGAAGGGGAAGTCCTCCACGGCGGCGTTGAAGGACAGGCAGAAGTCGCGCAGCTGCCCGGGGGTCATTCCGGCACGGCCTCCTTCGCCGGTTCCACCGTGCCCACCGGCTCCACCAGCACCGTCACGATCTTGTTCCGGCGGCCCGCCGCGGCCTCCGCCGTCAGCCGCAGTTCGCGGGCGTCGGGCAGTTCCACGATCGACGAGGCACCGGCGATCGGCACCCGGCCGAGCGCCTTCGCCAGCAGACCGCCCACGGTCTCCACGTCCTCGTCGTCGAACTCCTCCAGGCCGTACAGCTCACCCAGGTCGCCGATGTCGAGGCGGGCGGTGACCCGGAAGCGGTCCTCGCCCAGCTCCTCGACCGGCGGGAGCTCCCGGTCGTACTCGTCGGTGATCTCGCCGACGATCTCCTCCAGGATGTCCTCGATGGTGACGATGCCCGCGGTGCCGCCGTACTCGTCGATGACGACGGCGACGTGGTTGCGCTCCTTCTGCATCTCGCGCAGCAGGTCACCGGCGTTCTTGGTGTCGGGCACGAAGAACGCCGGCCGCATGGCCGTGGAGAGGAGGTCGCTCTCCGCCTCCCGGCTGATGTGCGTCCGGCGGACCAGGTCCTTCAGGTACACGATGCCGACGATGTCGTCCTCGCTGTCACCGGTGACCGGTATCCGCGAGAAACCGGAGCGCAGGGCGAGGGTGAGCGCCTGCCGGATGGTCTTGTAGCGCTCGATGACGACGAGGTCGGTCCGCGGGACCATGACCTCCCTCACGAGCGTGTCGCCCAGTTCGAACACCGAGTGCACCATGCGGCGCTCCTCGGCCTCGATCAGGGACTCCTTCTCGGCGTAGTCGACCAGCGCGCGCAGCTCCGCCTCGGAGGCGAAGGGGCCGCGGCGGAAGCCCTTGCCGGGGGTGAGGGCGTTGCCGATGAGGATGAGCAGCGACGGGATCGGGCCCATGATCCGGTCCAGCGGCACCAGGACGTACGCCGCCGCGGTCGCGGTGTTCAGCGGGTGCTGGCGTCCGATGGTGCGCGGGGAGACCCCGACGGCCACGTACGACAGCAGCACCATCACCGCGATGGCGATCACCAGCGCCTCGCCGGTGCCGTCGAACTGCTTCAGACAGGCGTACGTGACCAGCGCGGCGGCCGCCATCTCGCAGGCGACGCGGACCAGCAGCGCCACGTTGAGGTAGCGCGTCGGGTCGGCGGCGACCTTGGCCAGCTTCCCGGCGCCGCGCCGCCCGGACCGTACGGCCTCCTCGGCGCGGAAGCTGGAGACCCTCGCGAGCCCCGCCTCCGCGCACGCGGCGAGCCAGGCGATCACCACCAGGGCGACCGCGCCGGCGATGAGCGGGAGGCTCATGAGACGGTCGGGGCCGGGGACGGGCCGGTCAGGCCCTTCTCCGCACGCCAGCCGTCCACGATGGCGGCCTGCAGGCCGAACATCTCGGCCTTCTCGTCCGGCTCCTCGTGGTCGTAGCCGAGCAGGTGCAGCACCCCGTGGACGGTGAGCAACTGGAGCTCCTCGTCCATGGAGTGCCGCGTCGGTGCCTCGGTGCCCTGCCTGGCGGCGACCTCCGGGCAGAGCACGATGTCACCGAGCAGTCCCTGCGGCGGCTCGTCCTCGTCCTTCGCCGGCGGACGCAGCTCGTCCATCGGGAAGGACATGACGTCCGTCGGACCCGGCAGGTCCATCCACTGGATGTGGAGCTGCTCCATGGCGTCGGCGTCCACGACGATCACCGAGAGCTCGGAGAGCGGGTGGATGCGCATCCGCGCGAGCGCGTAGCGGGCGATGTCGAGGATCGCCTGCTCGTCGACCTCGGTTCCGGACTCGTTGTTGACGTCGATCGACATGGTCGTGCTGGTCTACTTCCCCTTGGCCTTGGCACCATGTTTGCCGTGGCCCTTGTGACCACCGTTCTCGGTGCCGTTCCTGCTGTCGTACTGCTCGTACGCGTCGACGATACGGCCCACCAGCTTGTGCCGGACGACGTCCTGCGACGACAGCCGGGAGAAGTGGACGTCGTCGACGCCCTCCAGGATGTCCTGCACCTGCCGCAGGCCGGACTTCGTGCCGCCGGGCAGGTCGACCTGCGTCACGTCACCCGTGATCACGATCTTCGAGTCGAAGCCGAGGCGGGTGAGGAACATCTTCATCTGCTCGGGGCTGGTGTTCTGGGCCTCGTCCAGGATGATGAAGGCATCGTTCAGCGTGCGGCCGCGCATGTACGCCAGCGGCGCCACCTCGATCGTCCCCGCCGCCATCAGCCGCGGGATCGAGTCCGGGTCGAGCATGTCGTGCAGCGCGTCGTACAGCGGGCGCAGGTACGGGTCGATCTTCTCGTAGAGCGTGCCCGGCAGGAAGCCGAGCCGCTCGCCGGCCTCGACCGCCGGGCGGGTCAGGATGATGCGGTTGACCTGCTTGGACTGCAGGGCCTGCACCGCCTTGGCCATCGCCAGGTAGGTCTTGCCGGTGCCCGCGGGGCCGATGCCGAAGACGATGGTGTGCTTGTCGATCGCGTCGACGTACCGCTTCTGGTTCAGCGTCTTGGGGCGGATCGTGCGGCCTCGCGAGGACAGGATGTTCTGCGTGAGCACCTCGGCCGGGGTCTCCTGGCCGTCGCTCTCCCCGTTCTCGCTCGCCTTGAGCATGGCGATCGAGCGTTCCACTGCGTCCTCCGTCATCGGCTGTCCGGTGCGGAGCACCAGCATCATCTCGTCGAACACGCGCTGTATGAGGGCGACGTCATGGTTGTCGCCGGCCGCGCTGATCTCGTTTCCCCGGACGTGGATGTCGGCCGCCGGGAAGGCCTTCTCGATCACGCGCAACAGGGAGTCGCCTGATCCCAGCACGGTCACCATGGGGTGCTGGGCGGGGACGGTGAACTGTGCTCTCGCCTGTCCCTGCGCGGGAGTGTGAGCTGAGGGTGTCTGAGTCATGGGCCGGCGCTCGAGGCCTGCACATCCTCCTCTGCGGCGTGCGCCGCGTGACGGGTGTGGTCTGCTTCCTCCAGCGTACGACTCCCCGCCGACAGCGCCGAGACCTTTTATCCGACCGGTGCCGACGCGCTTGCCCGGCCGGTGCGGACGCGCTTGCCCAGCCGATGCTCACGCGCCCGCCCCGCCAGTGCCTCCCGCCCGCCCGGCCGGTACTCCCCGCCCGTCCGGCCGGTACTCACCGTTGCGCGCGGATCACGTCCCGGAACCGGCGGTACGGCGCCTTGGCGTGCGCCCGCGCGTCCCGAAGTCGACGTGCACGGGCCCGAACCGGCGCGCGTACCGTCCGTGATCCGTGGTCCTTGATCCCTGATCCGTGGTCCGTCCCACGCCCCACAGGCAGCCGTCCGGCGACCGGGGATCATCCGTACCGTCGGTGAGGGACGTCAACGCCCCCGTGCCCGGGCGGTGTTACGCCCCCTCCTTCAGCACCCGCGAGATCAGCCTCCGCTGTTCGTCCGTCAGCCGGGGATCGGCGGCGTACACCGTCCTCCCGTCCACGGTGATCTGGTAGCTGAACCCGTCCGGCACCCCGACGGGGGGCGTGCCCCGTCCGTCGGCGACCGCCCGTTCCGCCAGGGCGTGCCACTCGGCCGCGTCGGGGCGTCCCGTGGTGTCGACCTCCGCGTGGCGTTCGATGCCCGCGAAGCCTCCTGTGCGCCTCACCTGAATCCGCATGGGTCCGTGTCTAGTACGGAACTACAGCGTGCGCACCCCGACCTGCTCCCAGGCCTTGCGCACCGCCTCCAGTTCGTCGGCGTCGCCGTAGCGCTCCCGGGCGGCCCGCACGGTCAGCGTCGCGAAGTCCGTGAACAGCGCGTCCTGCGCCAGCTCGCCACCGGTGAGCACGTCGTACCAGACCTGCCCCGCCCGCTCCCAGGCGTGTCCGCCGAGCTCGGTGGCGACGAGGTAGAACGCGTGGTTGGGGATGCCGGAGTTGATGTGGACGCCGCCGTTGTCGCGGCCGGTGCGCACGTAGTCGTCCATCGTCGCGGGCTGCGGGTCCTTGCCGAGGACGTCGTCGTCGTACGCCGTGCCCGGCGCCTTCATGGAGCGCAGCGCCACCCCGGTCACGCGCGGGGCGAGCAGCCCGGCGCCGATCAGCCAGTCGGCCTCGGTGGCGGTCTGGCCGAGCGAGTACTGCTTGATGAGGGCGCCGAAGACGTCGGACACCGACTCGTTGAGCGCGCCGGGCTGGCCGTAGTAGGTCAGGTTGGCGGTGTGCTGGGTGACGCCGTGGGTCAGCTCGTGGCCGATCACGTCGAGGGGGATGGTGAAGTCGAGGAAGATCTCCCCGTCCCCGTCGCCGAAGACCATCTGCTCGCCGTTCCAGAAGGCGTTGTTGTACTCGCGGTCGAAGTGCACGGTCGCGTCCAGCGGCAGCCCGCCGCCGTCGATGGAGTTGCGTCCGTAGATCTTGAGGAAGTGCTCGAAGGTGGCGCCGAGTCCCGCGTAGGCGCGGTTCACGGTGGCGTCCTGGCCGGGCTCCTCGCCCTCGCCGCGCACCTTCCTGCCGGGCAGGTCGGTGCCGTGCCGGGCGTCGTAGATCGTGCGGTGCGGCTTGTCGGGCTCGGCGTCGGCGCGCGGGGCGACGGCGGGGGCGCCGATGACCGTGGTCAGCGAGCGGTGGGTGCGCTCGAAGGCGTCGCGCTGGAGGGTCCGGCGGGCGGGTCCGGCGAGCACGGGGTCGTCGTGCTGGGCGAGCTTGTCGAGGACGTGGGGCGGCACGATGGTGCAGAAGACGGGCTCGAAGCCCCCGGATGTCGTCATGTCCGGAACCATCGCACTGCGTGACACGACTGTCACCCCCCGCAACCACGATTGGTGAAAAGCGACACCAAGGAGCCCTCCCGGCCGCCGGTGAGTGGTATACGGCACTTTTTGTCCCGGTTCCCTCCGTGGTCCCGCATACTGATACGGACCCACGCGCGCCGCGTGGCTCGGCTAGGGTGCTGGGCATCATGCGTTTCGGGCTGCTTCTCCTTAGCTGCCGCGGCGAGGGCCTGTAAGAGGCCGACTCCCTCCCCGCGGAGCTTGGTGGTGCCGTCGGCCGTCCTTCCGGAACACGCGGACGTCGCGGACGTCCCGCACACCGCGGACATCACGAGGAGCCCACGCAACATGGCCAACCGCCAGCAGCCCAGTTCCATGCCGACCGCCAAGTACCGCGGATACGAGCAGGTCGACATCGCCGACCGCACCTGGCCGGGCCGGCGCATCACCACCGCCCCCCGCTGGCTCTCCACCGACCTGCGCGACGGCAACCAGGCGCTGATCGACCCCATGTCGCCCGCCCGCAAGCGCGCGATGTTCGACCTGCTGGTCAAGATGGGCTACAAGGAGATCGAAGTCGGCTTCCCGGCCTCCGGCCAGACCGACTACGACTTCGTGCGCTCCATCATCGAAGAGCCCGGCGCCATCCCGGACGACGTGACGATCTCCGTACTGACCCAGGCCCGCGAGGACCTGATCGAGCGCACGGTGGAGTCCCTGCAGGGCGCCAGGCGGGCCACCGTCCACCTGTACAACGCCACCGCCCCCGTCTTCCGCCGCGTCGTCTTCCGCGGCTCCCGGGACGACATCAAGCAGATCGCCGTGGACGGCACCCGGCTGGTCATGGAGTACGCGGAGAAGCTGCTGGGCCCCGAGACGGAGTTCGGCTACCAGTACAGCCCCGAGATCTTCACCGACACCGAGCTGGACTTCGCCCTGGAGGTCTGCGAGGCGGTGATGGACACCTACCAGCCCGGCCCCGGCCGCGAGATCATCCTCAACCTGCCCGCCACCGTGGAGCGTTCCACGCCGTCCACGCACGCGGACCGCTTCGAGTGGATGCACCGCAACCTCTCCCGCCGCGAGCACGTCGTGCTGTCCGTCCACCCGCACAACGACCGCGGTACGGCGGTGGCGGCGGCCGAGCTGGCGCTGATGGCCGGCGCCGACCGCGTCGAGGGCTGCCTGTTCGGGCAGGGCGAGCGCACCGGCAACGTCGACCTGGTCACCCTGGGCATGAACCTGTTCTCCCAGGGCGTCGACCCGCAGATCGACTTCTCCGACATCGACGAGATCCGTCGCACGTGGGAGTACTGCAACCAGATGGAGGTCCACCCGCGCCACCCGTACGTGGGCGACCTGGTCTACACGTCCTTCTCCGGCTCCCACCAGGACGCCATCAAGAAGGGCTTCGACGCGATGGAGGCCGAGGCGAAGGCCAAGGGCGTCACCGTCGACGACATCGAGTGGGCCGTCCCCTACCTGCCGATCGACCCCAAGGACGTCGGCCGCTCCTACGAGGCGGTCATCCGCGTCAACTCGCAGTCCGGCAAGGGCGGCATCGCCTACGTCCTCAAGAACGACCACAAGCTGGACCTGCCGCGCCGGATGCAGATCGAGTTCTCCAAGCTGATCCAGGCCAAGACGGACGCCGAGGGCGGCGAGATCACGCCGACGGCCATCTGGGACGTCTTCCAGGACGAGTACCTGCCCAACCCGGACAACCCCTGGGGCCGCATCCAGGTCGCCAACGGCCAGACCACGACCGACCGCGACGGCATCGACACCCTCACCGTCGACGCCACCGTCGACGGCGAGGAGACCACCCTGGTCGGCACCGGCAACGGTCCGATCTCGGCGTTCTTCCACGCCCTGCAGGGCGTCGGCATCGACGTACGCCTGCTGGACTACCAGGAGCACACGATGAGCGAGGGCGCCTCCGCGCAGGCCGCGTCCTACATCGAGTGCGCCATCGGCGACAAGGTCCTGTGGGGCATCGGAATCGACGCGAACACCACGCGCGCCTCGCTGAAGGCGGTCGTCTCCGCCGTCAACCGCGCTACTCGCTGACCAGCCGAATCGGCGGTTTGGGGCTCCGTTCGCCGGAAAACGGCGGGCGGGGCCCCGTCGTATACCGGCCATCTCCATGTGCAGGTCACGGAAAGGTCTCGTCCCGGGTACTGACTCCACGTCGGTGATGTGGCTAACATCACGCCAGCGCGACGATGCTGTCGCGCGGTTACGGAGGTGCGACGTGCTGCCTGGACGGGGACGGAACGGCCGAGCTGCCCGGCTGCCACGCATGCTGGGCACGCGCACCGCGTGGACACCCGTCGGCGACGGCGAGTTCTTCTGCCCCGGCTGCGGAGGCGACCGCAACTACCAGCGGCTCACCGGCCGCCGCCGCTTCACCCTGCTCGGCGTGCCCGTGCTGCCGCGCGGCGAGTCCGCGCCCACCGTCGAGTGCGCGGCCTGCCGCCGCCACTACGGCACCGACGTCCTCGACCACCCGACCACCACCCGCTTCTCCGCGATGCTCCGCGACGCCGTCCACACCGTCGCCCTCGCGGTCCTGACCGCGGGCGGCACCTGCTCCCGTACGTCACTGGAGACGGCGGCCGTCGCGGTGCGCGCGGCCGGCTTCGAGGACTGCACCGAGGACCAGCTGAACGCGCTGGTCGAAGCGCTGGAGGCGGACACCGGCCGGGTCCGCGGGGAGCCCTGCGTGCCCGGCCTGGCCATAGAACTGCACGAGGCCCTGGACCCGCTGGCCCCGCACCTCGCCACCGTCGGCCGCGAGTCGATCCTGCTCCAGGGCGCCCGCATCGCCCTGGCCGACGGCCCCTACACCCCCGCCGAACGCGACACCCTCGCGACGGTCGGCGCGGCCCTCACCCTCTGCTCCGACGACGTGACCCGCCTCCTGGAGTCGGCGGGCACGCCCTCGTAGCCCGGCCTCCCGGCCCGCCCCCTACCCGGGAATGTCCAGGCGCATGATCTGGCGGTGCATGCCCGGGCCGAAGTAGTCGGGGCGCAGGCCGCCGTCGGGTTCCTCGGGGCGGAAGCCCAGGGAGCGGTAGAGCAGGATGGCGGCGAGGTTGGCGGGTTCCACGGTGAGCCGGACCACCCCTATGCCGTCCCGGCGCAGCCGGCTCAGGACCTCCGTCATCAGCTCCCGGCCCAGCCCGTGCCGGCGCCGGTCCTGGGTGACGCACAGGCCGAGGATCCAGCTGTCCCCGCCGAGCGCCCTGGTGGCGGCGAGGACGTAGCCGCGCAGCCGGCCCGTTCCGTCGTCGAGCACCAGGAAGTGCTCCTCGTACATGTCGAAGAGCTGGCGCAGGAGGAAGCCGGGATAGGCGACCTCCTGGAAGACCTCCTCGTCGAGCCGCCGGAGTTCGGGCAGGTCGGACTCCCGGGCCGTCCGCAGGACCAGTGGCAGGGTGTCCGGGTACGGCTCCCCGGGGAACTGCTCGTGGCGGTCCAAGGAGCGTTCCAGCGGTTCGGCGGTCATGCAACCCCCAGTCAGGACGTGCGGACGTCAACTCGACGACACCGGCGGCGCACCCGAAGGAATGAGACCTCGTGTGGCGGCCGGTGGCTCCTTCTGGCTAGAGTGAGCTTCCAACTTCCCCTGTGCAAGGGCGAGTTCGGGTGTGCGACGGTGCGCCGGACGTGCACCCGACGGAAGAGGACTGGCGTGTTCCCGGCTGTCTCGACGTGTCCTGGTGGCTTACCGTGCACGACACTGGGGCTTGTCCGGAATCGAATGGAACGCGGCAGGGTGACTATGGATCGCAACGCCGACGCACCTTGGTCGCAATTCGATCCAGAGGTGTATGTCGACAACAACTACCGGACGCCGCTCGAAGTCGATCTGCTGATCGTCCGGTTGATGCGCGACTATTTCGGCCGCTGCTTCGCCGGGGGCGTTCCGGAATCGGTGCGGGGCGTCGACGTCGGCGCCGGCGCGAATCTCTACCCCGCGCTCTCCATGCTGCCGTGGTGCGAGAAGGTGCTGCTGCTGGAATACGCGCACCCGAACGTCGAATACCTGGAGAAGCAGGTGTCCCCGGGCGGGTACGACACCGCGTGGGACGCGTTCTGGGAGGTGCTGAGCGAGTCGCCCGCCTACCGTGCCGTCGAAGCGAAGAACCTGGTCAGCGAGATCGTCCGGGTGGAGCGCGGCAACCTGTTCGACCTGGAGGAAGGAAACCGGCGCTGGGACCTCGGGACGATGTTCTTCGTCGCCGACTCGATGTCCGAGTGCCCCGACGAGTTCCGCCGGGGCGTGCGGTGCTTCATGAACGCGCTCAGTGAAGGCGCGCCGTTCGCCGCCGCGTTCATGAAGGAGTCGCTCGGCTACCGCGTCGGTGAACACGACTACCCGGCCTACCGGGTGAACGAGGACCGGGTCAGGGAGAGCCTGGAACCGTACACCGGAGAGCTGGAGATCCACGATCTGCACCACGTGGTGCGGCCGGGACACGAGGGAATGCTTCTCGCCCTGGGACGGCGCAATTCGGAGATTGCCACCCCGTAGGAACGGGGACCATGCTGAACACAGGGCAACGAGATCTGTACGAGGGGTGCGGGGATGCAGATCAAGCCACGCCAGCATCTGCTGGACATCTGGCAGGCCATGGCCCGTCACGCGTTCGACGACGGGAAACTCCTGTGGGGGGACACCGACGGGCTGAGCAGCGTCGCGGACGCCGAACGCCTGCTCTGCCTCCTGTATCCGGCCACCGAGGTCCCCGCCTTCCGGCTGGACCAGCCGGACACCACCGAACGTGACGTCCTGCGCGCCCTCGACCGGGTCGGCAGCCGGCTGGAGATCCCGCCCAACCTGATCACCGCGCTCAGCCAGTTCATGCGCACCCACACCGGGACGGACGACAGCCCCACCTTCGCCGGCGGACACTACTTCCGGCCTGCCGAGCCCGGCGGTGAGATCACCCACGAGCAGAGCCAGCTGGGCGTGGTCGACTCCTACTCCATGTCCGTCACGCTCTGCCTCGCCACCCTCGGATTCCTCAAGGTCTACGAGGGCACCACGACCCGCCCCGAGGTGCGCAGGGCGATCACCGAGCTGAGAGAGGCCACGAACGCCCGGCTGACCGCGGCCATGGTCAGTCTGCTGCGCTCCTTCACCGTCAACGTCTTCGACGCCGAGTCCGAACAGGGCAAGCGGCTGATCGAGGTCGTCGGACAGGGCAGACAGTCCGACCGGGCCGTCCTCCAGCAGTTCTCCCGCAGGTTACGCCCCCTGCGCGCCACCATCATCGAGAGCCTCAGCCGCGGCATCGAGGTCGACGAGGGCATCCGCGACGAGAGCCAGCTCTTCGAGTGCGGCTGGGCCTGGGGCGTCGTGCAGGACGCCCCGGAGATCACCGACCTGAGCACCCCGGTCCCCGGCCAGCCCGCCGGCATAGCCGACCGGCTGCCCTACGTGTACTTCACCGTCGTCGCCCTCGACGGCATCCAGGACCTGTTCTCCGACCGCACCCTCACCCTCGGCCTGCTCGACGCCGACCAGCAGGTACTCGCCGAGGCACTGCGCCTGCGCTGGGAGCTCAGCCAGCAGTACTGGTCCGCGATCGCCCGCTTCGGCACCGAGCGCTGGCCCCTGGAGGACCTGCCCTGGCAGACCACCGGCCTGCGCCTGGAGTCCGAGTACTTCTCCCTGACCGTCGCGGCCATCCTCGTCCACGACCTGGTGCGCCGGAAGGCGACCGACGACGACCTCACCCGCACCGTCGCCATCATGGAGCGCCTCGCCGACCGCGGCCGCGTCACCAGCCGGATGACCAGGGACGACCCCGCCATCCGGCTGCACAACCCCGGCGTCACCATGCCGCTCGCCGGGTCCGAGCGCTCCGGCGGGCTCCTCATGTGGCGGATGACCGACTTCTCCGCCCAGCTCCTCAAGCGGATCATCCAGCTCGCCGAACTCTCCCGGAACATCGGCGCCCAGGACCGGCTGCTGCGCCTCGCCGAGCAGGCCTTCGAGCACCTGTGGAAGCGGCGGATCGAAGAGGAGGACGGCGCCGGCCTCTGGGACAACGTCCGGGCCGTCTACCCGGACGCGCGCAACGTCGGCCTGCGCATGTCCTGGAGCATCACCGAGCGCGTCACCGAATGCCTCGTCGCCGCCCGCAACCTGTACGAGCAGCAGCCCATCCGCAGCCCCGAACTCGCCGAGCTGGCCCGCGAACTGCTCAGCGAGGCCACCCATCTGTTCGGCAAGGAGCAGCTGGAGGCCTCCGCCGCCGCCGACGGCAGCAGAGCCCGGGCCATGCGGAGCATCGAGAGCCGCCTCGACCGCGCCCGCGGCCTGGTCGACGACCGGCCCGCCACCGCCTTCGCCCTGGCCCTGCCCGTGCTCCAGGAACTCGACACCCTGGCCCAGGCCAGGGGTGCCGCCGCGCAGGAGGTGTGAGTGTGCTCGTCTTCGCCGCCTCCGACAAAGGAGGCACGGGGCGCTCGGTGACCAGCGCCAACCTGGCGTACCAGCGTGCCCTCACCGGCGACCACGTGGCCTACGTGGACTTCGACTTCGGCTCGCCCACCGCCGCCGCCGTCTTCGACGTGCCCGGCGCGATGCGCGGCACCGAGGAACGCGGCCTCCACTCCTACCTGGAGGGCGAGGTCGCCGAGCCGGTCAGGATCGACGTGTGGCGGCAGACCGAGCACCCCCTGCTGCGCGCCCGCCCCAACCAGTCCGGCCGCCTCGTCCTGTTCCCCGGCGACGCCGGCGGCGGCGAGTTCGCCATCGGCGAGGAGTCCCTGGAGCGGTGCATCGACCTGCTGCTGCGGATCAACGGCGAGTTCGACATCACCGTCGTCGACCTCAGCGCCGGCCGCAGCTACGCCGTCGACCTGGTCCTCGCGGCCACCGCCCACCCCCGGATGCGCAACGTCCCCTTCCGCTGGCTGGTCTTCCACCGCTGGACCCGGCAGCACGTCATCGCCGCCTCGGGGCTCGTCCACGCGGACCACGGCATCGTCGGCGGAGGCGTCGAACGCGGGCACGACGAGGAGAGCCTGCTGGCCGCCATCCGCTTCGTGCGGGCCGCCGTACCCGACCCCGAGTCGCCGCTGTGGTCCCAGGGCTCGCCCGCCCAGGCCGCCTGGATGCAGGCCTGCGACGAGGCGCTGCGCCGGCTCGCCGCCGAGCACCGCATCGGCGACAGTGTCGTCCTCGGCGTCGTACCGCTGGAGCCCATACTCCAGTGGCGCGAGCAGCTCATCACCGAGGAGGACGTGCTCTCCACCCAGATCGCCAACAAGGAGACGCTGGAGGCGCTGGAGGAGATCGCGCGGCGCCTGACGGACGACTCGCACTGGGGGCGGCCATGACGGACGCGGTGTTCCGGGAGACCGCCGCCGAGCCGCGCACCCAGTCGGTGCCGCTGGCCCACCTCTCCCTGGAGCTGGGCCACCTCTACATGGAGGACTTCGAGGCCGGACCCGAGCGCCTGCGCCGGCACTTCACCGAAGTACGCCCCTGGGTGGAGGCGGCCCGCGCCGCCGCCACCGCCCGGGCCGGCGGCAAACGCGCCCGGATCAGCACCTGCTTCCTCATCGACGACTACTTCACCCGCTTCTCCACGCCCGCCGCGGTCGTCCCCATGCTGCTCGCGGAGGCCGAGCGGGCCGGGCTGACCATCGACTACCTGGCCCGCGAGTCCGGCTGCGCCACCGCCGGCAAGGTGCCCGTCGCCGAGGCGGTGGCCGGCCGCATCGTCGAGTCCCCGCCGCCCGGCAGCTACGGCCTGCGGCCGCCCGCCGCGCAGACCGGATGGCTCGCCAACGGCGAACGCAGCCCCGTCGCCCGCGCCCCGCAGGCCATGAAGCGGGCCGTCGAGTGGCAGCCGCCCAGGGAGACCGCCGCCCGCCGCCACTCCGTCTTCCTCGACGTCGAACTGTGGAGCGACGACGCCGACGGGCACCGCACCTGGTCCTGCCCCTTCCTCGCCGCCGTGTGGCAGCTCGCCCGCCTGGGACTGCTGCGCAACGAGGGGGAGGCGGTCCTCGTCCCCCAGCCGCACACCGTCGCCGGCTTCCCCGACGACTGGGACGAACTGCCCCCCCTGCTCCGGCTCAACGACCGCGCCGACCCCTTCTCCGCCTACCGCACCTGTTCGGTCCTGCCCACCCGCTTCCTGCCCGTCGAGCACGCCGTCCGCGTGATCCTGGACCAGACCGAGGTCGACCCGGGAGCGCTGGCACAGGTCGCCGACCGCTCCGGACGGGAGCGCACGGCCGTCCCCGACTCGGTCGCCGACCGCATCTCCTACGTGTACTACTCGGGGCTGTGACATGGCGCCGGCGGAGATCTCACCGCGCGCCGTGCTCGCCTGCGGCGAGGTCCGCACCTGCCTGCTGCCCGCCCGGCAGGCCCTCGACATCCGGGCCGCCGCCCAGCTCCTGTCCCTGCGCGCCGACGAACGGGTGCTGACCTCCGAGCGTCCGAGCCTCTACGCGCGTTCTCCCGACACCCTCACCGGCGTCGACTGCCCGCTGCCCAGCGCCAACGGCGCCCGGATCCGCGCGGTCGGCACCGTCGCCGCACGGGCCGCGCTCACCGAGGGGCGCGTCCTGCAGACCTCCGCCCGCTTCCGCGTCCCCGCCACCGGTCCCGACCAGCGACGGCCGTGGGGCGAGTACCTGGTGCGCCCCGGCATGGTCGAGCCGCTCGGGAAGCTGCCCCACGAGGCGGTCGCGCGGGGCGTGCTCGGCGGCGGACGCCACGGCGACCTCGACGCCGGACTGATCGCCGACGGGCTGCTGACCCGGCTGCTGCGCCACCCCCTGCTCGACCAGCGCCCGCCCTTCCGGTCCCGCCCCACCCGGCTGCGCTGGGCCGCCCTGCCCGCCGATCCGGGCGACGGCCCGTCCATCGAGCGGTTCACCCTCGCCGAGGACGAGCTGCGCACCGTCCGCCTCCGGGTGCCCGAGGGCACCCCCGCCGACGGCCTCGCCGCACTCTGCGAGGACCTCGCCCTGCACGACTGGCTGCTCACCACGGTGGTCCGCATGCTCGACGGCGTCCGCCTGGGCACCGGAGCCGCCCGGGACGCCGGCGCCGTCGTCCGGACCCTGCGCCCGGCCGTCGACCACCTGCTGCACCTGTGGATGCCCCGCGCCCGGGTGGGGCCGGAACTGGCCCCGCTGTGGGACCCGCTGGAGGAGCGGCCCGGCTTCACCCGGCAGTGGCGGACGCTGGTGCAGCGCATCCGGGACCAGCTCACCCTGCACGCCATTCCCGCACCCCACCAGGAGGTGGAACCGGTCCCCTGACCGGGGCGCCGACGCCTCCCACGCACATCCCCGCACCCCGATCGACCCCGATCCGACGCGTATCCCAACGGGGGGAGAAGCGAGATGAGCACGGCACAGTCACCCCGACCCGACGACACGAACCGCCCGCCCGGCCCGGCCGCCCTGAGGGGGGAGTCCCCCTGGGCGCGCATGCTGCTGATCGCCCTGGTCGTCGGCGCCCTCTTCTGGGGCGTCACGGCCCTGCTGAGCCCCGACGACGGAACACCGCGCCAGTTCGCGGCCGCCGTGCTCTGCGCGGGCGCGGCGATGCTCGTCCAGTACGTCATCGGCCTGGCCCCGCGCCCGGGGCACGCCCGGCTGGAGGAGCACACCCGCCGGGTGGAGAGCGCCCTGGCCGAGAACACCGCCGCCGTGCGGGAGGGCCTGAACCGCTACGACGACGAGCTGAAGTCCGGGCTGACCCGGCACACCCAGGACGTGAAACAGCTGGTCGAGACCCACGTCGCGCAGGCCGACCACGGGGCCGCCGAGTCCCGCCCGCTGGGCCCGGTCCGCATCGACAGCGTGCCCGACCTGGCCAAGGGCTTCGCCGACGTCCTGCTGCCGGAACCCTCGATCCTGCACACCTTCGTCCACCTGGAGATGGCGCGGGTCGTCGGCCACATGGCGGACCTCACCAACCTGACCACCGAGTGCCCGGGCGAGAACCACGACTGGATGCTCACCCTCACCCGCGCCGCCGAGCAGTCCATCTGCGCCACCAGCACCGCCGTCGACCGGGAGTTCTGGAACAGCGAGCCCGCGGGCCGCTACCTCGACGCCCAGCAGACGGCGATCGACGAGCAGGGCGTGTCGGTGCGCCGGCTGTTCCTGCTGGAGAGCGCGCGCGAGCTCGACGACCGGCTGCTGCGGCTGTGCGAGGAGCAGGAACTGCGGCGCATCGACGTACGCGTGGCCGTCCTGCCCGAGCTGCCCCCGCACCTCCAGCGCGGCACCACGAACGACTTCATCCTCTACGACGAGGGGGTGTCGTTCGAGATCGAGCAGGACCTGCGCGACGTCAACGTCCGCACCCGGCTCACCGCGCGCCAGGACTACGTACGGGACCGGCTGAAGCGCTTCAGGGAACTCTGGGACGCGGGCATGGGCCTGCGTGAGCTGGAGGTGCGGGTCGATGCCGAGCAGGACGGCAACTGGATGGTCGACCGGGCCTGACCGGCACCTCGGGGTACTCCCCGGGGAGTAACGAGGGCCCCGCGTCACCCCGGGAGGTAGCCGCGGACTCGCTCTCGCGCCCGACGTATCGGCGTCCCGCCGGCGGAAGTCTGGAGACCGACCCAGACATCCGACCGGAGGGGAGTCCGTCACATGGGGGCAGCAAGGACAGGTGCGGGGACGAGCGGGGGGCGACGCCGGGCCGTGCCCTGGCTGGTGCTCGGACTGTGGATCGCCGTACTGGCGATCGCCTCGCCGTTCGCGTCGAAACTCTCGGACGTGCAGCGCGACCGCGCCGTCGACTACCTGCCGGCGAGCGCCGACTCGACGCAGGTCGCGAAGATCCAGGACCGGCTGCCGGGCGGCGAGGCCACCGAGATGGTCGTCGTCTACCACCGCGACGCCGGACTGACCGCCGCCGACAAGGCCACCGCCGCCGACCAGATCGCCGAGATCGCGTCCGCGCACCGGCTGACCGACCGCCCGGCGGCCATCCCGTCCGAGGACGGCACGACGCTCATGTACCCGGTCGCCTCCACCGAGCCCGGCCAGGACGAGGAGGCCCGCGACGCCCTGGCCAACGCCGTACGGGACGTCGCCGAGGGCGGCGACGGGCTGAGCGTCGAGGTCGGCGGTGCGGGCGCCCTCGCCACCGACGCGAGCGAGGTCTACAACTCCCTCGACGGCCCGCTGCTCTACACCACGGCCGCCGTCGTCGCCCTCCTGCTGATCCTCATCTACCGCAGCCCGTTCCTGTGGCTGGTCCCGCTCGCCGTCGCCGGGATCGCCGACTACCTCTCCATGGGCGTCGCCTACGGCCTCAACCAGTGGTTCGGCACCTCGGTCTCCGGCCAGAGCTCCGGCATCATGACGATCCTCGTCTTCGGCGTCGGCACCGACTACGCGCTGCTGCTCGTCTCCCGCTACCGCGAGGAACTCCGCCGCATCGAACGCCCCTACGACGCCATGGTCGCCGCCCTGCGCGGCTGCGGCCCCGCCGTGCTCGCCTCCTCCGGGACCGTCGCCGCCGGACTGCTGTGCCTGCTCGCCGCCGACCTCAACTCCAGCCGGGGCATGGGCCCGCTCGGCACGGTCGGCGTGCTGTGCGCGCTGGCCGCCATGCTGACCCTGCTCCCCGCGATCCTGGTCCTGCTCGGCCGCCGCGTCTTCTGGCCCCTCGTACCCCGCTACGGCAGCACGCCCAAGGCCCGCAGGTCGCTGTTCACCGCGATGGGCAGCTCCGCCGAGCGCCGGCCCCGCACCGTCCTCGTCGGCGGCGCCCTCCTGCTCGGCGCGCTGGCCCTCGGCTCGCTCAACCTGCCCGGCTCCCTCAAGCAGGAGGACACCTTCACCAGCAAGCCCGAGGCCATCGCCGCCATGGAGACCCTCGCCGCCGCCTACCCGGAGCGCGGCACGCAGCCCATCACCGTCATGGCCCCGGCCGACCGAGCCGAGGCCGTCCTCGCCGAGGCCCGCGACACACGGGGTGTGGAGAGCGCCGAGGCCGGCCGCAGCGGTGACGGCTGGACGGAGCTGACCGTCCTGGCCGCCGCCCCGCCCCAGTCGGCCGCCGAGACCGCCACCATCGAAGCCCTGCGCGACAAGCTCGACGGCTCCTACGTCGGCGGCCCCAGCGCCCAGCAGATCGACCTGGAGGACACCAGCGCCCGGGACACCGTCATCGTCGTCCCGATCGTGCTGCTGTCGGTCCTGCTGATCCTCGTGGTGCTGCTGCGCTCGCTGGTCGCACCGCTGATCCTGGTCGCCGCCGTCGTCGCCGTGTGGGGCGCGGCCCTCGGTATCGGCGGGCTCGTCTTCGGCCCCGTCTTCGGCTTCGAGGGCACCGACCCGGGCCTGGGCCTGCTGTCCTTCGTGTTCCTGGTGGCCCTCGGCGTCGACTACGGCATCTTCCTGATGCACCGCATGCGCGAGGAGTCCCTGCACGGCGCCGAACCGACGCGGGCCGCGCTCACCGCGCTGCGCACCACGGGCGGTGTCATCGCCTCCGCCGGGCTCGTCCTCGCGGCCACCTTCGCGGTGCTCACCAACATGCCGATGGTGCAACTCGTCGAGCTGGGCTTCGTCATCGCGGTCGGCGTCCTCCTCGACACCTTCCTCGTCCGCACCTACCTCGTCACCAGCGCGAGCGTCGTCCTGCGGCGCCGGGTGTGGTGGCCGGGCCGGCTGTCCCGGGCGCCCGAGGCGCCGGCGCGGGCGGGGGAGCGGGAGTCCGTCGGTGTCTGAGCGGCCCGGCTACCGGAGTGCGCCCCTCCTCTCCCGGAGGGGCGCGTCCGTCGCGGAGGATGGGCGCGTGCAGGCAACCACTCCGGCAGCGTCCGGGCCCTCCCGCGTCGGTGAGCGGATCATGGCCGCGATCAACCGCGACCCGCTCACCGCGCCGCACCGCGACCGCAACGACGCGGTGCTCGCCGTGGTCCTCCTCGCCGGCGCGGTCTGCCTGGCGTCGTTCACCGACGAGGGCCGTCGCCCGGACTCCGTGGGCTGGGCGCTGCTGGTCGCCGCGCACGTCCCGATCGTGTGGCGGCGACGCCACCCGCTGCTGGTGCTCGCGGCGGTGTTCGCCTTCGTCGGGCCGTACCACGCCATGGACAACAACCACACCGCGCCCGGTGCCGCCTCCTACGTCGCCCTCTACACGCTCGCCGTCACCGGCCGCCCGCTGCGCACGATCCTGACCGGCGTCGCGGTCCTCACGGCGTCGGTGAGCGTCATGCTCACCGTCAACACCCACCAGGCCGTCGAGCTGATCCGCATCTCCGGCTGGGTGGTCGCCATCCTCTTCGCCGGGGTCGACGTCCGCTACTACCGCCAGTACGTGGCCTCCATCGTCGAGCGGGCCGAGCGCGCCGAACGCACCCGCGAGGAGGAGGCCCGGCGCCGTGTCGCCGAGGAGCGCCTGCGCGTCGCCCGGGACCTGCACGACCTGCTCGCGCACAGCATCACCCTCATCGGCGTGCAGACCTCCGTCGCCGCGCACGTCCTGACCGCCGACCCCGAGCGGCTGGACCGGGCCGCCGTCGCCAAGGCCCTCGACGACATCGCCGACACCTGCCGGAGCGCGCGCGGCGAACTGCGGACCACGCTGGAGGTCCTCCGGGAGAAGGACGCCCCCGACGCCCGCGGCCCGCTGCCCGGACTGCACGGCCTGCCCGACCTGGCCGAGGCCGCCCGGCTGGCCGGAGCGCGGGTGGACCTGTCGGTGCGCGCCGGCGACGTCCCGCCGGCGGTCGGCGCCGCCGCCTACCGCATCGTGCAGGAGGCGCTGACCAACGCCGTACGCCACGCGGGCCCGGAACCGTCCGTCCGCGTCGAGGTGCACGCCGGGCGAGGTGTCCTGAGCCTGTCCGTGACCGACGACGGGATCGGCCCCGACCCCGACGGCACCCCCGGCTTCGGCCTCGTCGGCATGCGCGAACGCGCCCGCAGCGTGGGTGGCTCACTCGACGCCGGGCCGCGGGGCGGGGGTGCCTGCGGCTTCGGGGTGAGGGCCGTGCTGCCGGTCCCCACGGCGTCCCCGGCACCTTCGGCGCCTTCGGCGCCCGCCCCCGCACCCCTGACGACCGTGACCCCGAAGAGAGACGACTGACGGATGACCATACGAGTGCTGCTCGCGGACGACCAGAACCTCGTCCGCGCCGCGTTCGCCCTGCTCGTCGCGTCGGCCCCCGACATGGAGGTCGTCGGCGAGGCGGGTACCGGCCGCCAGGCCGTCGACCTGGCCCGCACGGAACGCGCCGACCTGGTCGTCATGGACATCCGCATGCCCGACCTGGACGGCATCGAGGCGACCCGGCTCATCGCGGCCGACGAGGACCTGGCGGGCGTGAAGGTGCTGGTCCTCACCACCTACGACACCGACGACAACATCGTGGAGGCCCTCCGCGCGGGCGCCTCCGGCTTCCTGGTCAAGGACACCAAGCCCGCCGAACTCCTGGACGCGATCCGCACCGTGACGGCGGGTGACGCGCTCCTGTCACCGGGCCCGACGGCACGGCTCATCGAGCGTTTCCTGCGCAGTCCCGCGGTGCCGGTGGCGGGCGGCGGCGGCCCCGACTGCCTGTCGGACCGGGAGCGCCAGGTGCTCACACTGGTCGCACGCGGCTTCAACAACACCGAGATCGCCGACTCCCTGGGACTGAGCCCACTCACCGCGAAGACCCACGTCAGCCGCATCATGGGCAAGCTGGGGGCGCGGGACCGGGCGCAACTGGTCATCGTGGGCTACGAGTCGGGCCTGGTGACGCCGGGAGGCGCCTGACCCCCGGGGCACGGGTTCGCCCAACTCCCGCCCGGGTCACGGGGATTGCGGTCGCGGCCGATCGTCTCGTCGTGCGGGGCCGCTGTAGGGTGTCGGTCTCCGATCGTTGAGGATCCCCTCCCACCGCAGAGGACACTCATGCACGCTCACGAAGGGCCGGCGGAACACGCCGACTTGATCAAGGACAGGGGATCCGTACGGCGCCCCGCACGGGCGGTGTCTCCCACCACGCGCGCCGCCGGCGCGGCGGAGGCCGCCGCGACGCTGTCCCACCCCACGGCCGGTTCGTTGCTCGCGCTCCAGCGCAGCGTCGGGAACGCCGCCGTCACCGCCGCCCTGGGCAAGGGCCGCCGCGGGGGCACCGCCCCGGTGGGTGGCACGGGCCTGCCGGTCCAGCGAGCCCGCGACGACGGCAGGGGCCGGCCGTCCTCCAGGAGGAACAGCACCCACTACTACGACGAGCTGCCGGAATACGAACGCGCGGACACGAACTACATCGACCCCGAGCTCATCGGGTCCCTCCCCCAACAGCGGGTCCCTTCCCAGAACACCGTCATGGGCAACCGTTCGGCGGCCGATTACATGCGCGACGCCGGCGTGCATCCCGGCGGCAGGACCTCCCACCTGCACCTTTCCACCGCCTACCACCACGGTGACCCGGTCAACGGCACGCCGCAGCGGCGCGAGAACCTGGCCCCCGGTACGGACGGCACGAACCTCTCCCACCGCCGCTACGAGTACGCCGCGTCGGGGCACCTGCCGCCGATGGTGGAGGTCCCGGCACAGGACGGCCCCGTTCCGTCCTTCCAGGCGCCGAGAGTCCCGCAGTACTCCACTCCGATCGACATACACGGAATCCCGATCACGCACGCGGGTCTGAACGGGCGCGTCGGGCAGAGCGAGGTCTACCGGGACCTGGACTACTCGATCATGGCGCCCCACGACCCCATGGCCAACGAAGCGTTCAGGGTGAGCTTCGACACCCTCGACCCCCGGTCCGCCGCGCAGCGTGAGCAGGCGGGAGAACTGCCGCACACCAATGAGATCCGCAGGCAGATGCAGTACGCCTCGGCACGCCAGCTGATGGCGGGACTGGACCCCGGCGTGGTCCCGGAGTTCGAGGAGTGGGAGCAGGAGCGTCTGCGCAACTCCTCACCGAATCGGTCCCGGTCCCGGTCCCGATCGCGATCGCGGTCGCCCCAGCCCTAGTCCACGCCCCGGGGCAGGTCCCCGCGCGGTCGTGTCGCCGCGCGGGTGACGTCCGATCCGGCGGTGCGTACGAACTCCGTCCAGGCGGCGGGCCCGACGACGATCACCGGGCCGCCGGCCACCTTGCTGTCCCGGACGGGGACGATGCCGGGGACTCCGTCGGCGACCTCGACGCACTCCTCGCCGCCGTCGCCGCCGCTGTAGGTGCTTTTGCGCCAGCGGGCGGCGCCGGGGAAGTCGTACGCGACCTCGACGCAGTCGCCGCCGTTGCCGTCGCTGTGGCTGCTCTTGCGCCAGCGGGCGTGGCTCAGTTCGTACTCGCGCATCGTCTGTGGTCCTCCACCGCCGACTCGATCCGGGCCAGGGACGCCTCGGGTGACAGCGCAGCGGCCCTGATCAGATCGTATGCCGAACGGATCTGCTTCACCACGGGCGGATCGTCCAGCAGATTCCCCGAATACACCGCTTCTGTATAGGCCGTTGGAGGAGCGTCGTCGAACTCCATGAGCTTCAGTGATCCTGTCATGGCGGGGTGAGCCCCGACCGTGAACGGCAGTACCTGCACCAGCACCGTGCGCACCCGCGTCAGTGCGGCGATGTGCTCCAGTTGCTCGGCCATCGTCAACGGTCCGCCGACCGGAATGCGCAGTACGCTCTCGTGCAGGACCACCCAATACACGGGCCGTGTAGCGTCCGCGAGGATCTTCGCTCGCTCCATGCGGCCGGACACCTTCCCCTCGATGCACTCGTCCGGGGCGAAGGGGTTCATCGCGAGCGTGACCGCCCGCGCGTAGTCCGCCGTCTGTAGCAGTCCCGGCACCAGCGCCGGCGCGAACTCGCAGATCGTCGTCGCCAGTCCCTCCAACTCGGCGACCTTCGCGAAGTAATCCGCATACCGAGGATCGTCAATCAGCTTCCTGCACAACCGCTCGAAAATACCGTCGGTTTGCAGTACCCCGTCAATCCGCTGGGCTACATCCAGCTGCGGTTTCCGAATTGCCTGTTCGAACTGGCCGATGTATCCACCGGAGACGAATACCCGCGCCCCCAGCTCGACTTGAGTGATTCCGGCGTCCTCCCGACGGCGTTTTAGTTCAATACCGAAGAACTCCCACGCCGCTTGCCGTGAACCGTTGGCCATAACCAACCCCCCTGCACTGACCAGCACTTGTAGTGCGAGAACTCCTCCCGAGTGTAGTCACGGAGGGGCATTCTTGGGATACGAAGAGTGAAACCGCAAAGTGAAGGGGAACAGGGTGGAGGCACGACACTCGGCGCTCTGCGCCGAAGAAGCGGAGGTAGCGGTGAAAGAATTGCGCGCAGCGCTCACTGAGGCAGGAATTACTCTGCCGTCACTCGGGCTCGACCCGGTGAGTCTTGCGCGGGAGGCCCCCTGTCCGCTCATCGAATTGGGCAGGTGTTCCGTCGAGACCGCGCTGCGACTCGCGGCGGTGCTGCGATGATGATGCCGCCGATCGGGTCCTATGCCGTCGACACCCGGAGCGGGCGGGTCGGCGTCGTCATGGGGCATGAGGGGCCGTACGTGCAGATGCGGCCGTACGGCGGGGGGCGGGAGTGGGACGCCGCGCCGGGGGACGTGCGCCACGCCACTCCGTCCGAGCGGCTCAGCGCGGCGACGGCGTACACCAACGCCCGGAGCCGTGGCGAGGTGCCCTGAGGCAATGCGGGACAATGGACGCCATGAGTCTGTTCCGCGACGACGGCATCGTGCTGCGCACCCAGAAGCTGGGCGAGGCGGACAGGATCATCACGTTGCTCACGCGCGGTCACGGACGCGTACGCGCCGTGGCCCGTGGGGTGCGGCGGACGAAGTCGAAGTTCGGGGCGCGGCTGGAGCCGTTCTCGCACGTGGACGTGCAGTTCTTCTCCAAGGGGAGCGAGCTGGTCGGGCGCGGGCTGCCGCTGTGCACGCAGAGCGAGACCATCGCGCCGTACGGCGGCGGGATCGTCACCGACTACGCGCGGTACACCGCCGGCACGGCCATGCTGGAGACGGCCGAGCGGTTCACCGACCACGAGGGCGAGTCGGCGGTCCAGCAGTACCTGCTGCTGGTCGGCGCGCTGCGCACCCTCGCCCGGGGCGAGCACGCGCCGAACCTCGTGCTGGACGCGTTCCTGCTGCGCTCCCTCGCCGTGAACGGGTACGCGCCCACGTTCGGGGACTGCGCGAAGTGCGGTATGCCCGGTCCGAACCGGTTCTTCTCGGTCGGCTCGGGCGGCTCCGTCTGCGGCGACTGCCGGGTGCCCGGCAGCGTCGTACCCTCGCCGCAGGCCCTGGAACTGCTCGGAGCGCTGCTCACGGGAGACTGGGGGACCGCGGACGCGTGCGAGCCGCGGTACGTCCGGGAGGGGAGCGGGCTGGTGTCCGCCTACCTGCACTGGCATCTGGAGCGCGGCCTGCGCTCCCTGCGATACGTCGAAAAATCCTGAAGGAGACGAGAGACACATGGCCGTACGCGGGTTCCTGGGGCGTCAGCGCCGGGAGTACAGGACGCCGGAGCCGCACCCGTCCGGCGCGCGGCCCCCGAGGCTCGGCGAGCTGGTGCCCGAGCATGTGGCGATCGTCATGGACGGCAACGGGCGCTGGGCCAAGGAGCGCGGCCTGCCGCGCACCGAGGGGCACAAGGTCGGGGCCGAGCGGGTGCTGGATGTGCTCCAGGGCGCGATCGAGATCGGCGTGGAGAACATCTCCCTGTACGCCTTCTCCACGGAGAACTGGAAGCGGTCGCCGGACGAGGTGCGCTTCCTGATGAACTTCAACCGGGACTTCATCCGCAAGACCCGCGACCAGCTCGACGAGCTGGGGGTCCGCGTGCGCTGGGTGGGGCGGATGCCCAAGCTGTGGAAGTCGGTCGCCAAGGAGCTCCAGGTCGCCCAGGAGCAGACCAAGGACAACGACAGGCTCACCCTGTACTTCTGCATGAACTACGGCGGACGCGCCGAGATCGCCGACGCCGCGCAGGCCCTCGCCGAGGACGTGCGGGCCGGGCGGCTCGACCCGTCGAAGGTGAACGAGAAGACGCTCGCCAAGTACCTGTACTACCCGGACATGCCGGACGTGGACCTGTTCCTGCGGCCGAGCGGGGAGCAGCGGACGTCCAACTACCTGCTCTGGCAGAGCGCGTACGCCGAGATGGTGTTCCAGGACGTGCTGTGGCCCGACTTCGACCGGCGCGACCTGTGGCGCGCGTGCCTGGAGTTCGCCTCCCGGGACCGCCGCTTCGGCGGCGCGATTCCCAACGAGGAGCTCCTGGCCATGGAGGGGAAAGCCGGCCCGTATGAGGGTGCCCCCTCTGGGGGAGTTTGAGGACGAGGCCGTTCAGGCCGACGACAGGGGCCCGGGGCGAAGCCCCGGCCCCCACGGCTCAGCCGCCGGAGGCGTTCGCGCAGTCCGCGCAGGTGCCGAAGATCTCCACGGTGTGCGCGACGTTGACGTAGCCGTGCTCGGCGGCGATGGCCTCCGCCCACTTCTCGACCGCGGGGCCCTCGACCTCGACCGCCTTGCCGCAGGTGCGGCAGACCAGGTGGTGGTGGTGGTCGTCGGTGGAGCAGCGGCGGTAGACGGACTCGCCGTCGGCGGTGCGCAGGACGTCGACCTCGCCGGCGTCGGCGAGGGACTGCAGGGTGCGGTAGACCGTGGTGAGCCCGACCGAGTCACCCTTGTGCTTGAGCATGTCGTGGAGCTCCTGCGCGCTGCGGAACTCCTCGACCTCCTGGAGGGCCGCCGACACGGCGGCCCGCTGCCGGGTGGCACGGCCCTTCACGGGCGGTCCAGCGGTCGTCACCGGGATCCCTCCTCACGTCTGCGGTCTGCGGCTTGCCGGGCCATTGTGCCAGCCCGGCAGGCCGGCGGTCAGACGCCGACCTCGTCCGTGGCCCCCCGGGTGGCCGGAATCGTGCACTCCGTCGGATCCGCGGCGGCCCGCGCCGCGGTGGCCGCCCGCGCGCGTCGCCGGGCCAGTGGCGCCGCCAGCGCGGTGAGCAGCACGAACGCGCCGATGGTGAGCAGCACGATGGTCGCGCCGGGCGGCACGTCCTGGTAGTACGACGTGACCGTGCCGCCGATCGTCACGCTGACGCCGATGGCGACGGCGATCGCGAAGGTGGCGGCGAAGCTGCGGGTGAGCTGCTGCGCGGCGGCCACCGGGACCACCATCAGCGCCGACACCAGCAGCAGTCCGACGACGCGCATCGCGACGGTCACCGTCACCGCCGCCGTGACGGCGGTCAGCAGGTTCAGCGCGCGCACCGGCAGGCCGGTGACCCGGGCGAACTCCTCGTCCTGGCTGACCGCGAACAGTTGGCGGCGCAGGCCCAGGGTGACCAGGACCACGAAGGCGGCCAGCACGCAGATCGCCGTGACGTCGGACTCGCTCACCGTCGACAGGGAGCCGAAGAGGTACGAGTTGAGGTTGGCGTTGGAGCCCGTCGGCGCGAGGTTGATGAACATCACGCCGCCGGCCATGCCGCCGTAGAAGAGCATGGCGAGGGCGATGTCGCCGCGGGTCCTGCCGTACCAGCGGATCAGCTCCATGAGGACCGCGCCGAGCACGGCGACCAGGGTGGCCATCCACACCGGGGACCAGGTGAGCAGGAAGCCGAGGCCGACGCCGGTCATCGCCACGTGGCCGATGCCGTCGCCCATGAGGGCCTGACGGCGCTGGACCAGGTAGATGCCGACGGCGGGGGCGGTGATGCCGACCAGGACGGCGGCCAGCAGCGCCCGCTGCATGAAGGCGTAGTTCAGGAATTCCATGGGGGCCTTCTCAGCTCAGCAGTCCGGTGCGGATCGGTTCGGCGCCGGCCGCCGCGTGCGGGTGTACGTGGTCGTGGCCGGGCAGCGCGTGCTGGCCGACCGCCTTGGGGGGCGGGCCGTCGTGCAGGACGCAGCCGTCGCGGAGCACCACGGCCCGGTCGATCAGGGGCTCCAGGGGGCCCAGCTCGTGCAGGACGAGCAGGACGGTGGAGCCGGCCGCGACCTGCTCGCGCAGGGTGGCGGCGAGGACCTCCTGGCTGGCCAGGTCGACGCCCGCCATCGGCTCGTCCATGATCAGCAGCTCGGGTTCGGAGGCGAGCGCGCGGGCGATCAGCACGCGCTGGTGCTGGCCGCCGGAGAGGGCGTCCACGGAGTCCTTGGCCCGGTCCGCCATGCCGACCAGGTCGATGGCCCGGCGTACGGCCTCGTGGTCGGCCTTGCGCAGGATGCCGAAGCGGGCCCGGGAGAGGCGGCCGGAGGAGACGACCTCGGTCACCGTCGCGGGGACGCCGCCCGCGGCCGTGGTGCGCTGCGGGACGTAGCCCACGCGCGCCCAGTCGCGGAAGCGGCGGCGCGGGGTGCCGAACAGTTCGATCTCCCCGGCCGTGACCGGCACCTGGCCGATGACGGTGCGCACGGCGGTGGACTTGCCCGAGCCGTTGGCGCCGAGCAGGGCCACGACCTCGCCGCGGCCCACGGTGAGGTCGATGCCGCGCAGGACGGGGCGTGAGCCGAGTTCGGCGCGGACGCCGCGCAGGGATATGACGGGCTCGCTCATGCCGCCCTCCGATGGGTCGATCACTTGGCTCCCAGGGCCGTCCGCAGGGCCTTGAGATTGGCTTCCATGACCTGGAAGTAGTCGTCGCCGCGGGACTTGTCGGTGATGCCCTCGAGCGGGTCGAGGACGTCCGTCTTGAGGTTCGCGTCCTTGGCGACCGTCTTCGCGGTCTTGTCGCTGACGAGCGTCTCGTAGAAGATCGTGGAGACGCCGTCGGCCTTCGCCATCCTCTCAAGCTCCTTGACCCGGGCGGCGCTGGGCTCGGACTCGGGGCTGAGGCCGCTGATGGACTCCTCGGTCAGGCCGTAGCGCTCGGCGAGGTAGCCGAAGGCGGAGTGCGTGGTGATGAAGACCTTGGTCTTCGTGTCCTTCAGGCCGGTCTCGAACTTCGTGTTCAGCTCGACGAGCTTCCCGACCAGGGCCTGGGTGTTCTTCTTGTAGTCGGCGGCGTGGTCGGGGTCGGCCTTCTCGAAGGCCTTGCCGACGCCCTCGGCGACCTCGGCGTACTTGACCGGGTCGAGCCAGATGTGGGGGTCCTTGCCGCCGGCCTCGTGGCTGTGGTCGTGGCCGTGCTCTTCCTCGGCGTGGCCTTCTTCGGTGTGGCCTTCGCCGGCGTGCTCTTCCTCGGTGTGGCCTTCGCCGGCGTGCTCTTCCCCGGTGTGGCCCTCCCCGGCGTGCTCTTCCCCGGTGTGGCCCTCCCCGGCGTGCTCTTCCCCGGCGTGGCCCTCCTCGGCCGCGTGACCGCCGGCCTCGGTGCCGTGCTCCTCCAGGGAGGTCAGCGTGGCCGCGTCGATCTTCGTCTTGACGCCGGACTGGCCGATGGCCTCGTCGACGGCGGGCTGGAGGCCCTTGAGGAAGAGCGCGGCGTCGGTCTCCTCCAGCTGCGCGCGCTGCTTGGTGCTGAGCTCCAGGTCGTGCGGCTCCTGGCCGGGCTGGGTCAGACTGCTGACGTTGACGTGCTCGCCGCCTATCTGCTCGGCGAGGAAGGCCATGGGGTAGAACGACGCGACGACGTCGAACTTGTCCGTGTTGCCCGCCGCCGTGCTGTCGCTGGAGCAGGCGGAGAGGGTGCCGAGGCCGAGCGCGGCGGCCGCGGTGACTGCTATGCCGGATATGTGTCGTCGTCGTACGTTCATGGCATTCATTTTCAACAAATATGGAAACGGTTGTCAACAAACGGCCGGTACGCCGGGCGGGAGACCAGGTGGGCCCCCGATTTGGCCGGGGGGCAGTCCGCGCCGGTAACCTGAGGCATTCTCTGGAAGCATCTCGCTTCGTCGCCCGTCGTCGTAATGAAGAGAGCACCGTGGCCGCCGACAAGATCGACACCATCGTCAGCCTGAGCAAGCGCCGTGGCTTCGTATTCCCGTGCAGTGAGATCTACGGCGGTCAGAAGGCCGCCTGGGACTACGGACCCCTGGGTGTCGAGCTCAAGGAGAACCTGAAGCGCCAGTGGTGGCGCTACATGGTCACCTCGCGCGAGGACGTCGTCGGTCTCGACTCGTCCGTGATCCTGGCCCCCGACGTCTGGGTCGCCTCCGGCCACGTCGCCACCTTCACGGACCCGCTGACCGAGTGCACCTCCTGCCACAAGCGCTTCCGCGCGGACCACCTGGAAGAGGCCTACGAGGAGAAGAAGGGCCGCGCCCCCGAGAACGGCCTCGCGGACCTCAACTGCCCCAACTGCGGCAACAAGGGCACCTTCACCGAGCCCAAGCAGTTCTCCGGTCTGCTCTCCACCCACCTCGGCCCGACCCAGGACAGCGGCTCCGTCGCCTACCTGCGGCCCGAGACCGCGCAGGGCATCTTCACCAACTTCGCCCAGGTGCAGACCACGTCGCGCCGCAAGCCGCCGTTCGGTATCGCCCAGATGGGCAAGTCCTTCCGCAACGAGATCACGCCCGGCAACTTCATCTTCCGCACCCGCGAGTTCGAGCAGATGGAGATGGAGTTCTTCGTCAAGCCGGGCGAGGACGAGAAGTGGCAGGAGTACTGGATGGAGCAGCGCTGGAACTGGTACACCGGCCTCGGCATGCGTGAGGAGAACATGCGCTGGTTCGAGCACCCGGCGGAGAAGCTCTCCCACTACTCCAAGCGCACCGCCGACATCGAGTACCGCTTCCAGTTCGGCGGCAGCGAGTGGGGCGAGCTGGAGGGTGTCGCCAACCGGACGGACTACGACCTCTCCTCGCACGCCAAGGCCTCCGGCCAGGACCTCGCCTACTACGACCAGGAGGCCGGCGAGCGCTGGACGCCGTACGTCATCGAGCCGGCGGCCGGTGTCGGACGGGCGATGCTCGCCTTCCTGCTCGACGCGTACATCGAGGACGAGGCGCCCAACGCCAAGGGCAAGATGGAGAAGCGCACGGTGCTGCGCCTCGACCCGCGCCTGGCACCGGTGAAGGTCGCGGTGCTGCCGCTGTCCCGCAACCCGGAGCTGTCGCCCAAGGCCAAGGGCCTCGCCCAGGCGCTGCGGCAGAACTGGAACATCGACTTCGACGACGCCGGCGCCATCGGCCGCCGCTACCGTCGTCAGGACGAGATCGGTACGCCGTTCTGCGTGACCGTCGACTTCGACACGCTCGAGGACAACGCCGTGACGGTGCGCGAGCGGGACACGATGAAGCAGGAGCGCGTGTCGCTGGACCAGATCGAGGGGTACCTGGCCTCCCGCCTGGCCGGCTGCTGACCTTCGCCGACGTCGGCGCACCAGGGGGTTGTTCCGCCCCCTGGGCCCCCGGCCTTCGCCCGCCCTCCATCCGACTCGGTCGGGTGGAGGGCGGGCGTTTTTCGGTAGTGGTCCCCTACGGCGGTGACTGATTGGCCCTGTGGGGCGGGCCGTCCCGGCGCCAGGGTGGTGGCCATGAGCATCGCGTTCCTGCTGACCACCCTCGTGGTCGTCGCCACCCCCGGCACCGGAGTCGTCTACACCCTCGCCGCCGCCCTCTCGCGCGGACGCCGCGCGAGCGTCGTCGCAGCCCTCGGGTGCGCGCTCGGTATCGTGCCGCACCTGCTGGCCACCGTCACCGGGGTCGCGGCGGTGCTGCACGCCAGCGCCACCGCCTTCCAGGTCCTCAAGTACGCCGGTGTGGCCTACCTGCTGTACATGGCGTGGGCCACCCTCCGGGACAAGGAGGCGCTCGTGGTGGCCGGCGACCGGGCCGGGCCCGTTCCGGCCGGGCGGGTGATCCTGCGAGGTGTGCTGATCAACATCCTCAACCCGAAGCTGACCCTGTTCTTCTTCGCCTTCCTGCCGCAGTTCGTGGACCCGGGCCAGGCCGGCGCCCTGCCGCGCATGCTGCTGCTCGGCGGCGTGTTCATGCTGGTGACGTTCGTCGTGTTCGCCGGGTACGGGGTCCTGGCCGCGTCCGTGCGCAGCCACGTCATCTCCAGGCCGAGGGTGATGGCGTGGCTGCGGCGGAGCTTCGCGGGGTCGTTCGTGGCGCTGGGGGCGAAGCTGGCGTTCACGGCGCGATAGCGCTCAGCGGCCTTTCCGGAGCGCGCGCCGACATCGTCGGGATGAGTGCCCGAAGTGCGGGAACCCGGATCAATGCGGAAGGTGATGTTCCCAGGGTTTCCACAGCTTGCACGAGCTTGCACAGGGCGAGGACGAACAGTCATGGCTGAGCAGAAATCGGCGCAGACGCTCCCGAGGCCGTTGCACGCGGCCGCGTCGGCGCTGCGGAAGGTGCCGGGCGCCGGGACGGTCGGCAGGGCCGCCGAGGGCGCGCTGGACAGGATCGGGGCCGTGTCGCCGCGCGGGCGGCGCGCGGTCGTGTACACGGGGGCCGGGGTGCTGGGCATCGCCGGGCTGGTCGAGTGGCCGGTGGCGGCCACCGGGGCGGCGGTGGCGTGGCTGACGCGGCCGCGGCCGCAGAAGTCGCCGGAGGCGGAGGCCGCGCGGGTGCTGCAGAACGGGGCGGAGACCTCCGGCGGGGACGGCGGCGCGGGGAAGTCCGGTACGGCCGCGTCCCGTACGGCGGACAAGAGCTCCGCGCGGCGCAGCACCGCCAGGAAGACCGCGGGCACGCAGGCCGCCGCCCGGAAGAGCCCGGCGGCCAGGACCGCCACCAGGACGGGCGCCGCGAAGAAGGCGGGCACCGCCGGGACGAGCGCCGCGAAGAAGACGAGCAGCGCCGGGACGAGCGCCGCGAAGAAGACGGGCAGCGCGGCGAAGAGGACGAGCAGCGCGGCGAAGAAGGGCACCGCCGCCACGCGGCCCGCCAGGAAGAGCACCGCCGCCACGAGCCCCGCGAAGAAGAGCACCGCCAAGAAGACGACGGCCGGTGCTTCCCGCGGCACATCCGCCTCGCGCGCCACCTCCAAGGCCAAGGCGTCCGCCGGCCGGCCCGCCGGTGCCTCGGGCGGCCGGAGCCGGAAGACGACCACGTCCACGCGGAAGGCGGGCTGAGGGACAACGATGGTCGGTGGACTTCTGACGCGTTCCCAGGGCGCCGTCACCGGATTCGTCCTGGCCGGGCCCCGGCTGCTCGCCCGCGGCACCGCACCCGCGGTGGGCGCCGCGGCCGGCGCCGTGGCGGGCACCGCACGGGCCGGTGTGCGCGGCGCCGACTTCGCCGCGCGCGCGGCACGGGTCGCCCGCGCCGCACTGCCGGGCGGCACCCCGGACTGGCGGGGCGGACACCGGGCACACCTCGCGCTCCGGCCGGCCGCGACCGAGAAGGTGCGCCGGGCGGGCGGCACCGAACGCGTCGCGCGGCGGGTGGCGGCGGCCCTGGCCGAGCACCCGGACGTGGTGCTCGCCTACTGGGACACCGGCCTCGCCCGGCTCGTCGTGACCGCCACCGAGGAGGCGCTGACCGACCGGGTCGTGGACCGGGCCGCCGAACTCGCCGAGGAGCACGGACTGACCCGGGCGGAGCAACGGGGCCCGGGAGATCCGGTGGAGGAGCTCGCCCACCCCGGCGACCCGGCCTCGGTGCGCGTCGCGGCCACCGCCCTCGGCGCCGACGTCCTGGGCATCGCCGCCGCCGTGACCGGAGCCCGCCTGCGGCTGCCGCCCTCGCCCCGCCTGGTGACGGCCGTCGCGACGCTGCTGCGCGAGAACCCGACCTTCCGCGCCTGGCTGCGCGAACGGCTCGGCGACCACCGCATGGACGTCGCGCTGGCCGCCGCCAACGCGGCCGTCCACGGCGCCGGCCAGAGCTACACCTCACTGGTGCTCGACGGCGCGCTGCGCGCCTGCCAGCTGACGGAGGCGGTGACCCGGACGGCGACCTTCGAGGTCGTGCACGACCGGCTGTGCCTGCCGGACCGGGGCAGCCTGCCCGCCGACCCCGCCCTGCGACCCCCGCTGCGGTCCTCCCCGGCGCAGAACTACGCCGCCCACGCCTCCACCGGCAGCGTGGCGGGCGCGGTGGCGACCCTGCTGGTCAAGCACGACGTGGCCGAGGCCGCCGAGGCGGTGCTGGCCGGCTCGCCCAAGGCCGCGCGCTACGGGCCCGCCGCCTTCCACGCCGTACTGAGCGCCGCGCTGTCGCGTACCGGTGTCCTCGTGCGCGACCCCGAACGGCTGCGGCAGCTGGAGATGGCCGCCACGGTCGTCCTGCACCCGAGCGCGCTGCGGGCGCCGGACGCGGGCGCGGACCCGTGGACCGAGGACGTCCTGGACGCCGCGCGGCGCGCCGGACTGCGCGTCGTGATGGTGGAGGACCCGGCGCTGGCCGACTTCACCGGCCTCGCGGACCAGGTGGTCAGCGGGACGCGGCCGCTGCGGCAGGTCGTGGACGAACTGCGCGCCGAGGGCGGCGTCATCACCGTCGTACGGCCCCGGCCCGGCGACGAGGATTCGCTGCTGGCCGGGCTGCTCGGCGGGGACGTGGCCGTCGCGCTGGCCGACGAGGACGCCCCCGTGGCATGGGGCGCGGACGTGATCGCCCCGCAAGGACTCGCCGACGTGTGGCGGCTGCTGCGGGCGGTGCCCGCGGCCCGCGCGATCGGGCGCCGGTCGCAGACGCTGGCCCGGTCCGGTGCCGCGCTGTCCGGACTGCTGGTGGCGGTCGGCGAGGCGCGCGAGAAGGGCAAGAACGGTGGCAAGGGCGGCTGTTCGGCGCTGCCCGGACTGCGGCACGCGCCCGTCGACGTGAGCGCGGCGGCGGCCCTGCTGTCCGGGACGCGCGCCGCGCTCACCGTGGCGATGGCCCGCGCCCCGCACCCCCGGGCACGGGTGGCGTGGCACACGCTGGACCCCACGGGCGTACGGGAGCGCCTGGCCCGGGAGAAGGAACCGGAGCCGTCCCTCGCCGAACAGCTGACGGCGCGGACGAAGGCGGCGGCCGACCGGGCGGGCCGCGTCCCCGTGCTCGCGCCGGTGAAGTGGACGTGGCAGCTGGGGCAGGCCGTGCGGGGCGAGCTGGACGATCCGCTCACCCCGGTGCTGGCGGTCGGCTCGGCGGCCGAGGCGATCCTCGGCTCCGTCATGGACGCGCTGCTCGTCGTCGGCGCGCTCGACCTGAACGCGCTGGTCGGCGGCTTCCAGCGGCTGCGGGCCGAGCGGGCGCTGTCCGGGCTGCTCGCGCAGCAGAAGCAGAAGGCGCGGGTCGCCGAGGAGGAGACGCACGACCCGTCGGCCGAGCCCCGCGTCGTGGACGCCACCAAGCTCCACCCGGGCCACATCGTCGACCTCAAGGCCGACGACGTCGTGCCCGCCGACGCCCGGCTGCTGTGGGAGGACGGCCTGGAGGTCGACGAGTCCGCGCTCACCGGTGAGTCGCTGCCGGTGGACAAGTGCGTGGACCCGGTGACGAACGCGCCCGTCGCCGAGCGGCACTGCATGGTCTTCGAGGGCACGACCGTGGTGGCCGGCCGCGCCCAGGCCGTCGTCGTGGACACCGGCGAGCACACCGAGGCAGCCCGGGCGGTCTCGCTGGCCGCCCGTACGCCCTCGGCGGCCGGAGTGCAGGCCAGGCTCCAGGAACTCACCCGCAAGGCGCTCCCGCTCACCCTCGCCGGCGGGGCCGCGGTGACCGGGCTCTCACTGCTGCGGGGGACGCCGATCCGGCAGGCCGTCGCCGGTGGCGTGTCGGTGGCGGTGGCCGCCGTGCCCGAAGGGCTGCCGCTGGTGGCGACGGTGGCGCAGCTGGCGGCGGCCCGCCGGCTCAGCCGCCGCGGCGTCCTCGTGCGCACCCCGCGCACCCTGGAGGCGCTGGGCCGCATGGACACCATCTGCTTCGACAAGACGGGCACGCTCACCGAGAACAAGCTGCGGCTGACCCGGGTCGCCGGCGCCGACGGCACGGTCCGCAAGGCCGGCGACCCGGACGCCGCCGACGCCGTACGGATCGCCGCGCGCGCCTGCCCCCGCCTCAACGGCGACGGCGCCCGCCCCACCCACGCCACCGACGAGGCCGTACTCGACGCCGCCGGTCCGGACCCGGAGTGGACGCAGGAGGAGGGCCTGCCCTTCGAGACCTCGCGCGGTTACGCCGCCGCCGTCGGACGGGCCGGCGACGGCGCGCCGGTGCTGGTCGTCAAGGGCGCCCCGGAGACCGTGCTGCCCGCCTGCGCCGACCTGCCGCCGCACACCTCCGAGGTGGCGCAGGGCCTGGCCCGCGACGGACTGCGCATCATCGCGGTGGCCTCCCGGCCGCTGCGCAGCGGCGAGAAGGCGGCCGACGTCCTCGAACAGCAGCCGGAGAAACTGGAGTTCACGGGCATGCTCGGGCTGGCCGACGTGGCCCGCGAGACGTCCCCGGCGCTGGTGCGCGGGCTGCGCGAGGCGGGCGTACGGCCCGTCGTGCTGACCGGCGACCATCCGCAGACCGCCCACGCCATCGCCGTCGACCTGGGCTGGCCCGAGGACGCGGTCGTGGTCACCGGCGACGAACTCGCCGCCGCCGACCGCACGGCACGCTCCCGGATGCTGCGCGACGCGGACGTCGTCGCCCGGGTGGCGCCCGAGCAGAAACTCCAGGTCGTCGAGTCCCTGCGGGACGCCGGGCGGGTCGTCGGCATGGTCGGCGACGGCGCCAACGACGCCGCCGCCATCCGCGCCGCCGACATCGGCGTCGGCATCAGCGCCCGCGGCTCGGCCGCCGCCCGCAACGCCGCCGACCTCGTCGTCACCGGCGACGACCTGCTGGTCCTGGTGGAGGCGGTGCGGGAGGGCCGGGCGCTGTGGCACAGCGTCGCCGACGCCATCGCCATCCTGATCGGCGGCAACGCGGGCGAGGTCGGCTTCGGCATCCTCGGCACCGTGCTCGGCGGTTCCGCCCCGCTGTCCACCCGCCAGATGCTGCTGGTCAACCTGTTCACGGACCTGTTCCCCGCGATGGCGGTGGCGGTCACGGAGACCGGCGACCCCGAGCAGGAGGAGGACGACGCGGGCACCCCGCTCGGCACGGCGGTGCTGGGCGAGCCCCTGATCCGCCAGATCCGGCACCGGGCGATGACCACGGCCCTCGGCGCGACCGCGGCCTGGCTCTTCGGCCGCTTCACACCGGGCACGCGGCGCCGCTCCACGACGATGGCCCTGTGCGCCGTGGTCGGCACCCAGCTCGCCCAGACCCTCGCCGACCGCCGCGGCAGCCGCCTGGTCCAGGTCACCTCCCTCGGCTCCGCCGCCGCCCTGGTCGCCCTGGTCCAGACGCCGGGCGCCAGCCAGCTCTTCGGCTGCACACCGCTGGGGCCCCTGGCCTGGGCGGGCGTGGCGGCGGCGATCGTCCTGGCGCTGGCGGGGCAGCGGGCGCTGCCGGCGGTGGAGGAGGCGGTCGTGACGTACTGGCCGAAGGTGGCGGAACGGCTGCCCGCCCGGGGGTGACCGGGCCGACGGCCGCCGTGGCCGCCCGCCGCCGTGGCCGCCCGCCACCGGGCACGGCGGGCCGGTGCCCGGTGGCTGCCGGGCCGGTGCGGTCGGCCACGGCCTGTCCGTGGCCCTCGCGCCGTCCGTGGCCCCCGCGCCGAACGTGACCCTCGTGCCCTACGTGACCCTCGTGCCGTACGTGGCCCCCGTGCCGTACGTCGCCCCCGCGCCGGGGCGCGGCGAGCACCGTCCCGCGTACGTGACAATGGAGAGATGTCCACGCCCACCACGCCCGCCCCCAGCACCACCGCCCGGCCGTTGCAGATCGGCCCGCACACCGTCGCGCCGCCCGTCGTGCTGGCGCCGATGGCCGGGATCACCAACGCGCCGTTCCGCACCCTGTGCAGGGAGTTCAGTGGCGGCAAGGGCCTGTTCGTGAGCGAGATGATCACGACCCGGGCGCTGGTCGAGCGCAACGAGAAGACCATGCAGCTGATCCACTTCGACGCGACCGAGACGCCGCGCTCGATCCAGCTGTACGGCGTCGACCCGGTGACCGTCGGCAAGGCCGTCCGCATGATCGCGGAGGAGGACCTCGCCGACCACATCGACCTGAACTTCGGCTGCCCCGTGCCCAAGGTGACCCGCAAGGGCGGCGGCTCGGCCCTCCCGTACAAGCGGAACCTGCTGCGGGCCATCGTCCGCGAGGCCGTCACCGGCGCCGGGGACCTGCCCGTCACCATGAAGATGCGCAAGGGCATCGACGACGACCACCTGACCTTCCTCGACGCCGGGCGGATCGCCGTGGAGGAGGGCGTGAGCGCCATCGCCCTGCACGGCCGCACCACCGCCCAGCACTACGGCGGCACCGCCGACTGGGACGCCATCGCCCGGCTGAAGGAGCACGTCCCGGAGATCCCCGTCCTCGGCAACGGGGACATCTGGTGTGCCGAGGACGCGCTGCGCATGGTGCGCGAGACCGGCTGCGACGGTGTCGTGGTCGGACGCGGGTGCCTGGGGCGGCCGTGGCTGTTCGCCGACCTGGTGGCCGCCTTCGAGGGACGCGGCGACTACGTACGGCCCACCCTGCGCGAGGTCGCCGACGTGATGGTGCGGCACGCCACCCTGCTCGGGGAGTGGATCGGCGACGAGGCGCGCGGCGTCATCGACTTCCGCAAGCACGTCGCCTGGTACCTGAAGGGCTTCGCGGTCGGCTCCGAGATGCGCAAGCGGCTCGCGATCACCTCCTCCCTGGAGGCACTGCGCGCCGGCCTCGACGAGCTCGACCTCGACCAGCCCTGGCCCACCGGCGCCGACGGCCCCCGCGGCCGTACCTCCGGCAACAACCGGGTGGTCCTGCCGGACGGCTGGCTGAAGGACCCGTACGACTGCGCGGGCGTCGGCGAGGACGCGGAGCTGGACACCTCCGGCGGCTGATCAGCCCCGGGTGGGGTGCGGGGTGGAGCCGTACGCCGTCAGGAACCGGTCGCGGAAGGAGTCCATCCGCCACACCGGGGCGTCCCGGGCGGGCTGGAGGCCCTCCGTCCAGTTCCAGTCGTCGATCGCGTCGAGCACTTCCGGGTCCCTGGCGACGACCGAGACGGGCACGTCCCGGCCCGCCCCGCTGCCGCTGACCCGGGCGAGCGGCTGGTGGTCGCCGAGGAAGACGAGGACGGTGTCGTCGGTGCCGTAGCGCTCCAGCCACTGGACGAGGCTGGTGAGCGAGTACTCGACCGACCTGCCGTACTCCTCCTTCGACCGGGCGGGGTCGGCGATGACGTCGGACGCCCGCACCCCCCGCGCCTCGATGCCGTCGAACACCGAGCCGTCGCCGATCTCGTCCCAGCCGACCAGCTCCGGGAGCGGTGCCCAGGGCTGGTGGCTGGAGGTCAGGATGATCTCCGCCATCAGCGGCCGGTCGCGCTCCCTGCCGTGCTCCAGGCGCTGGAAGGCCTCCAGCGCGTACTGGTCCGGCATGGTCGACCAGCTGAACCTCGGGCCCTCGTAGCCGACGTCGAACGCGTCGTAGACCTTGTCGAGCCCGTACCACTCCGCCTCCGGCCAGGCCTTCCGCACACCCGGCATGACGCCGACCGTGTCCCAGGCGCCGGTCTTCCGGAACGCCTCGGTGAGGGTGAGGCGGTCGCCGGCGGTGACGGTGCGGTAGCGCTGCTGGTTGTCGACCCACAGGCCCGACATGAACGTGGAGTGGCCGAGCCAGCTGCCGCCCCCGTACGTCGCCGACGTCAGCCAGCCGCTCCGCGCCCGGTAGCCCGCCCCGGCCAGAGCCTTCGTACCCGTGTCGAGCGTCCGGCCGACACCCGGTGCCACGACGGGGTCCTCGAGGGCGGTGCGGCCGTAGCTCTCGATGAACGTGAAGATCACGTCCTTGCCGCGCAGGTCCGGCACCAGCTGCGCGCCGGGCGTGGCGCCGAAGCGGTCGGCCTCCGCCTCCTTCGCGAACGCCGCCTCGTCCCGCAGCGTGTCCACCGCCCGGCGCGCCTGCTCCTGAACGGCCGCGGAGGCGTTCCTGGTGGCGACCGGCACGCCGAAGGTCTGCACGCCCAGCGCCGCGCAGGTCATCCACACGGTGGCCGCCGTCAGCGCGCCCCGGGCCGCCCGTTCCCGGTGCGCGGCGAGCAGCTCACCGAGCCGGACCGCCGCCAGCGTCATGAGCACCAGCAGGAGCAGGACGCCCACGACCGCGCCCACCGCCGCCCAGGCCGCTGCCGCCCCGCCCATCGAGTCCGCGACGTACGAGTGGGCGTCGTCCAGCAGGCCCCAGTCCAGGACGACGTCGAAGCCCCGCCCCAGGTACTCGGTGAAACCCATGTCGAGCAGGTTCAGCACGGTCAGCGCGCCCAGGCCGGCCCCGAACAGCGCCGCCAGCACCAGGCGGGGCACGCGCGGCAGGCGGAGCAGCAGCACCGCTGCGACGACCGCCTCCACCGGGATCCGCGCGAACCGGTTCGGCTCCAGGGCGGCGAGGCTGTCGGGCAGCAGCAGCGCGCCGAGCACGAGAACGGCGGCGAGGGCGGTCGTGGTCCCGCGCACCGCCGCGGCGGTGCGCGGGTGGCGGGTGCGCCAGGCACGCCAGTGGCGCAGGCGGGCCCCGAGGGACGGGGGCGCGGCGGGTCCGGGTGCGCTGCCGGGGTCGTCGGCGGTCCCCGGTGGCCGGTGGAAAGGCGTGATGACAGGCACCCGGAGGTCCTTCCGTACGAAACCCGGTGGACGGCGGACCCGGCGAGGGGGCGGGGTCCGCACTGTCGTACGTCCGCCGGAAGCGGTCCGTTCAGACGTCCGCATGGTGAAATCCGGGGGTCTGTGGCAGCGTGATTCTCGCCACCTCTGATAGAGGTACTGCTCAGATGAGCGAATCTTGGGCGGTTCCACTTCTCCAAAGGGTGGCACTGAGTGCCATACCTTGATCGTTCATCGATCGAACTCAAACGGGGAGACCGCTGCTCGAATGAGCGCCACTCGGCGCATCTGGGCGTTCATTCGTTCAAGAAGTGAAAACACAGGCCGTCGTTCGCTTGCCAAGCCTTGACTTTCGATCCGCTGGCGGACGAGTGGTTACGGGCGCATGACGCGCAAGTGGACGTACCCATGAGCCTTTGATCTGGGTACATTCCTCGCCGTCAGGGCAGCCACCGCGTCCTCGAGGAGTCGAGACCCGTGTCGGAAAACAAAGATCCCCACGTAGCGAACGCAGCGCATGCGGCGAAGTTCGTTTACGACTTCACCGAGGGCAACAAGGACCTCAAGGACCTCCTCGGCGGCAAGGGCGCCAACCTCGCCGAGATGACCAACCTGGGTCTGCCGGTCCCTCCCGGCTTCACCATCACCACCGAGGCCTGCAAGACCTACCTCGACAGTGGCGAGGAGCCGGCGGCACTGCGTGACGAGGTGAGTGCGCACCTCGACGCCCTCGAAGCGAAGATGGGCAAGAAGCTCGGACAGGCCGACGACCCCCTCCTCGTGTCGGTCCGCTCCGGAGCCAAGTTCTCCATGCCCGGCATGATGGACACGGTCCTCAACATCGGCCTCTCCGACACGTCGGTGCAGGGCCTCGCCCAGCAGGCCGGCGACGACCGCTTCGCCTGGGACTCCTACCGCCGCCTGATCCAGATGTTCGGCAAGACCGTCCTCGGCGTCGACGGCGACCTCTTCGAGGAGGCGCTGGAGGCGGCGAAGGCGGCCAAGAAGGTCAGCGTCGACACCGAGCTGGAGGCCGCCGACCTCAAGAAGCTCGTCACCAAGTTCAAGAAGATCGTCAAGACCGAGGCCGGCCGGGACTTCCCGCAGGACCCGCGCGAGCAGATGGACCTCGCCATCAAGGCCGTCTTCGACTCCTGGAACGGCGAGCGCGCCAAGCTCTACCGCCGCCAGGAGCGCATCCCGCACGACCTCGGCACCGCCGTCAACGTCTGCTCCATGGTCTTCGGCAACCTGGGCCCCGACTCGGGCACCGGCGTCGCCTTCACCCGCGACCCCGCCTCCGGCCACCAGGGCGTCTACGGCGACTACCTCCAGAACGCCCAGGGCGAGGACGTCGTCGCGGGCATCCGCAACACCGTCGCCCTCGCGGAGCTGGAGTCGATCGACAAGAAGTCGTACGACCAGCTGATGCAGATCATGGAGACGCTGGAGAACCACTACCTGGACCTCTGCGACATCGAGTTCACCATCGAGCGCGGCCAGCTGTGGATGCTCCAGACCCGCGTCGGCAAGCGCACGGCGGGCGCGGCCTTCCGCATCGCCACCCAGCTCGTCGACCAGGGCCTCATCGACGAGGCCGAGGCACTCCAGCGCGTCAACGGCGCCCAGCTCGCGCAGCTGATGTTCCCCCGCTTCGACGACGACGCCAAGGTCGAGCAGGTCGGCCGGGGCATCGCCGCCTCGCCGGGCGCGGCGGTCGGCAAGGCCGTCTTCGACTCGTACACCGCCGTGAAGTGGTCGCGTTCCGGCGAGAAGGTCATCCTGATCCGCCGCGAGACCAACCCCGACGACCTGGACGGCATGATCGCCGCCGAGGGCATCCTGACCTCGCGCGGCGGCAAGACCTCCCACGCGGCCGTCGTCGCGCGCGGCATGGGCAAGACCTGTGTCTGCGGCGCCGAGGAGCTGGAGGTCGACACCAAGCGCCGCCGGATGACCGTGCCCGGCGGGCACGTCGTCGAGGAGGGCGACGTCATCTCCATCGACGGCTCCTCCGGCAAGGTCTACCTCGGCGAGGTCCCCGTCGTGCCGTCGCCGGTCGTCGAGTACTTCGAGGGCCGCATGCACGCGGGCGCCGAGGACGCCGACGAACTGGTCGAGGCCGTGCACCGCATCATGGCCTTCGCCGACCGCAAGCGCCGGCTGCGGGTGCGCGCCAACGCCGACAACGCGGAGGACGCGCTGCGGGCCCGCCGTTTCGGCGCCCAGGGCATCGGCCTGTGCCGCACCGAGCACATGTTCCTCGGGGACCGGCGCGAGCTGGTGGAGCGGCTGATCCTGGCCGACACCGAGGCCGAGCGCGAGGAGTCCCTGAAGGCGCTGCTCCCGCTCCAGAAGCGGGACTTCGTCGAACTGTTCGAGGCGATGGACGGCCTCCCGGTCACCGTCCGCCTGCTGGACCCGCCGCTGCACGAGTTCCTGCCGGACATCACCGAGCTGTCGGTACGCGTCGCGCTCGCCGAGTCCCGCCAGGAGCCGCACGAGAACGAGCTGCGCCTGCTCCAGGCCGTGCACCGGCTGCACGAGCAGAACCCGATGCTGGGCCTGCGCGGCGTCCGCCTCGGCCTGGTCATCCCCGGCCTGTTCACCATGCAGGTCCGGGCGATCGCCGAGGCCGCGGCCGAGCGCCGGGCGGCCAAGGGCGACCCGCGCGCCGAGATCATGATCCCGCTGGTCGGCACCGTCCAGGAGCTGGAGATCGTCCGCGAGGAGGCCGACCAGGTCATCGCCGAGGTCGAGGCCGCCACCGGCGCCAAGCTGAAGCTGTCCATCGGCACGATGATCGAGCTGCCGCGCGCCGCGCTGACCGCCGGGCAGATCGCCGAGGCCGCGGAGTTCTTCTCCTTCGGCACCAACGACCTGACCCAGACGGTCTGGGGCTTCAGCCGGGACGACGTGGAGGCCTCCTTCTTCACGGCGTACCTGGAGAAGGGCATCTTCGGCGTCTCCCCGTTCGAGACCATCGACAAGGACGGCGTCGGCTCCCTGGTCGCCGCCGCCGCGAAGGCCGGCCGCGCCACCCGCCCCGACCTGAAGCTCGGCGTCTGCGGCGAACACGGCGGTGACCCCGAGTCGGTCCACTTCTTCCACGAGGTGGGTCTGGACTACGTCTCCTGCTCCCCGTTCCGGATCCCGGTGGCCCGGCTGGAGGCCGGCCGCGCGGCGTCCCGGTCGAAGGGCAGCGACCACCGCTGAGCGCTCCGCCGGGAGACCGGTACGTCACAGCGGGCCCGCTGTGACTGGTCGCGCAGTTCCCCGCACCCTTCGGGGCGCGGGGCGAAGACCCCGGAGCCGCCGTCTGTCACCCGACCACCCTCACCGATCGGCGGCGGCTCCGGACCACGAGAAGAGGCGGCACCCGTGCGGGGGTGCCGCCTCTCGCACGGGCGGCGGCAGCCCTGCGGGGGTGCCGTCTCGCCCGCGGGAGGCGCGTCCGGGGCCACTGGAACCCTGGGGGAATGACCGGGGGCGCCTGTGCGTACAGTTTGGGAATTCTGACAGAACGAGATTCACCGGAACGGGTGGGGAATGACCCAGACGAACTACAGCGAGTCGGTTCCCGCGACTGATTCGGGCGGCAGCGCGGAGCGGATCGCGTCGGGACCGTCGGCGCGGAGCGCTGTGGAGGCGAAAGCGGCCGAGGCCGGACCGGTCGTGCACAAGAACCGGCTCGCGGCTCTGGACGGGCTGCGGTTCCTGGCGGCGCTGGCCGTGGTCTTCTTCCACTTCGTCGGTCAGAAACCCAAGACGATGGAGTGGATCTGGGGCCGCCCGTACCAGGAGATCTTCCCCGAGGCGCACGGCTATTTCGCCTTCGGACGGCTCGGCGTCGACCTGTTCTTCCTGATCAGCGGCTTCGTCATCTGCATGAGCGCGTGGGGACGCACCCCGCGGGACTTCTTCATATCGCGCGTCACCCGTCTGTACCCGATGTACTGGGTGGCGATCGTGGTGTCCGCGAGCGTGATCTACCTCGTCGACACCCCGTTCGGGCACCCCAACCCGCGGGAGCTCTTCGCGAACTTCACGATGCTGCAGAAGCCGCTCGGGGTGGACAACCTCGACTCCGTCTACTGGACGCTCTGGCCGGAGCTCTGCTTCTACCTCACCTTCTCCGTCGTGGTGTGGAAGGGCCTCACCTACCAGCGAGTGGTGATCTTCTGCGGGCTGTGGACGGTCGCCGCGGTGCTGGCACCCAGCGCCGACATGCCGTTGCTGACGCTGCTGGTGAACCCGCCGTCCGCCCCGTACTTCATCGCGGGCATGGCCTTCTACCTGATGTACCGCTACCGGCCGACCCCGCTGCTGTGGGGCATCGTCGCCATGTCGTGGCTGCTGGCGCTGCACTTCCTGCTGGCGCCCGACGGCGGCCGCAACAGCTGGGGGGACTGGGCGCCCTGGCGCGGCTGGCTGATCCTGCTGATCACGGTGTTCTTCCTGCTGATCGCCGCGATCGCGCTCGGCTGGACCAGCCGTCTGCGCTGGCGCGGACTGACCGTGGCCGGAACGCTGACCTTCCCGCTGTACCTGCTGCACGACATCATCGGCGTGACCGTCCTGCACCGCTTCGGCGACCGCGCCGACCCCTGGGTCATGGTCGGGATCACCGTGGCCGCCCTGGTCGCGCTGTCCTACGTCGCGCAGCGGTTCGTCGAACGCCCGGTGGCCCGGGCCGCGCGGCGCTGGCTCAGCAGCGCCGCGTTCAGCCTGAAACCGCCGCCGCGCCGCTGAGCACCCCGCGGAGGGGCGGCGCCGCCGGAAGAGTGCCGCGTCAGCGGGCGGCGTTGCTCCGGCGCCGGTTCACCGCCAGCAGCAGTCCGCCGCCGGCGAGCACGACGGCCGCGCCGCCCGCCGCGAGGTACGGCGTGCTGTCGTCGCCGCCGGTCTCGGCCAGGCCGGCGCCCTGCTGACCGGCGGCCTCCTTCGCGCCCGCCTCGCCGCTCCCGGACTTCTCCGCGCTCCCGGAGCCCGCACCGTCGCCGGTGTCCTTGTCGCCGGCGGGCACGAAGTCCGCGGGCGGCTTGTCGCAGCCGACGCCGTCCTGGTCGCGGTCCAGGCGCTCGGCGTAGTGCTCGTCGCCCTTCTTGATGTTGGAGTACCCGGCGTCGTACGCCTCGGTGCAGTTCTTGAACGGGTGGGTGCCCTCGTGCGCCTGGGCGGCGGTCGGCAGGGCGGCCAGGGCCAGCGCGGCGACGGCCACGGCGGCGGGCTTGCGGAGCAGGTTCATCGAGAGTCCCGGGATGGTGTGGATGAGCGGATATGAGGTGACGAACGTATTGAGGTGCAGATGATGTGGTGGGCATATGGAGGACTCGTGACGCGAACGTGACGTGACCGGACGGTAGCTCTCCGCTCCGAAGCGCCGGCGCGTACGGTGAGAGAGGTCCGGACCAGGGAAGGAGCCGCGGATGACCGGCTGGAACGTGGGCGACATGCCCGGCCTGGACGGGCGCGTCGCCGTCGTCACCGGTGCCAACGGCGGCCTCGGCTACGTGGTGGCCCGGGAACTGGCGCGCAAGGGGGCCTGCGTGGTGCTCGCCTGCCGCAGCCGGACGCGGGGGAGCGACGCCGTGGAGCGCCTCCGGGGCGAGGTGCCGGACGCCGCCGTGGAACTGGCGCGGCTGGACCTCGGCGACCTGGCCTCCGTCCGCGAGTTCGCGTACGCGCTGCCCTACGAGCGGGTCGACCTCCTCGTCAACAACGCCGGCGTGATGGCGCTGCCCTACGCGACGACGGCGGACGGCTTCGAGACGCAGTTCGGCGTCAACCACCTGGGGCACTTCGCCCTCACCGGGCTGCTGCTGCCCACCCTGCTCGCCACGCCCGGCGCCCGGGTCGTGACCGTCTCCAGCCTCATGCACACGCTGGCCAACGTCGATCCGCGCGACCTCAACAACGTACGGCGGTACGGGCGCTGGACCGCCTACGCCCGTTCCAAGTCCGCCAACCTGCTCTTCACCCACGAGCTGGCCCGCCGGCTCGCGGCACGGGACGGCGGGGCGGACGTGTGCGCGGTCGCCGCCCATCCGGGGTACGCGGAGACCGGTCTGCTGACCGCCGGACCTCGTGCCGAGGGGCGCCGGGTCGCCGAGCGGCTGATGACGCTCGCGGGCCGGGTCGTCGCCCAGCCCGCCGAGGCGGGCGCGCTGCCCGTCCTGTACGCGGCGACCGCGCCCGGCGTGCCCGCCGACTCCTTCACCGGCCCGTCCTTCGCGATGTGGCGCGGGGCGCCCGCCCCCTCCTGGCGGGCGCCCTGGACCACCGACGACGCGATGGGGGAGCGGCTGTGGGCCGCCTCCGAGCGGCTGACGGGTGTCACGTACGAGGCGCTGAAGGGCTGAGGCCGGAACCCGGTCGGCCCGGTCGGCCGGGGCGGCCCGGTCGGCCCGGGTGGCTCAGCGGGCCACCGCCACCGCCGTGAACGTCGTCTCGGGAGTCTGCGGGCTGGTGAAGCGCGCGTTGACGAGGTAGAGGCGGTCGCCGAAGCGGGCGGCGGTGGCGGGGACGTCGAAGCGGGGGTCGGTGATCGTGCGGCGCAGGGTCGCCGTGCCGGCCCTCGCGTCCAGGTCCCACACGCTGACCAGGTTGAGCCGGTTCTGGACGATGTACAGGGTGCGGCCGACACGGACCAGGCCGTCGCCGTGGACCACGTCGTCCGCGCCGACCAGCCTGATGCGGGTGGCGCGGCCGGTCCTGAGGCTGACGCGGTACAGCTCGCCCGCCGTCATCCTGACGACGATCAGGCCCCGCCCGTCGGGGGTGGAGACGATGCCGTTGGCGTTGATGACGTCCGGCGTGTGCTCCCAGTCGCCGGTCAGCGGCAGGGCGCGTACACCGCCGCGCCGGCCGCGCGGGACGCCGTACAGGACGGGCCCGTACGAGTCGGTGAACCAGGCGCGGTCGCCGAGCAGGGCCGCGTCGTTGACGAAGTGGCCGGTGGTGTCCGTGAGCTGGTGGGTGCGCAGCAGTCTGCCGGTGCGGGAGTCGATGATCCGCGCGGTGCCGCCGCCGCCCCCGGCGACGTACAGCAGGCCGTCGTGGTCCAGCTTCAGGCCGATGGCGGCGAGGCCCGTGGCGCCCTCGTGGACGACGCGGCCCTCGCCGGTGCGCAGGTCGGTGCGGTAGACGGCGCCGTCGGCCCGCGAGCCCATGTAGGCGTACGGTCCCCGCCCGATGGTGATGCCCTCGGGCAGCCAGCCGTCGGGAAGCGGGAACTGGGACGGCCACGTCGCCCCGGGGGCGGTGGCCTCGGCCGGGCCGGTACCGGCGGCCACCGTCAGCGCGGCGAGGGCGGCACCGCCGAGCACCGTGCGCCGGGACGGCCGGGGTGGGTGGGTCCGAGTCATGGTGCGGGCCTCCGTCGGAGAAGGGGCGTGGGGACTCGATGAAACCCGACGGCCGGGGCGAATTCGAGGCGTCGGCCGGGTTTGGCAGGAAACCGACAGTCGCCCCGGGAGTCAGGCGGTCTGCCCGCCGTCCACCACCAGGTCGGTGCCCACCACCGACGCCGCGTCGTCCGACGCCAGGTAGAGCACGGCCGCCGCGACCTCCGCCACCTCCGACACCCGGCCGAGCGGCGTCTCGCTCCTCATCCGTTCGGCCCGCCCCGCCTCCGTCTCCCCGGGCAGCAGGGACATGGAGGTCGCCGTGGCGCCCGGGCTGACGGCGTTGATGCGGACGCCGTCCGCGATGTGGTCCAGGGCGGCGCCCCGGGTGAGCACCGAGACGGCCGCCTTGGTGGCCGCGTAGGCGGTGGCGCCCGGGCTGCGCTTGTGCAGGCCGAAGGTGGAGGCGATGTTCACGATGGCGCCGCCGGCCGGCTGGGCGCGCATCCGGCGGACCTCCGCCCGGACGGCGAGGAACACGCCGCTGAGGTTGATGTCGAGCTGCGCGTACCAGTCCTCCTCGGCGAGGTCGGCCAGGGGGGCTCCGCCGCGGAAGACGCCCGCGTTGTTGACGGCGACGTCGAGGGAGCCGAAGTGCTCCACGGCGGCGTCCACGACGGCCTGTACGTCGGCGGCGCGGGTGACGTCGGCGGTGACGGCCAGTGCCTTGCCGCCCGCCTCCTCGATCAGGGCCACCGTCTCGTCGAGCGGCTCCCGCCCGCGCCCGGCGACGACGACGTGCGCGCCCTCGGCGGCGAGGCCGAGGGCGACGGCCCGTCCGATGCCGGAGCCCGCGCCGGTGACGAGGGCGGTCCTGTCGGTGAAGCGCTGGGTGGTCATGAATCTCCCCTTTTTCTTGACCGAACGGTTCATTATGAGGTCGTGGGAAACACCCCTCCGGAGAGGGGAGCGTCCCCGCGCCTCAGTCGAGCAGGGCCAGCGCCTGGTCCGCCGCGTCCCGCACCCGTGCCGGGTCCGGCGACGCCTTGCCGACCACCCGCAGCCCCTGGAGCAGGACCAGCAGCATGCGGGCGAGGGTCAGCGGGTCGCGGCCGGCGGGCAGTTCGCCCTGGGCCCGGGCCCGGATCAGCGCCGAGTGCAGCGCGGTCTCCAGCTGGTCCCAGTTGCGCTCGACCCGCCGTGCGGCGACCGGGTCGCGCGGGGCCAGCTCGGCCGCCGTGTTGGTGACGAAGCAGCCGCGTTCCCGCAGGTCATCGGTGGCCGCCTCGACGGCGTAGCGCCGCACCAGGGACCGTACGCCCGGCAGGGCCGGGCCCGGCCGGGCGAGTTCCTCCAGCAGCTCCGGGAGCAGTCCCTGCTCGTAGCGCTCCAGCGCCTTCAGGTACAGCTCGTGCTTGTTGCCGAAGGTCGCGTAGATGCTGGCGCGCCCGATGCCGAGGTGTTCGACGAGGTCGGACATCGACGTCGCCTCGTAGCCGCGCCGCCAGAACAGCTCCAGGGCTGCCCGCAGCGCGGCGTCCGGATCGAACTCCTTGGTCCTGGCCACGTGACGCAGCCTAGGGCGTTCTGAAACGATCGGTCAAGAACAGTGGTCTCAGGCCACCTTCACCTCGTACGTCTCCACCCGCACCGCCTCGTCGTCCAGGCACTGCCCGGTCGCCAGGTCGAAGCGCTGCTTGAGCAGCGGGGAGGCGACGAACGGGCGGCCCTGGTGGGTGCCGGTCAGGCCGCGGGAGAGGACCGCCGCGCCGGTGAACGGGTCCCGGTTGCCGATGGCGTACAGCTCGCCGTTCCGGTCCCGGAACAGGGCCACCTGGCCGCCGTCCGGCAGCAGGGCCGCCACGCCGCGGCCCGGGAGCAGGGCGCCCAGGTCGCAGGCCGTGAACCAGTCGTCCGTCAGGCGCAGCCGTACCTTCAGGTCGGTCGTCTCGGGTGCCAGGGACTCGGGTGCCAGGGTCATCGCCGGGTGCTTCCTTCCAGGAGGTCGTCTTCCGAGGGGCGCCGCAGGCCGATGTCGAGCAGCGGCAGGTCGGGCTTCATCTGGTCGCGTTCGGGCACGAAGCCCACGACCGGGTCGGGGGTGTCGGGCGCGTTCACGAAGGACACGAACCGGGCCAGTTTCTCCGGGTCGTTGATGGTCTCGGCCCACTCGTCGCGGTAGTGCGAGACGTGGGCCCGCATCAGGGACTCCAGCTCGTCGCAGATGCCGAGCGAGTCGTGCACGACCACGTCCCGTACGTGGTCCAGGCCGCCCGGGATGCGTTCCAGCCAGGTGGAGGTGCGCTCCAGCTTGTCGGCGGTGCGGATGTAGAACATCAGGAACCGGTCGATCAGGCGGACCAGTTCGGCGTCGGACAGGTCCTGCGCGAGCAGGTCCGCGTGGCGCGGGGTGGCGCCGCCGTTGCCGCCGACGTACAGGTTCCAGCCGTTGGACGTGGCGATCACGCCGAAGTCCTTCGACTGGGCCTCGGCGCACTCGCGGGCGCACCCGGAGACCGCCGACTTCAGCTTGTGCGGGGAGCGCAGGCCCCGGTAGCGCAGCTCCAGGTCGATCGCCATGCGCACCGAGTCCTGGACGCCGTAGCGGCACCAGGTCTGCCCCACGCAGGACTTCACCGTCCGCAGCGACTTCCCGTACGCGTGCCCGGACTCGAAGCCGGCGTCCACCAGCCGCGCCCAGATCACCGGCAGCTGCTCGACGCGGGCGCCGAACATGTCGATGCGCTGACCGCCGGTGATCTTCGTGTAGAGCCCGAAGTCCCGGGCGATCTCGCCGATGACGATCAGCTTCTCCGGGGCGATCTCGCCGCCGGGGATGCGCGGGACGACGGAGTACGAGCCGTTCCTCTGGAGGTTGGCCAGGAAGTGGTCGTTGGTGTCCTGGAGCGCGGCCTGCTCGCCGTCCAGGACGTAGCCGCTGGCGCCGATCGCCGGGGCGAGGGAGGCGATGACCGAGCCGACCGCCGGCTTGCAGACCTCGCAGCCGTCACCGCCCCGGGCTCCCTCGCGGCCGTGCCGGTCCAGCAGCTCCCGGTAGGAGGTGATCCGCAGGGTACTGACGATCTCGTACAGCTCCTCGCGGGTCTGGGAGAAGCAGCCGCACAGGCCTTTGTCGACCTCGACGCCGTTCGCCTCCAGCTCGGCGGTGACCAGCTGGCCGAGCACCTTGACGCAGGAGCCGCAGCCGGTGCCGGCCCTGGTGCACTTCTTCACCTCGGGCACGGTCGTGCAGGAGTGCTCCGTCACCGCGCCGCGGATGGTGCCCTTGGTGACGTTGTGGCAGGAGCAGATCACCGCGTCGTCGGGGAGCGCGGCCGGGCCGAGCTGGGCGGGCGCTCCGGCCCCGGCGGGCAGCACCAGGGACTCGGGGGAGACGGGCGGGACCGAGCCGGTAAAGGCGCGCAGCGTGCCGTACGCCTCCGCGTCGCCGACCAGGATGCCGCCGAGCAGCGTGCCGTCGCGGCCGACGACCAGCTTCTTGTACAGGCCCGCCCGGGAGTCCGAGTAGACGACGTCCAGGCAGTCCTCGGCGGTGCCGTGCGCGTCGCCGAAGGAGGCCACGTCCACGCCGAGCAGCTTCAGCTTGGTGGACAGGTCGGCGCCGGTGAACGAGGCCTCGTCGGAGGCGATCGTCGCGGCGGCCGTCTCGGCCTGCTCGTAACCCGGCGCCACCAGCCCGTACACCCGCCCGTCGGCCGCCAGCGCGCACTCGCCGATCGCGAACACGTGCTCGTCGGTGACCGTGCGGCACTGCTCGTCCACGCTGATCCCGCCGCGCTCGCCGACCGCGAGACCGCAGTCGCGGGCCAGCTGGTCGCGGGGGCGGACACCGGCGCTGAACACCACGAGGTCGGTGGCGAGTTCGGAGCCGTCGGACAGTTTCATGCCGGTGACGGCGCCGTCCTCGCCGGTCAGGACCTCCTGGGTGCCGACGCCCGTGTGGACGGACAGGCCCATGTCCTCGATGGTGCGCAGCAGCGCCGCGCCGCCGCCCTCGTCGACCTGTACGGGCATCAGGCGGGGCGCGAACTCCACGATGTGCGAGGTGAGTCCGAGGCCCTGGAGCGCGCCGGCCGCCTCCAGGCCGAGGAGCCCGCCGCCGACCACCGCGCCGGTCGTCGCGGTCTTCGCGTACTCCTCGATGGCGAGCAGGTCCTCGATCGTCCGGTAGACGAAGCAGCCCTCGGCGTCCTTGCCGGGGACCGGCGGCACGAACGGGTAGGAGCCGGTGGCCAGTACCAGCACGTCGTAGTCGACGACCAGCCCGGAGCGGGCGGTCACCTTGCGCGCCGCACGGTCGATGCTCTCCGCCGGGTCGCCGACGCGCAGTTCGATGCGGTGCTCCTCGATGAAGGCCATGTCGGTCATCGACAGGTCCTCGGGGGTCTTCCCCGAGAAGTACGAGGTGAGCTGGACGCGGTCGTAGGCGGGGCGCGGCTCCTCGCACAGCACGACCACGCGGTGCGTGCCGGTCAGGCCGCGCTCGGCGAGCGCTTCGAGGAAACGCTGGCCGACCATGCCGTGGCCGACGAGCACGATGGTGGGGGCGGGCCCCGGGGTGGCGGTCATCAGGAGCCTCCGTCATGGGTGAGCAGGTGGAGCAGGGGGCCGCCGTCGGACGGGAGCGGCTCTGCTCCCTCCCAGGCGCGCGCGAGCGCGCCGACGGTGCCGAGTTCGCCGACCAGGACCCCGCCGACCAGCCGGTCGTCGCGGACGACGACCTTGCGGTAGGTGCCCCGGGTGGCGTCGGCGAGCTGCACGACGTCGTCGCCGGGGCGGGGGTCGGTCTCACCGAACGCGGCGAGGTCGAAAGGGCTCTCGGGCCCGGAGGGGCTGCCGGGCCCGGAAGGGGTGCCGGGCCCGGTGAGGGTGAGCCGGGTCAGGGAACGGGTGCCGGTGTAGCGGGCGGCGGTGCCGTCCCCGGCGAGCAGTCCGGCGAGCGCGCCCGCCTGTTCGAGGGCGGGCGCGGCCAGCCCGTACACGCGTCCCGCGTGCTGGGCGCAGTCGCCGACCGCGCGGATGTGCGGGTCACTGGTGCGCAGCTCGTCGTCGACCACCACGCCCTTGCCGACCTCCAGGCCCGCCTCCCGCGCGAGCCCGACGCGCGGCCGGACCCCGCACGCGAGGACGACGACGTCGGCGCCGAGGGCGTACCCGTCGGCCATCTCCACCGACCGGACCGCCCCGCCGACGCTCCGCACGTCCCGCACCCGGCACTCGGTGTGCACCTCGACGCCGAGGTTCTCCAGGTGCCGCCGGACGAGCGCGGAGGCGGCCGGGTCGAGCCGGCACTCCATGAGCCGCTCGGACTGCTGGGCGAGGACGACCTGGGCGCCGCGCACGGCCAGCGCGCGGGCGGCGGAGACCCCGAGCAGCCCGCCCCCGACGACGACCGCCCGCACCCCCGGCCGCAGCGCCTTGGACAGCCCCAGGCAGTCGTCCATCGTCCGGAACGCGTGCACGCCCTCGGGCAGCTCCCGGTCCGGCGTGAACAGGCCGCGCAGCGGCGGGAGCACGGCGTTGGAACCGGTGGCCAGGACGAGCGTGTCGTACGCGATCACGGAGCCGTCGGCGCACCGGACGGTCCGCCCGGCCCGGTCGATGCCGGTGACCCGGCCGCGCAGCAGCCCGGCGGGCGCGGGCAGGGCGGTCACCTCGGGGCCGTACCGGCCGGCCAGCACCTCGGCGAGCAGCACCCGGTTGTACGGGCGGTGCTCCTCGTCGCCGACGACCAGCGCGGGCGTGCCGAGCTCACCGAGCCGCCGGGCGAGCGTGACGCCCGCGAGTCCGGCGCCGATCACCACCACACGCGTATTCGAGGTCATGGCACCGAGCGTGCGGTGCGGGTGTTACCCGGTGGCATCGCGTCTGTTTCCCGCGGGGAACGCTGCCCTCAGCGGGGGCGGGGGGCGGGTGTGAGGGCGTCCGGCGGGCGCACCCGGGCAACCTCAGAAGTCGCTCATCTCGATGGACGGGGCATCCATGGCGTCCATAGGGTCACGATCATGCCCGACATATCGCTGACCACGGTCGTCCTGCTGTGCCTCGCGGCCCTCGCGGCCGGCTGGATCGACGCCGTGGTCGGCGGCGGCGGACTCCTGCTGCTGCCGGCGCTGCTGCTCGGACTGCCCGCCGGGACGCCCGCCGCGCACGCGCTCGGCACCAACAAGGCGGTCGCCATCGTCGGCACCACGGGCGCGGCGGTGACGTACGCCCGCAAGGCCCCGGTGGACGTCCGTACCGCCGTACGCATCGGGCTCGCGGCGCTGGCCGGATCGTCGGGCGGGGCCTTCTTCGCGGCCGGGATGAGCACCGAGGTGCTCAAGCCGGTGATCATGGTGGTGCTGCTGGCGGTCGCGGCCTTCGTGATCCTGCGCCCCGCCTTCGGCACCGCCCCCGCCACCGGCCCGGCCTCCCGCCGCCGGATCCTCGCCGCGATCGGCCTCGCGGGCCTCGGCATCGGCTTCTACGACGGTCTCGTCGGCCCGGGAACAGGGACGTTCCTGGTCCTGGCCCTCACCGCCGTACTCCACCTCGACCTGGTGGCCGCCTCCGCCACCGCCAAGATCGTCAACTGCTGCACCAACGCGGGCGCCCTCGCCACCTTCGCCTGGCAGGGCGCCGTCCTGTGGCAGCTGGCCGCCCTGATGGCCGTCTTCAATCTGGCCGGAGGCATGTTCGGCGCGCACACCGCCCTCAAGAAGGGCAGCGGCTTCGTCCGCGTCGTCCTGCTGACGGTCGTCTTCGCCCTGGTGGCGAACCTGGCGTACGAGCAGTGGCTCGCCTAGGCGTCCTGGTCGCCGCGCCGCGGGCCGCGAGCGGTGCGGCCGGCCCGCCGGCCGCCTCACCGGCTGCCGGTGAGGTGCGCGAAGACGACCACGTTCCCCTGGTAACCGGTGGCGCGTGAGTAGTCGCCGCCGCAGGTGATGACGCGCAGTTCGGGCCGGTCCGCCGCGCCGTACACCTTCGCGTCGGGGAAGTTCCGCGCGGCGTACACCTCCACCGCGTCCACGGTGAACACCGCGACGCCGCCGTCGCGCCGGTCGACCTCGATGGTGCCGCCCTTCTCCAGGGCGCCGAGGCGGTAGAAGACGGCGGGGCCCTCGGCGTTGTCGACGTGCCCGGCGACGATCGCGGTGCCCGTCTCGCCGGGAGTGGTGCCGGCCTCGTACCAGCCGGCGAGGTTCTCCTCCTCGGCGGGCGGCACGTCCAGGCTGCCGGACGGCGTCAGGCCGAGGCCCGTCATCGGGGCGTCCACGCCGATCGCCGGGATGCGGACGCGGTCGGGCGGGGAGGGCGGCAGCGCGGGTGCGGCGGCCTCGCCGGCCTGCCCGGTGCGGGCCTGTGCGGTGCGGGCCTGCGCGGTGGAGGGCTGCGGCGGGGCTCCGGTACGGGCGTCGAGCAGCAGCCAGGTCCCGGAGCAGAGGGCGACCGCGGTGACGGCCGCTATCGCGGTGTCGCCGACCCTGCGCATGGCGTCCCCTCTCCCTCGGGCCCGGTGGAGGCCCCCTGCCGAAAGCCCCGGCCCCCTCCGGGCCGCGAGGGGCGGTCGGACCCGGAGGGGGTGGGGAAGTGCGGTACCTGCGGACGGGCAGCGGAGGGTGCCCGTCAGATCCCGTCGCCTCTCGCCCGGCGATGCAGGAGCCAGGTACCGCCCGCGGCGGCGACGGCCAGAGCCGCCACACCGGCCGCGGTCTGCACGGGGTCGGGGCCCAGAGCACCGCCGACCCCCGTCTTCACGCTTCCCTTGGGATGCACCGGCTCGCGGGCCGAGGTCAGGGTGACCACCAGGTCGCCCGTCACCCGCAGGCCGCTCCTCCCGCAGGTCGCGACGATCTCGTACGTCCCCGGCTGCGCGCTCGGCGGCACCTCGAAGCGGCCGACCGCCTCGCCCGCGTCGGTGCCCGGCGCCAGCGGGAACGTTCCGGCGCCCACCGCGGTGGCGTCACCGGCCGCCGACCCGCCCTCGCCGCACGTCGCCGTCCGCGCCGTCGCCGGCTCGCCCGGCACCACCGAGGACGGGTACACCTCCAGCCCACCGGTCGTCGCGGCCTCCCCGGCGTACACGGAGGCCGGGCAGGTGAGGCCGACGGCCGCGACGGCGAGCGCGGTACCGGTCAGCAGGCGGGCGGTACGTCGCATCGGTGCTCCTTTGAGCTCTTCGGTGGCCCTGCCCCACCGAGGAAAGCCGCATCGGAGGCGGCCCGCTCCCCGAGAGCACGCCGGGAATGGGATGAACGGGTGTCGGCCGCGCGTCCGGCGGGCCGCTGCCGGACACCGTTCCGGCAGGTCACCGGCGTGTGGCGGGCGTGCGCCGGAAAAGATCCGAAGGGCGCGGGACGCGGGTGTGAACGGGTGACCGGTGCCTCCGAACGGGCCCGCCGACGCCCGGCTTGACCTCAACCAAGGTCGAGGTAACAGGCTGTCCCGCATGACCACAACGACCGCTCCGCTCCGTGTGACCCTGCTCGTCGGCAGCAACCGCCACGGCCGCTTCGGCCCCGTCGTCGCCGACTGGCTCCTGGACCACCTCCGGGCCCACGACGACCTGGTCCCCGACGTCGTGGACGTCGCCGCGACCGACCTGCCCACGACCTTCGCCCCGACCCCGGAGGCGACCGCCGCGCTGGCGGAGATCACCCCGAAACTGGCGGCCGCCGACGCGTTCGTCGTGCTCACACCCGAGTACAACCACTCGTTCCCGGCAGGCCTGAAGAACGTCATCGACTGGCACTTCACCGAGTGGCGGGCCAAGCCCGTCGGCCTCGTCTCCTACGGCGGTCTGGCCGGCGGTCTGCGCGCCGCGGAGCACCTGCGCCAGGTCTTCGCCGAGCTGCACGCCGTCACCGTCCGCGACACCGTCTCCTTCCACAACGCGGGCGCCGCGTTCGACGACGAGGGCAGGCTCAGCGACCCCTCCGGACCGGACGCGGCGGCGAAGACGATGCTCGACCAACTGGTCTGGTGGGGTCGGGCCCTGCGGGAGGCGAAGGAGAAGCGGCCCTACGACGACGTGTAGGGCGCGGCAGGGCCGGGGCGCCATGGGAACGGGGGCGACATAGGAACCTCCTATGGCACCCGCTGATATTTCGTCTTTGCCCCTCGCCCTTTCCCGGATCTACCGTGAAACAACTCGACGAGACGAGCACCGCGATTTCTCCTGGGAATCGCAATCCGGGCGCGTCGATTCCTCTTCCGTCGAGTGAATGTTCACGAATTTTCGAAAGGGCCGGTGGTATGACCGCGAACGAGAACGGATCAGCAGAGCGGGAACTCTCGGGAAAGCGGGCCCTGGTCACGGGCGGTACCCGCGGAATCGGAGCGGCCGTGGTCCGCCGGCTCCTGGACGCGGGCGCCGAGGTGCTCACGACCGCGAGGTCGGCGGCGAGCGCGGCCCCGGAGGGAGCCGCCTTCGTGGCGGCGGACGTGCGGACCAGGGGCGGAGCGGAGGCGCTCGCCGCGGCCGCGCGGGAGGTGCTCGGCGGGGTGGACATCCTGGTCCACAACGCGGGTGGGGCGCGCCCCCACGAAGGCGCCCTCGCCATCCCCGACGAGGAGTGGCAGGACGCGCTGGACCTGAACTACCTGGCGTCGGTGCGGCTGGACGCGCTGCTGGTACCAGGGATGCGGGAACGGAGTTCGGGGGCGATCGTGCACGTCTCCTCGGCCGCCGTCCGTACCCCGGTGGGACAGTTCCTGCACTACACGGCGGCGAAGGCGGCGCTGGAGAACTACAGCCGGGGGCTGGCCTCGGAGCTGGCCCCGTCCGGGATCCGGGTCAACACCGTGACTCCCGGCAGAGTCGCCACCCCCGGCGGCGAGGCGACGCGCGAGCAGTGGGCGCGCCTGAACGCGGCGCCGGGCCGGACCAACGCCGGCGACACCGTGCCGCTGGGGCGCGACGGCAGTCCCGACGACATCGCCCACGCCGTGCTCTTCCTGGTGTCCGACCGGGCGGGCTGGCTGACCGGGAGCAGCCTCGTCGTGGACGGCGGTGAATTCCCCCGGGGGTGAGAACCGCGGAATTCCGGAACACCTGCCCCAGACAGCCGTGAGAAACAGAAAAGGGACCCTGAGAATGAATGAGTACAACGGAAAGAATGCCGTGATCACAGGTGGCGGCAGCGGCATCGGTTTCGCGACGGCGAAACTGCTGGCGGACGGCGGAGCCCGCGTGGTGATCACCGGCCGCTCCCGGGCCACGCTCGACGCCGCGCGGGAGCGGCTCGGCGGGAACGCGGTGGCCGTCCGGAGCGACGTGGCCTCACTGACCGACCTGGATGCTCTGGCCGACCGCGTGAAGGGCGAACTCGGCACGGTCGACGCCCTGTTCGTCAACGCCGGCATCGCAACCCTCACGCCGTTCGGGGCGACGACCGAGGAGGCGTACGACGAGCTGTTCGCGATCAACGTCAAGGGCGCCTACTTCACCGTGCAGAAGCTCGCCCCGCTGCTGAACACGGGCGCGGGCGTCGTCCTCACCACCTCGGTCGCGAACGTCGTCGGCATATCGGACACCAGCGGCTACGCGGCCGGCAAAGCGGCGCTGCGCTCGATGGCCCGCAGCTTCTCCCGTGAGCTGCTTCCGCGTGGCATCCGTGTCAACGCGGTCAGTCCCGGCCCCGTCGACACGGGAGCCCTGGACGCGACGATGACCGAAGAGGCCGCCGAGCGGTTCAAGGCGGAGCGGGTCGCGGACAACCCCATGCGGCGTTTCGGTACTCCTGACGAGATCGCCCGGGCGGCCGCGTTCCTCGCCTTCGACGCCACTTACACCACCGGTGCCGAGCTCGCCGTGGACGGAGGGGCCACCCAGCTCTGAGCGGACTTGTGCCAGGTCTCCTGACGCAGGAACTCGAGCAGGGCCGTCTCCGCGGGACCCGCGCCGGGCCGGACCGCCGCGACGACGGGCTGGGACACGGCCGGGGACACCGGGCGCACGAGGTGCTCGTGACCGGGGGGCACCGCGGAGGCCGGAACGAACGTGACCCCCAGCCCGTGGGCGGCCCAGCGCACGGCCGTCGCCGTCTGGGAGACGCGGGCGACCGTGGTCGGGGCGAGCCCGTTGTCCCGCAGTACGTCCACCAGTACGCCGTCGAGCGCGCTGTTGGTGTCGAACCGCACCCACGGCTCCCGCCCCAGTTCCTGCAGCTCGACGCGGTCCGCGGCGAGCAGCGGGTGCCCGGCGGCCAGCACCACGACGAACTCCTCGTCGCCGAGGTGGTGGCCGTCGTACAGGCCGCCCTCGCACGGCCCGGCCATCAGGGCGAGGTCTATCACGCCCCCGCGCGCCAGCCGCTCCAGTTCGGTGGGGTTCGGCTCCTCGAAGACGGTGACCTCGAGGCGCGGGAAGCGGCGGCGCAGCGCGCCCAGCGCGCCCGGCAACTGCCGAGTGCCCAGGCCCATCTGCACCGCGACCACCAGCTCACCCACCAGTTCGTCGGCACCGGCCCGCGCCGTCGCCCTCGCCCGCCGCGCCGCGCTCACCGCGACCTGCGCCTCCCGCAGGAAGGCGCGCCCGGCAACGGTGGGCACCAGCCCGGTCGGCGTGCGGGAGAACAGCTCCACGCCCAGGTCCCGCTCCAGGCCGCGGATCTGCTGGGACACCGAGGGCTGAGCGACCCGCAGCACCTCCGCCGCCGCCGTCACCGAGCCCTGTTCGGCAATGGCCAGGGCGTATTCGAACTGACGAAGGCTCATCGGATCCCGTCCCCTCGCTGCGGTGGACCGCGGTCCGCGCCGTGGTCTCGTCGCAAGCGTAGGGGAGCGCGTCCGTTCCCCTCCGGGACCGGCCGCAGGCCCGCGTTCACCCGCGCTGATGCTCGCCTACGCGGTCGCAGCCACGGTCGCGGCTTCCGTCGCCGCAGCCGCCTCCACCCGCACCGCGCACACCTTGAACTCCGGCATCCGCGAGGTCGGGTCGAGGGCCGGGTTGGTCAGGGTGTTGGCGCGGCCCTCGCCCGGCCAGTGGAAGGGCATGAACACCGTGTCGGGCCGGATGCCGGTGGTGATGCGCGCCGGAGCCACCGCCCGGCCGCGTCGCGAGACGACCGCCACCGGACCGCCCTCGGCCACCCCCAGCCGCGCCGCCAGCCGGGGATGCAGCTCCACGAAGGGGCCGGGCGCGGCGGCGTTCAGCTCGTCCACGCGCCGGGTCTGCGCGCCGGACTGGTACTGGGCCACGACCCGCCCGGTGGTCAGCAGCACCGGGTACTCGTCGTCCGGCTCCTCGGCGCTCGGACGGTGCGAGACGGGCACGAACCGGGCCCGGCCGTCGTCGGTGGCGAAGCGGTCGAGGAAGAGGCGAGGGGTGCCCGGATGCGGGCCGGTGGTCCCGGTGGTGGTCTCCTGCGGTGCGGGATGCGGGCCGGTGGTCCCGGCGGCGGTCTTCTCCGGGGCCGGGCACGGCCAGAACACCCCGCCCTCCCGCGCCAGCCGCCGGTAGTCGATCCCCGAGTAGTCCGCCGGGCCGCCCGCGCTCGCCCGGCGCAGTTCCTCGAAGACCTCCTCGGGCTCGGTCGGGAAGCCCTTCTCCACGCCGAGCCGGCCGGCCAGTCCGTGCAGCACCTCCAGGTCGCTGCGGACGCCGTCCGGCGGGGCGACCGCCCGCCGCCGCAGCAGCACCCGCCCCTCCAGGCTGGTCATGGTCCCCGTCTCCTCCGCCCACTGCGTCACCGGCAGCACCACGTCCGCCAGCGCCGCCGTCTCCGACAGCACCACGTCGCACACGGCCAGGAAGTCCAGCGACCGCAGCCGCTCCTCGACGTGCGCCGCGCGGGGCGCCGACACCACCGGATTGGAGCCCATCACCAGCAGCGACCTGATGTCCGTGCCCAGCGCGTCCAGCAGCTCGTACGCGCTGCGCCCGGGCCCCGGCAGCGAGTCCGGGTCCACCCCCCACACCCCGGCGACATGCCGCCGCGCCGCCGGGTCCGTCAGCTTGCGGTAGCCGGGCAACTGGTCGGCCTTCTGGCCGTGTTCGCGCCCGCCCTGCCCGTTGCCCTGCCCGGTCAGGCAGCCGTACCCCGACCGGGGACGCCCGGCCCGCCCGGTCGCCAGGCACAGGTTGATCCACGCGCCCACCGTGTCCGTGCCCTTGGCCTGCTGCTCGGGCCCGCGCGCGGTCAGCACCATCGCGGCGTCCGGCGCGCAGAACAGCCGTACCGCCTCGCGCAGCTCGGGGACGGAGACTCCCGTGATCCGCTCCACGTACTCCGGCCAGTGCGCCATCGCCGCCGCCCGCGCCTCCTCCCAGCCCGTCGTGCGCTCCTCGACGTACCCCTCGTCGACCCGCCCCTCCGCGACGACCAGGTGCAGCATGCCCAGCGCGAGGGCCAGGTCGGTGCCCGGCCGGGGCGCCAGGTGCAGGTCGGCGTGTTCGGCGGTCTTCGTGCGGCGCGGGTCGACGACGATCAGCGTGCCGCCGTTCTCGCGCAGCTCGGTGAAGTACCGCAGGGACGGCGGCATCGTCTCCGCCGGGTTCGACCCGACGAGGATCACGCACCCGGTCCTCGGGATGTCCTCCAGCGGGAACGGCAGCCCCCGGTCCAGCCCGAACGCCTTCGTGCCGGCCGCCGCGGCCGACGACATGCAGAACCGACCGTTGTAGTCGATCTGCGAGGTGCCCAGCACCACCCGGGCGAACTTGCCCAGCGTGTACGCCTTCTCGTTGGTCAGCCCGCCCCCGCCGAACACCCCGAGCGCGTCCGCGCCGTGCTCCTCCCGCGTGCGCGCCAGGTTCCCGGCGATCCGCCCCAGCGCCTCGTCCCAGGTGGCCGGCACCAGCGCCCCGTCCCGGCCGCGCACCAGCGGCGAGGTCAGCCGGGCACCCGACGCCAGCACCGCCGGCGCCGTACGCCCCTTGCCGCACAGCGCGCCCCGGTTCACCGGGAAGTCCGCGCGCTCGGACACCTCGACGGTCCCGTCGGCGGCGGGCGTCAGATTCATCCCGCACTGCAGGGCGCAGTACGGGCAGTGCGTGGGCGTGGGCGTGGCGGTGTTCTGCATGCCGCCCAGGGTGCGCCGCCCGTGTTACGCGACCGGGCGGCCGTCTGTTACGCCGCCGGGACGGTGACCTCCCCGTCGCCCCCGGCCCGTGGTGAGGCGGCGGCTCGTCCGGCGTCGGCCAGGGCCCGCGCCACCCCCGGCTCCCGCGGCCCGAGGAAGTGCGGGTCCGGTTCGAGGACCGCGTCCAGCGCGGCCTTCCCCGCCGCGAGGATCTCCCGGGCGCCCCCGTAGTACCAGGTCGCGTCGTGGACGTCGTCGACCCCGACGCCGTACGACGCCACCCCCGCCTCCTGGCACAGCGCGACCGCCCGCCGTATGTGGAAGCCCTGGCTGATCAGCACGGCCCGGTCGACACCGAAGATCTTCTTCGCGCGCACGCAGGAGTCCCAGGTGTCGAAACCCGCGTAGTCGCTGACGATCCGCCCGTCGGGCACCCCGTGCCGGACCAGATAGCCCCGCATGGCGTCCGGCTCGTCGTACTCCTCACGGCTGTTGTCCCCGGTCACGAGCACCACCTCGATCCGGCCCGCCCGGTACAGCTCGGCCGCCGCGTCCAGCCGGTGCGCCAGGTACGGCGACGGCTCCCCGTCCCACAGTCCGGCGCCGAAGACGACCGCGACGTCGGTGCGGGGCACGTCGGCCGTGGTGCGCAGCCGGTCTTCCGTGACCAGGCGCAGCCACGTCGAGGGCAGCAGTGCCAGCACGCACCCGGCCGTCACCACCCGGATCAGCCGCCGCTGCCCCCGGCGGGTGCGCGGCAGGCGCGGTCTGCGAAGTCTCGGGGTGCGCATCGGACGGTTCCCTCCCCGGTCGGTTCCTGCCACCAGGGACGTCCGGGCGCGCCGTCCGGTTCACCGGCCGCTCACACGCGGTGGGCGGTGCCGTGCGGACCGACGGAAAGTCCCTGTGACACCCACGCAACGGAAAGGCAACGTGCCGCCGTCACCCTCGGTGCATGACGGTGACGACAGTGACAGGCAGCACGAGCACAGCGGCCACCGGCGGCGCCCCCGCCCCCGCCCTGGTCGTCGTCGCCCACGGCAGCCGCGACCCCCGCGCGCTGAGCACCGTACGCGCCCTCCTCGACCGGGTCCGCGCCCTGCGCCCCGGCCTCCCGGTGCACCTGGGGCACATCGAGCTGAACGCGCCCCTGCTGCCCGACACGCTGGCCGCCCTCGGCGACGGCGCGGCGGTCCTGGTCCCGCTCCTGCTCGGCCGTGGCCACCACGTCAAGCGGGACATCCCCGAGACGGCCGCGGCGGCACCGGCACACACCCGCGTGGCCGCCCCGCTCGGCCCGCACCCGCTGCTCGTGGACGCCCTCCACGCCCGCCTCCTGGAGGCCGGCTGGCCGGCCCGCGCGGAGCCGGACGACGCCGTCGTCCTCGCCGCCGCGGGCTCCCGGGACCCGCAGTCCGGCGCCGGCACCGCCCGCACGGCAGCCCTCCTGTCCGCACGCCTCGCGGCCCCGGTGGTACCGGCGTACGCGTCGGCGGCCTCCCCGACGGTCCCGGAAGCGATCCGCGCCCTGACGGCCCGGGGGTACCGCCGGGTGGCCGTCGCCTCCTGCTTCACGGCGCCGGGCCGCTTCGCGACGGAGTGCGCGGCGGCGGCGCCGTGGATCGCTTCGGCTCCCCTGGGCACCCACCCGGCGATGGCCCGCCTGCTCCTGCACCGCTACGACGAGGAACTGAGGACGGGCCGCGCCCCGCGGCGCCGGGCAGTGGCGGTTCCCTAGAGCGCCACGACTGCCTCCCAAGGGCGCCACGACTGCCTCCCTAGGGCGCCACGACTGCTTTCCAAGGGCGCCACGACGGCCGCACCTTCCGCCCTTCCGCCTCGCCGCGCCCGCCGCCCGCTCGCATACTGTTCCTGGCATGGACGGCACCGCACCCCAGCCCCCGCCCCCGTACGACCCGGCGTCAGCCGCCCGCTACGCCCCCGAGCCGGACAAACGCCCCGGCCGCACCGCCTTCCAGCGCGACCGCGCCCGCATCCTGCACTCCTCGGCCCTGCGCCGCCTCGCCGGCAAGACGCAGGTCGTCGCGCCGGGGGAGGGCAGCCCCGTCTGGGACGCCAGCCCCCGCACCCGCCTCACGCACTCCCTCGAATGCGCCCAGGTGGGCCGCGAACTCGGCGCCGCCCTCGGCTGCGACCCCGACCTCGTCGAGGCCGCCTGTCTCGCCCACGACCTGGGCCACCCGCCCTTCGGCCACAACGGCGAACAGGCGCTGAACGACTTCGCCGAGGACTGCGGCGGCTTCGAGGGCAACGCCCAGTCACTGCGGCTCCTCAGCCGCATCGAGCCCAAACGGTTCACCGAACAGGGCTCGGTCGGCCTCAACCTCACCCGTGCCACCCTCGACGCCGCCACCAAGTACCCGTGGCCCCGCGGCGGCCACCCCACCGACCCGGCCTCGCCCAAGTTCGGGGTCTACGACGACGACCGGCCCGTCTTCGCCTGGCTCCGCGAGGACGCCCCCGGCGCCCGCACCTGCTTCGAGGCCCAGGTCATGGACTGGGCGGACGACGTGGCGTACTCCGTGCACGACGTCGAGGACGGTCTGCACGCCGGCCACATCGACCCGAACTGCCTGCTCGCCGACCCCGAGCGCGAGGCCGTCTTCGAGGCCGCCGTCGGCCGCTACGTCCCCGCCGGCACCGACCACGCCGAACTCGCCGCCGCCCTCGACCGCCTCCTCGCCCAGGACTGGTGGCCGCACGGCTACGACGGCTCGGCGACCGCCCAGGCCCGCCTCAAGGACGCCACCAGCCAGCTCATCGGCCGCTTCTGCCTCGCCGCGGAGACCGCCACCCGGGCCGCGTACGGCGGCGGCCGGCTCACCCGGTACACGGCGGAACTGGTCGTCCCCCGCGAGACCCGCATGGAGTGCGCCGTCCTCAAGGCGGTCGCCGTCCGCTACGTCATGCAGCGCACCGAGCAGGAACGGCTCCGCGCCGACCAGCGCGTCGTCGTCGCCGAACTGGCCGAGGCGCTCACCACCCGCGCCCCGGACGGCCTCGACCCCCAGTTCCGCACCCTGTTCGACCAGGCGGCCGACGACCGCGCCCGCAAACGGGTGATCGTCGACCAGATCGCCTCCCTCACCGACACCTCGGCCCGCTCGCTTCACGCCCGGCTGACGGGGCATCCATGAGACTGGCGGGACGGGCGTGACCCGGCAGGTACGGCGGCCCCCCCGAAACACGGCCCTCCGTGGCCTGATCGGGCCACTCCCTCTTCCCGCACCACGCCACGTGCGGGACGCTCGCATGTGGCGGCACCCGGACGAGGAGGCAACAAGTGGTCGACGCGGATCAGACATTCGTCATCGTCGGAGGCGGCCTGGCCGGCGCGAAGGCGGCCGAGACACTCCGCGCGGAGGGCTTCACCGGCCGGGTGATCCTCATCTGCGACGAGCGCGACCACCCCTACGAGCGCCCGCCGCTGTCCAAGGGCTACCTCCTCGGCAAGGAGGAACGCGACAGCGTCTTCGTGCACGAACCCGCCTGGTACGCCCAGCACGACATCGAGCTGCACCTCGGCCAGACCGTCGTCGCGATCGACCGCGCCGCCAAGACCGTCCACTACGGCGACGACGGCACCCGCGCCCGGTACGACAAGCTGCTCATCGCGACCGGCGCCGAGCCCCGCCGCCTCGACGTCCCCGGCACCGGCCTCGCGGGCGTCCACCACCTGCGCCGCCTCGCCCACGCCGAGCGCCTCAGGAACGTCCTGGCCTCCCTCGGCCGGGACAACGGCCACCTCGTGATCGCCGGCGCCGGCTGGATCGGCCTGGAGGTCGCGGCCGCTGCCCGCGAGTACGGGGCGGAGGTCACCGTCGTCGAGCCCGGACCGACCCCGCTGCACGGCGTCCTCGGCCCCGAGCTGGGCGCCGTCTTCGCCGAGCTGCACGAGGCGCACGGCGTCCGCTTCCGGTTCGGCGTGAAGCTGACCGAGATCATCGGCCAGGACGGCATGGTGCTGGCCGCCCGCACCGACGACGGCGAGGAACACCCCGCCCACGACGTGCTCGCCGCGATCGGCGCCGCCCCGCGCACGTCGCTGGCCCAGGCCGCGGGCCTGGAGATCGCCGACCGCGCGCACGGCGGCGGCATCGTCGTCGACGCGAACCTGCGCACCTCCGACCCCGACATCCACGCCGCCGGCGACGTGGCCTCCTTCCACCACGCCCTCTTCGACACCCGGCTGCGCGTGGAGCACTGGGCCAACGCCCTGAACGGCGGTCCCGCCGCGGCCCGCGCGATGCTCGGCGAGGACCTCGCCCACGACCGCGTGCCCTACTTCTTCACCGACCAGTACGACCTGGGCATGGAGTACTCCGGCTGGGCGCCCGCGGGGTCGTACGACCAGGTGGTGATCCGCGGCGACGCGGCGAAGCGCGAGTTCATCGCCTTCTGGGTGAAGGACGGCCGGGTGCTGGCCGGGATGAACGTGAACGTGTGGGACGTCACGGAACCGATCCAGCAGCTGATCCGCGCGAAGACGCGGGTGGACACGGAGGCGCTGGCCGACCCGCACGTGTCCCTCGAAAGCCTCGTCGTCTAGCTTCCGGCCGGCCGCCGTAGACTTCACACGTGGCTGGACGGATCAACGACGAGGACGTGAAGGCGGTACGGGACGCGGTCCCGATCGACGCCGTCGTCTCGGAGTACCTCCAACTGCGCAACGCCGGCGGCGGCAACCTGAAGGGACTCTGCCCCTTCCACGACGAGAAGTCCCCGTCCTTCCAGGTCAGCCCGAGCAAGGGGTTCTTCCACTGCTTCGGCTGCCAGGAGGGCGGTGACACCATCACGTTCGTGATGAAGATCGACCACCTCACCTTCTCCGAGGCGGTCGAGCGCCTGGCCGGCCAGGCCGGCATCACCCTGCGCTACGAGGAGGGCGGCTACAACCCCGCCCACCAGCGCGGCGAACGCATCCGCCTGGTCGAGGCCCACAAGATCGCCGCCCAGTGGTACGCGGAGCAGCTGGCGACCAGCCCCGAGGCCGACACCGGCCGCGCCTTCCTCGCCGACCGCGGCTTCGACCAGGCCGCCGCCCAGCACTTCTCCGTCGGCTACAGCCCCCAGGGCTGGGACCACCTCACCCGCTTCCTGCGCGGCAAGGGCTTCAGTGACAAGGAGCTGCTCCTGTCCGGCCTCGCCCAGGAGGGCCGCCGCGGCCCCATCGACCGCTTCCGCGGCCGGCTGATGTGGCCCATCCGCGACATCGGCGGCGACGTCGTCGGCTTCGGCGCCCGCAAGCTCTACGAGGCGGACAACGGCCCGAAGTACCTGAACACCCCCGACACCGCGATCTACAAGAAGTCCCAGGTCCTGTACGGCATCGACCTCGCCAAGAAGGACATCGCGAAGGCCTCCCGGGCCGTGGTCGTCGAGGGCTACACGGACGTCATGGCCTGCCACCTCGCCGGCGTCACCACCGCCATCGCGACCTGCGGCACCGCCTTCGGCGGCGACCACATCAAGATCCTGCGCCGGCTGCTGATGGACAACGGCTCGGCCCGGGTCATCTTCACCTTCGACGGCGACGCGGCCGGCCAGAAGGCGGCCCTGCGCGCCTTCGAGGACGACCAGAAGTTCGCCGCCGAGACCTACATCGCCATCGCCCCCGACGGCATGGACCCCTGCGACCTGCGCCTGGCCAAGGGCGACGACGCGGTCGCCGACCTGGTCGAGCCGCGCACGCCGCTCTTCGAGTTCGCGCTCCGCCAGATCGTGGGCCGCTACGACCTGGACACCCCGGCCGGCCGCGCCTCCGCGCTGGACGAGGCCGCCCCGGTCGTCGCCCGCATCAAGAACAGCGGCGCCCAGCACGAGGTCGCCGTGCAGCTCGCCGGCATGCTCGGCATCCTCGACACGCAGTTCGTGGTCAAGCGGATCGCCCAGCTGGCCCGCTGGGCCCGTGACCGCGGCGGCAAGGGCCCCGCCCCGGACCGGCAGCAGCGCGGCGGCCCCGGCGCCCCGCAGCAGTACGCCACCCCCGGCCGGCCGGGCCCCCGCGGCCCGGCGCTGAACCTGCGCAACCCCGTCTTCGCCACCGAACGCGAACTGCTCAAGCTCGCCCTCCAGCGCCCCGAACTGGTCTCCCCGGCCTTCGACGCGTACGGCGTCGACGAGTTCACCGCCCCGCCCTACGCCGCCGTACGCGAGGCCATCATGGAGGCGGGCGGCGCCGAGTCCGGCGTCGAGGACCCGCAGGGCTATCTGGTCCGGGTCCGCGAGGCCGCCCCGGACGACGCCGTCCGCGCCATGGTCACCGAGCTCGCGGTCGAGGCGATCATGCTGCACCGGGGCGTGAAGGGCGTCGACGAGGTCTACGCGGGAGCCCAGCTGGTCACCGTCCGGCGCCGCGCCGTCGAGCGCCGCATCCGCGACATCACGGGCCGCCTCACCCGCCTGGCCGGCCACGGCGACCCCGCCGAACTGGCCGCCGTCCAGAACGAGCTGTGGGTCCTCCAGCAGTACGACCGGGCCCTGGGCGCACAGGGCGCCGCCGCCCTCTAGAACCGACCCCGGGTGACCGCGCGGTCACGGGCCGGACGCAAAAAGTCACCGCACGCCCCTCGTGGCGGCGATGTGTCGTACCCCACACTGGGGGCGGTGCCTGAGTCCTCGGAGCGCGGCCGTTCCGTCCCGGCGCGTCATCGACCCCCCGCGGCCGCGTTCCACGTACGGGGCGGACAGCGGCGAGCGAGCCGGCTCCGCCCCCACGTACCGCCGCCGGCCCCCGCCGGCCGCGTCCACCCTGGAGGCCGCCCCCGTGCAGACCCAGACCCTCACCCAGACCGACACCGGTACCGACGGCGCGGAGCCGGACGCGGAGAGCGGCGTCCTCGTCGCGATGCCCGCGCAGCACCGTGCCGTGCACCACCCCGGGAACCGGCCGGACGAGCCGCCCGCGGCGGACGCCCCCGACGCGGCCGGCCACCCCGGCGACCCGGCCGACGCCCCCGAGGCCGACGCCCCCGAGGCCGACGCGCCCGACCCCGACCCCGAGGCCGACGCCCCCGAACCGCCGCCGCCCACCCGCACGGAGACCGGTGGGCCCTCCTCCGACCTGTTCCGCCAGTACCTGCGGGAGATCGGCCGGATCCCGCTGCTCACCGCGGCCGAGGAGGTGGACCTCGCCCGGCGCGTGGAGGCCGGGCTGTTCGCCGAGGAGAAGCTGCGGCTCGCCACCGACCTGGACAGCCGGCTCGCCCTCGACCTCGACCGGCTCGTCGTCATGGGCCGCCTGGCCAAGCGGCGCCTGATCGAGGCGAACCTGCGGCTCGTCGTGTCGGTGGCCAAGCGGTACGTCGGGCGGGGACTGACCATGCTCGACCTGGTCCAGGAGGGGAACCTGGGCCTGATCCGGGCCGTGGAGAAGTTCGACTACGCCCGCGGCTACAAGTTCTCCACCTACGCCACCTGGTGGATCCGCCAGGCCATGTCCCGCGCCCTCGCCGACCAGGCACGCACCATCCGCGTCCCCGTCCACGTCGTCGAGCTGATCAACCGGGTGATCCGGGTCCAGCGCCGCATGCTCCAGGAACGCGGCTACGAGCCGACCCCGCAGGAGGTCGCCGCCCACCTGGAGCTGGCCCCCGAGCGGGTCGGCGAGGTACTGCGCCTCGCCCAGGAGCCGGTCTCCCTGCACGCCCCCGTCGGCGAGGAGGACGACGTCGCCCTCGGCGACCTGATCGAGGACGGCGACGCCGCCAGCCCCGTCGAGTCGGCCGCGTTCCTGCTGCTGCGCCAGCACCTGGAGGCGGTGCTCTCCACCCTCGGCGAACGCGAGCGCAAGGTCGTCCAGCTCCGCTACGGCCTGGCCGACGGCCGCCCCCGCACGCTGGAGGAGATAGGCCGCATCTTCGGCGTCACCCGCGAGCGGATCCGCCAGATCGAGTCCAAGACCCTCAACAAGCTCCGGGACCACGCCTACGCGGACCAGCTGCGCGGCTACCTCGACTGAGGCGGGACGGTCAGGCTTCCGGGCCCGCCTCCCGCCGCTTCCTGGCGTCGATGCCGGCGCCGATCGCCACGCCGCACCCGATCCCGAGTGCGACGCCCGCGCCCAGGTTGCCGCTGAGCTGCCCGAGGCTGACGCCCAGGGCGACCCCGATCGGCAGCCACAGCCCCAGCGCCGTGTCCGACCGGCGTCCGGCGCCGGCGCCGGCTCCGGCCGGTGCCGCGTCCGCCTCCGGCTGCCCGGGGCCCTGTCCCGGGTTCCCGTCCTCGTGCGCCATCGTGTCCCGTTCCCCCTCGTGTCCGTGGCCGCGCGGTCAGTCGACCTCGGCGACCGCCTGCGCGAACTGAGCCGCGTACAGGCGGGCGTACCCGCCCTCGGCCGCCAGCAGTTCGCTGTGCGTGCCCTGCTCGATGATGGACCCATTCTCCATCACCAAGATCACGTCGGCGTCGCGGATCGTCGACAGCCGGTGCGCGATGACGAAGGACGTCCGCCCGTGCGCCAGCTTGGCCATCGCCTTCTGGATCAGCACCTCGGTACGGGTGTCCACGGACGATGTCGCCTCGTCCAGGACCAGGATCACCGGGTCGGACAGGAACGCCCGCGCGATCGTGATCAGCTGCTTCTCTCCCGCGCTCACCCCCGTGCCCTCGTCGTCGATCACCGTGTCGTAGCCGTCGGGCAGCGTCCGCACGAACCGGTCGGCGTGCGCGGCCCGCGCCGCCTCCTCGATCTCCCCGCGCGTGACCTCCCGCGACGCCCCGTACGCGATGTTCTCCGCGATGGTGCCGCCGAACAGCCAGGTGTCCTGGAGGACCATGCCGATGCCGGAGCGCAGCTCGTCCCGGGACATCGTGGCGATGTCCACGCCGTCCAGGGTGATCCGGCCGCCGGAGACCTCGTAGAACCGCATCAGCAGGTTGACGAGGGTGGTCTTGCCGGCACCCGTGGGGCCGACGATGGCGACGGTGTGGCCCGGCTCCACCTTCAGCGACAGGTCCTCGATCAGCGGCTTGAGCGGGTCGTAGCGGAACGAGACGTGCTCCAGCTCCACCCGCCCGCGCAGGTCCTCCGGCCGGGCGCCCGGGATCGGGTCCGCGGACTGCTCTTCGGCGTCCAGCAGCTCGAAGACCCGCTCCGCCGACGCCACGCCCGACTGCACCAGGTTCGCCATCGACGCGACCTGCGTCAGCGGCATCGAGAACTGCCGGGAGTACTGGATGAAGGCCTGCACGTCACCGATGGACAGGGAACCCGAGGCGACCCGCAGACCGCCGACCACCGCGACGAGCACGTAGTTCAGGTTGGACACGAACATCATCAGCGGCTGCATGATCCCGCTGTTGAACTGCGCCTTGAACCCGGCCTCGTACAGCGCGTCGTTCTGCTCGGCGAACTGCCGCGCCGACTCCTCCTGCCGCCCGAACACCTTCACCAGGGCGTGCCCGGTGTACATCTCCTCGATGTGCGCGTTCAGCGCGCCCGTCGAGCGCCACTGCTGCACGAACTGCGGCTGCGACCGCTTGCCCACCCGCGTGGCCACCACGAACGACAGCGGCACGGTCACCAGCGCCACCAGCGCCAGGATCCAGGAGACCCAGAACATCATCGCCAGCACGCCGATGATGGTCAGCAGCGAGTTGATCAGCTGGCCCATCGACTGCTGGAGCGTCTGCCCGATGTTGTCGATGTCGTTCGTCGCCCGGCTCAGCACCTCGCCGCGCTGCCGCGTGTCGAAGTACGACAGCGGCAGCCGGGACAGCTTCGTCTGCACGTCCTCCCGCATCCGGAACATGGTCCGGTTGACCGCGCGGTTCACCAGCCGGGTGGCCACCGCCATCAGCAGCCCGGCGGCGCCGAACACCGCCAGCGCCAGCAGCAGCACCTCGCCCACCGCACCGAAGTCGATGCCCTGCCCCGGCGTGAAGTCCGTACTGCGGAGCATGTCGGCGACCTTGCCGTCACCGCGCTCCCGCATGGACTCCAGCACCTGCTCCTTCGTGGCCCCGGACGGCATGTCCCGCCCGACGATCCCCGCGAAGACCAGGTCGGTGGCCGCGCCGAGGATCTTCGGCCCGACCACACTGAGGCCGACGCTGACGACCACACACGCCAGCAGCGTGTACAGGATCACCCGCTCCGGCCGGAACCGGGCGAGGAGCCGCTTGCCCGACCCCTTGAAGTCCATCGAACGCTGGTCGGGGCCGCCCCCGGCCATCATGCGACCCGCAGGCCCGGCCATCAGGCAGCCTCCGCTTCCGTCAGCTGGGAGAGCACGATCTCCCGGTAGGTCTCGTTGTCCGCCATCAGCTCGTGGTGCCGGCCCACGCCGACCACCCGCCCCTCGTCCAGCACGGTGATCCGGTCCGCGTCCCGGATGGTCGCCACCCGCTGCGCCACGATCACCACGGTCGCCTCGGCCGTCTCCCGGCCCAGCGCGGCGCGGAGCGCGGCGTCGGTGGCGTAGTCGAGGGCGGAGAAGGAGTCGTCGAAGAGGTAGATCTCCGGGCGCTGCACGAGGGTCCGGGCGATGGCGAGCCGCTGCCGCTGGCCGCCGGACACGTTGGTGCCGCCCTGCGAGACCGGCGCGTCCAGCCCGCCCTCCAGCCCGGAGACGAACTCCCTGGCCTGCGCCACCTCCAGCGCGTGCCACAGTTCCTCGTCCGTGGCGTCCGGATTGCCGTAGCGCAGGTTGGTCGCGACCGTGCCCGCGAAGAGGTACGGCTTCTGCGGCACCAGCCCCACGGTCCGGGCCAGCACCTTCGGGTCGAGGGTCCGTACGTCCACCCCGTCGACCAGTACCTCGCCCTCCGTGGCGTCGAAAAGCCGGGGGACCAGCCCGAGCAGGGTGGACTTGCCGCTGCCGGTCGAGCCGATGACGGCGGTCGTCTCACCCGGCCGGGCCGTCAGGCCGATGTTCCGGAGCACCGGCTCCTCGGCACCGGGGTAGCGGAAACCGGCCCCGCGGACCTCCAGATGCCCGTGCCGGCGCAGCTCGGTGACCGGCGCCACCGGCGGCACCACACTGCTCTCGGTCTCCAGGACCTCCTGGATGCGCTCGGCGCACACCTCCGCGCGCGGCACCATCATGAACATGAACGTGGCCATCATCACGGCCATGACGATCTGCATCAGGTAGGCGAGGAACGCGGTCAGATCACCGATCTGCATCCCGCCGCTCTCGATCCGGTGGGCCCCGAACCACACCACCGCGACCGACGACACGTTCACCACCGTCATGACCACGGGGAACATCAGCGCGAGCAGGTTGCCGGTGCCCAGCGCCACGTCGGTGAGGTCGGCGTTGGCCTTCCGGAAGCGCTGCTGCTCGTACTCGTCCCGCACGAAGGCCCGGATGACGCGGTTGCCGGTGATCTGCTCGCGCAGCACCCGGTTCACCGTGTCCAGCCGCTCCTGCATGGCCCGGAACAGCGGCCGCAGCCGCCGCACGATCAGCGTCACGCAGATCGCCAGCACCGGCACGACCGCGACCAGAACCCCGGACAGCGGCACGTCCAGGCCGAGCGCCATCACGACGCCGCCGACGCACATGATGGGCGCCGACACCATCAGCGTGAACGTCATCAGGGCCAGCATCTGGACCTGCTGCACGTCGTTGGTCGTCCGGGTGATCAGCGAGGGCGCGCCGAAGCCGCCGACCTCGCGGGCCGAGAAGGACTGCACCCGGTCGAAGACGGCACCGCGCAGGTCCCGGCCGAGCGCCGCCGCGGTCCGCGCACCGTAGTAGACGGCGCCGACGTTGCACACCACCTGGGCCAGCGAGATGCCGATCATCAGGGCGCCGAAGCTCAGGATGTAACCGGAGTCGCCCCGCACGACACCGTTGTCGATGATGTCCGCGTTCAGGGTCGGCAGGTAGAGGGAGGCGCAGGTCTGCAGGAACTGCAGGGCCACCAGCAGGGCGATGGGTTTTCTGTAGGGCTTGAGGTAGGTCCGCAGGAGTCGTATGAGCACGCTGGATCTCTCGGGGTCGACGACAGGGGCAGTTGGTTGCCCGTGGCCCCCATCGTCGGACACTCCCCCCGCGTTACCCCAACCGATTAACCCAACAGCGCGCTACTTCCGGCCTTATGGGCGGCCTCACGCGTGCAGCGCGCCCGGATGCGTCTGCTCCCGCACCGACACGAACTGCTGGCGCACGGCCTGTCCCACCGCCAGTTCCTCGCCCGGATCCAGCACCTGCGCGACCGCGCCCTGCCAGACGGGGGGAGTGCGCGGATCCAGCGTGCCCTGGGACACGCCCAGCGCCCAGGCCGCCTGCCGGGCCGCGCCGATCGCCGCGTAGTCCGCCGGCTGCGGCACGACGACCCGCGTCCCGAACAGCGCGGGCGCCGCCGCCTGCACGGCCGGCAGCTCGGCCGCCGCGCCCAGCAGGAACACCCGCCGTACGTCGACGCCCCGGGCGCGCAGCACGTCGAGGGCGTCGGCAAGACCGCACAGCATGCCCTCGAACGCGGCCCGCGCCAGATGCTCCGGCCTCATCGACTCGCGCCGCAGGCCGGCCAGCGTGCCGGCGGTGTGCGGCAGGTTCGGTGTGCGCTCGCCCTCCAGGTAGGGGAGCAGCACCAGCCCGTGCGCGCCCGGCGTCGACTTCATCGCCAGCTCGGACAGGCTCTCCAGGTCCGGCACGCCGAGCAGCTCGGCGGCGCCGCGCAGGGTCCGTACGGCGTTCAGGGTGGTGACGACCGGCAGGTGCATGCCGGTGGCGTCCGCCAGCGAGGTGATCATGCCGGACTGGTCGACGAGCGCCTCGGTGTGCACGGCCATCACCGACCCGGACGCGCCCAGCGACACCACCGCGTCGCCCAGTCCGATCCCCAGCCCGAAGGCGGCGGCCATCGTCTCGCCGGTCCCGGCGGAGATCAGCAGCCCCTCCGGCGTCGTACCGGCCGCCTCGGCCGGACCGATCACCTCCGGCAGCATCACCTGGTGCCCGAGCGCCAGCTCGACCAGATCGGGCCGGTAACCGCCGCTCGCCGCCGACCAGTAGCCGGTCCCGGACGCCCCGCCCCGGTCGGTGGTCCGCCGGACCGGCCGCCCGAGCAGCTGCCACACCAGCCAGTCGTGGGCCTGGAGCAGTACGGCGGTCCGCGCGGCGGCCTCCGGCTCGTTCCGCGCCAGCCAGCGCAGCTTGGTCACCGCCTGCGCGGCCTGCGGGACGCAGCCCACGGCCTGCGCCCACGCCTCGCGCCCGCCGAGCGCGTCGATCAGGTCGGCCGCCGCCACCTGGGAGCGCTTGTCGCCGCCCACCATGGCCGGGCGCACGGTGGTGCCCTGCGCGTCCAGCGGCACGACGGAGTTCGCCTGCGCCGACACGCCGATGGCCTGCACGCCCTCCAGCAGTCCGCCGCCGGCGGCCTCCCCGAGGGACAGCAGCCAGGCCTGCGGATCGACGTCTGAGGGCCGGCCCCCGCCCTCGGGGCTCTCCAGCGGATGCGGCGCGTAACCCTGGCGCAGCACGGCGCCGGTGTCCGAGTCGCAGACGACGATACGAGTGAAATCGGGCGAACTGTCCAACCCGGCGACTATCCCCATGCCCAAAATTCTGCCGCACCGCGAGAGGTGTCCTTACCCGGCGGGGGCCACGAGCCCCGGCCGCCGCCGGATGTCGTCAGGTGTTGCTGGTGCCCCAGTCGTCCGCACCACTGCCGTTCGTCCCGCGTTCACGCAGGGAATGGACCCGCTGGGCCACCGAGTCGGGCATCCGGTCCCCGACCTTGCCGCTCACCGCGGTGTACGCCTTGTCGGCGAAGTGCCTGCCCTGCTGGGCCGCCGACTCGGCGGTGTTGCGCACCGCGGGGTTCTGCGCGACCTGGCGGGCGGACTTCCGCAACTGCTCGTAACGCTCCCGTCCGGCCTTCGTGCCCAGCACGTATCCCACCGCGAGTCCGACGACGAACGTGAGCCGGTAACGCATGGCGGCCACCCTTCCCTTGCTCTGGCTCTGTGGTGCCGGGGAGTACCGATTGGCGGAGCACCCCCCTGCTTGCGCTAATGTATGTGTCGCAGCGAGCGCGCGCCCCCTGGCGGATACCCAGGTGGATGCGTTCGATGCAACGAGACAATCCTCGGTAGCTCAATTGGCAGAGCAGCCGGCTGTTAACCGGCAGGTTACTGGTTCGAGTCCAGTCCGAGGAGCTCGGTCCCCTGTAGCTCAATTGGCAGAGCAGCCGGCTGTTAACCGGCAGGTTACTGGTTCGAGTCCAGTCGGGGGAGCATCGTGAACGAGGACCCCACGGGGTCCTTTTTCATGTCCGGATTCATGCCCCACGGGACTCCCGGCAGGCTCCCGGCACCTCACGGGAACCACGCGGCACGCTGCGGAGTCCTCAAGGTCATGAAGGCATCGCGGTAGCCGACCATCCGAGGCAGCAGATCGTATGAGCGGCTATGCTGCGGCAGACGGCGCGCACACGTGTACGCGACACGCCGCTATGGGGCGGTAGCTCAGCCGGTTAGAGCAGCGGACTCATAATCCGTCGGCCGTGGGTTCGAGTCCCACCCGCCCCACCTGGACGCGCGTTTGAAGAACCGTTGCTACCAGCAGTCCGGGCGCCCCGACTGGTTTAGACCGGTAGGGGCGCTCAGTCGTTTCCGGCGTCCTGCGTGAGCCATGCGTGAGCGGCTGTGTCCGACGGCAGCGGACGCCGGGCGCGCGGCACGATCGACTCGGCGTTCCTCGCCACCTCCTGGGCGACCTGGGGGAGGAGACTCGTGTACGTGTCGGACGCTAGCTGAATCGTCCCGTGCCGCAGCGTCTCCTTGATTGCGTGGAGATCACCTCCACCCGCATGGATCAGCGTCGCCGCGACGTGGCGTAGATCACGAAGATTGATGGGCGGCAACTTGGCCTCCCGGCAAGTCCGAGCGGATGTCCTTGGCCTCGTCGAGGAACCGATGACCGCGGCCCCGCTCTCCTTCGGGAGGGCGGGGCCGTTTTCGTGCGTCCAGGGGTTCTCAGTACTGAGGACCCTTCTTGCCGGTAGCGGCAAAAAGCCTGGTCACCGCCAGGGGTGCGCGCAGTGCGTACCCCTCAGTCTTCGAGGTCGATACGGAAGTCGACGATGGTGGTGTCGCCGCGGCGAACGATCGGGTGGGCAACCTCGACGATCCGCCCGGTGTCGGAAATATGCCGGCGCGTGTACCGCAGGACCGGCACGCCGCCGCCGATTCGGAGCGTGGTCGACTCCAGCTCGGTCGGCATGCCCACCGTGAACGACTCCGTGATCGCGGTGACCCGGATGCCGAGGCTGCCGAGCTGCGCACGGGTGCCGCCGGGCCACGGCTCGTTGATCGGGTCGGCGACCGGGGTCCCGGCGACGTCGGACCAGCGGACATAGCTCGTGCTCATCTGGGTGGCCTGGTCATTGTCGTGGAACACGAAGTGCCGGGCGAGGAGCCGCTCGCCTGCCTCGCACTCGAACAGCGCCGCCAGCTCGGCGCCGGCCTTCACCCGCTCGAACCGCTTGTCGAGCCGGTACTCGGACCAGCCGATGCCCTGGTCGCGGGTGTACGGGGTGGACTTCGCGCCGGGCGTGGTCCGGTAGCGGTCGGCGGCCATGCGGTGGATCGGCGGGCGTGGCCGCACGCGGGTGCCGGCGCGGGCCCTCGTCTCGATGAGGCCCTCGGTGGCGAGGAGCCGGAGCGCGTTGCGGATGGTGGTCTCGGATACGCCATATGAAGCACAGAGGGCGGGCAGGGTCGGCAGTTGATCGCCGGGTGCGAGCTGGCCGGAGGCGATGCGCTGCCGCAGCTCAGCGGCGATGCGCAGGTACTCGGGCTGTGCCACTGCCGTACCACCGTTCCGTGTGATCGCGTCAATCTGAGTACACATACTCTCCCCTCCCTCTTGACCAGCGCCAACTCCGGCGACAATCTGAGTACAGATAAGCACTATCCGTACACAGATAACCACCGTCTGCGGGGTCCAGTCATGCCCGAATCGGGTCACACGTGGCAGAAGGCGTTCAAGGGCGAGCCCATTGAGGCGCCCCACGTCCGCCTCTGGACCCGTGGCCGCGTCGAGCACCCCGATGCCCCGCTCATCGCGGACGAACTGTTCGCCGCCGTCCTCGGCTCCGGCGCCCCCGTCGTCGAGATGACCCTCTCCACCGCCGGCGCCCGCATCCGCATCACCGCACAGGGCCCCGACCCGCTGCCCCTCATCAACAGCCACGGCCCCGGCTGGTCCATCCTCACCTCCCTCTGCCACAGGGCCGGACTGACCACCGACGAGACCGGCCTGTGGGGGCAACTGGGAGGCCGCTCGTGATCGCCGCCTCCGCACTGTCCTGGGCGCAGTACTCCGGGTGGGCCTGCGCGCTGTGCGGCGCCTCCCTCGCCGTGACCGGAGGTGTATCCGTCGGCCGTGCCCAAGGCCGATCCGGCAACCACGACTTGAGCATCGAGGTGTACGCCTGCCCGCCCCTGCCCGGCTGCGCGCCTCCCCCAGACTCCCGCCCCCAACCAGCGGGCGGGCCAGACGCCTCCGACCGGAGGCGCCATCCACGCCAGGAGGACATCGTGACCGTCGCGCTAGACCTCACCGAAGCCACCCGCACCCGGGACCCGCAGGAACTCCTCAACGCGGTCGCCCCGCACATCACGGAACTCACCGTCAACATCTTCGACTCCGGCACGAGCCTGTGGGACCGCGAAGTCGCTCTACTCCTGCGCGACCACACCATGGTCCGCGACATGGCCGAACGGATCCTCGGCAACGGTGTCATGTACGTCATGGCGTCGATCGAGAACCCGGACGTCCACCTCGGCGTCGGCAAGCTCGTCGACATCGGCGTCCACCAGCTCATCCTCGACACGCCCGTCTGGTGGGGCATCTGCCGCCTGTACAACGGCGGCCGGTACAAGCACCACGCCCCGTTCATCAAGCGCCGCACCGACGGCCTGTGCCTGCGCACCAGCGAGTTCCTGAAGTCGCAGGGCTGGGCCATCGACGATGAGTTGTGGGCGATCGACGGCGCGGACTGCTCGCCGTGTGACAGCAAGGTCCCCGACAGCCACTGACATCGCTACAGTCGGCCCCTGCCCTCACAGCACACCCGAGGGCAGGGGCCTCCCCACGACCAGGAGAACCGCTGTGCCTGTACCCCACGACATCCCCGCCGAGACCGAACTCTGGGACGCCTTCGCCGAGAGCGCGTTCGACGCCGAGGCCGAGCCGAGATTCTGCTGGACGCAGTACGCCGGCCACGGGCCAGGCCCCGAGCTCCTTGACGCTCCAGAGTCCGTGCTGGAGATCGGCTGCGGCACCGGCCGCGCCCTGGCCCACCTTGCGCAGCAAGGCGTGAAGGCCACCGGCGTGGACCTGTCGCCGCGCATGGTGCAGCTGGCCGGGGAGCGGTGGGCGCCGCTCGGGGTCAGGATCGAGCGGGCGGAGGTCCTCGACTGGCTCGCCACCGACACCGCCCGGTATGACGCGGTGTACTCCATCTTCGGCGCGGCCTGGTTCACCGACCCGTCCCGGCTCTTCCCCCTCGTCCGCGAGCGCCTGGCCCCGAGCGGCGTGTTCGTGTTTTCCCAGCCGCCGGCCATCCCGGGCGCCTACGGCCCGCAGGGCATGTACAAGGGCGGCTTCGCCGGGAAGGCGATGTTCACCTACCGGTACAGCTACAAGCCCGCGGTATGGGAGCGGTACCTGATCCGGGCGGGGTTCAACACGGCCGAGTCGTGGATCGTTGACGCCCCGGAGCCGGGGCACATCGGCACGATGGTGGTGCGAGCCCAGGTCTGACCGCGCCGCCAAGCGGCCCCGGATCGACGTTCCCCGTCGTCGACCAGGGTCGCTCGCAGTGCCCTACTCCGTCATCGTTCGTGCCGGCTACTCAGCAGCGCGGTGACTGCGATTGCTGTGAGCGCCCAGACGCTTCCGATGTTCGGCACGTTGCCGGTACCGATCGCGGTGAGAGCGGACGTGGCGATGGCGTGGTTCGGGGTGATCCTTCGCAGGGCAGGGAGCAGGCCGCTGTTGCCGTCCGTCGGGGTAGGCGTGGGATCCTGAAGTGTCATCGGTTCTCCTGATCGGGCGTGCCGGTGGTTAGGCCGTCGCGGGAGGCCCTGAGAAGCCCCGCGGCGGCCACCGGCACGGTACCTGTGCCTGGCCGCCTGTGGGGATTGACACATGAGCGTGCCTCCGGGCCACGCGATGCGACGCGCTCCCTACGTTGTGTCGCACATTCCGTCCTTGTGTCGCGCGTTTTCCCTTGTGCAGCGCGATGTGCCGTACCAGTCGTCCCCTCGGCGGTCACTCGTGCGGCGTCTGGCAAATGGGCTTACCTGCGAATAGATGAATAAGTGGTGGGCCTCGCCGACCTGCGCAGATCACTCCCGTTCAGTCGATGCCTCCTCCAGGGTGCCGAGCGGCTCTGGTTGGCACGAAGGCGGAGAGGAGGCGCACTCCCGGGTGCGAGGGTCGCACGAAAGTCGTCGACCGGGGCCGCTTCACGTCTGCCCGTTGTGGTGAGCGGGGGGCGCGGGACAATGGAATCAGCGCAGGTCAGCTCGCCTATAGCCCCAAGGTATTGCGTGCGCGGAGGTCCCCGAGAGGGCGGGAATCCCCGGAGTGGGCCGGAGGAATCGGCTCCCGCGACCAGGGATTTACGGAGTACTCAGAGTCTCCCGGAGTAACCCGGAGTGAAAACTGTGGACTCATAATCAGTCTGCCGTGGGTTCGAGTCACACCCGCCCCACCACAGCCTCCGGCGCAGGAACGTTTTCACCTGTAGGTCCGGATAGGTCGGCCAGGTCCGTCCGGCTGGAACCCCGCCTCGCGGAGTCCGAGGCCGACGCCCGAGTGCGGCAGGGCTTGATCCTTGTGGTCAGGGTTCCCTGTGTGGTCTGCGAGGTCTGCTGCGGGGTCTGCGGGGCGCCGGGCTAGCGGCTGCCCGTGTCATCGGTGGTGGCCGTGGTGTCGTCGTCGTCCCGCTCGCCCTCCGCCTGGGAGGGAGTGGTGTGCGGCGGGCTCTGGCGGTCCGGGACGTCCTGCTCGTCGCGTTCGCCCTCCGCCTGGGACGGGGTCTGCTCGCTCATCGTGGTGCCTCCTCCGGTCGAACGGGGTTTCCGCCCGGGTACCCCGCCCGGGCCGGTGGCACCACACTGCCGGGTCCGGTGGGGCGCCGCTGGACCCCCGGCCGTCCGCTCTCAGTGCCCGAGCCGGCCCAGGGCCGTCCGCAGGGCCGTGCGCACCTCGGCCGGCGGGGGCGGGCCGTTGCTCTCGGCGCCGGCGGTGACCGCCGCGGCGACCGTACGCAGCTTGGTGTTGGACAGCTGGGAGGCCTCCCGCAGGATGTGCCACGCCTCCTCCGACGTGCACGCGTGCAGCGCCATGAGTACGCCCCGCGCCTGGTCGATGACCGGGCGGGAGGCGATCGCCTGGCGCAGCTGGTCCACCTCCTCCTGCAGGACGTGCAGCCGCTCGGAGGGAGCGGAGGCAGCGGAGGCAGCGGAGGGGGTGGTGGGAGCGGCGGGGGCCGCGGGGGGCGCGGGCCGCGGCTCCGGCCGGTGGGCCGTGGCGTGCAGCGGGTCGGTGGTGTCCAGGCCGGCCAGTTCCAGGATCCGCAGCGGCTGGCCGCGCCAGTTCGTCGCCGTCGCGGGTACCGACTGCCGGTGGCTGTAGCCGCCCAGCAGGTCCAGGAACTGGAGGCCTGCCGTGTCCATGAACACCACGTCGCCCATGTCCATGTCGACCCGTTCGACATCGGCCGGCAGCGCGGCCAGGGTCTCGGCCAGGACGACCGTGCAGCCGTGGACGAGCTCGCCCCGCGGAACGAGCAGCGCCCGGCCCGCCTCCACATGCCCGTCGATGACCAGGGTGGCCGGCCTCCCCGCCAGAGGTGGTGGTGCCGCTGGGCTCATGTCACCGCCTTGTCCGTCCTCGTCGGTCGGTCCTTGCAGACGTCGCAACGTCACACAGCCCCCGTCGGCCGCCGGGCCGAACGGGGCCCGAGTCCCGGTCCTCGGTGGTCCTGCGGCGCTGTGGGTGCACCTGCCCGCCGGACGACGGACTACACCCGGGGCCGGGGAATGACCGGCTCCGGGATGGGTAAAGGCGCTGCCCGCCGTCTCCGGCGGGCCTTTCTCCCTCCCTGTCCCTCCCTGTCCCTCCCTGTCCCTCCCGCCCTGCCTGCCGGCCGTCCGACGAGGCGGCGGTCGCGTCGGTACGCCGGCCCGGCCCGGGTGAGGATGGCGGGTGATGCCGTTCCGGCCGGGGACGGTGGCGGTCGGGACCGCCGAGGCGGCGGCGGTCAGCCTGGTGGCGCCTTCCGCGAGGTCGTCCGGCCGGCTTCCTCGGTCATCCCGGTTGCTCCGGCTGTTTCGTCAGCTCCGTCCGCTTCGTCCGCTCCGTCTGTGCCGGCTACCCGCAGGGGATCAGTCGGACGACGTCGTGTGCAGGGCCAGCGGCTCGACCCGGCCCTCCAGCATGGTGCCGAGGCCCTGGACCGCGCACACGTCGGGCCGCTCCGCGATGTGCACCGGCATGCCCGTGGCCTTGCGCAGCATCTGGTCGAAGCCGGGCAGCAGCGCGCTCCCGCCGACCATCATGATCCCGCGGTCGGCGAGGTCCGCCACCAGGTCCGGCGGGCAGTCCCGCAGCACCTTGCCGATGCCGTCGAACACGGCCGTCAGCGGCGTCTGGATGGCGTTGCGCACGGCGGCGGTGTCGACCCGCACGCTGCGCGCCAGGCCGGTCGCCACGTCCCGGCCGTGGATCTCGGTGGAGGACGGACCCTGCGGGGTGAGCCCGTTGTCGGACAGGGTGAGCTGCAGCGGGCGCACGGACTGGCTGGGCAGCATCAGTTCGTGCTGGAGGCGCAGGTGCTGCACGATCGCGTTGTCGACGGCCTCACCGCCGACCGGGATGCGCTCGGCCGCCACGATCGAGCCCAGGGAGAGCACCGCGACCTGCGTGGCGTGCGCTCCGCACACCATGACCATCGTCGCTTCGGGCTGTTCGACGGGCAGTCCGCAGCCCACCGCCGCGGCGATCAGCGTGTCGACGAGTTCCACGCGGCGCGCGCCGAGCCCGACCAGCGTCTCGACCGACGCCCGCTGGGCCAGCGGATCGGCGCCGTGCGGGGTGCAGACGGCGGCCCGCAGCCGGGGTTTGCGGCGCAGGGCGCGGCGGATCTTGTCGCCCAGCAGATGCCGCAGCATGCGCTGGGCCATCTCGATGTCGACGACCGTGCCACCGGAGATGGGCCGGACGACGCGGATGTAGCCGGGGGTGCGGCCGGTCATCTTCTCGGCGAACTCACCGACCGCGATGAGCGCGCCGGTACGGGTGTTGACCGCGGCGGCGGACGGCTGGTCGACGACGAGCCCGACGCCCTTGACGTACACGCGGGTCCGCGCCGCGCCCAGGTCGACGGCGAAGTGGCAGCGGCGCAGCTGCTCCAGACTGGCGGTACTGGCGGTCATGGCGGAGCCTCCCGAGAGCACGGACCGTGCGGGGCCGCCCGGCGGCCCCGCCTCTCAGGCATCGTGCGCGGGGGCCGGGCCGCCCGCCCCTCGGAGGGGGCCGGGCGGGGGGCCGCTGAATGGGGGGCGGCCGGCGGTTTCCCGGCCGCGGTGAGCGGCGGTCGCGGGTCCCGCCGGTCCCGCTCGGCACCCCAGCGGCCGATGGACGGCGGACTGCCCGGCGACCTGGTGGCCGATGGACGGCGGACTGCCCGGCGACCCGGTGGCCGATGGACGGCGGACCGCCCGGCGGCGGGGGGAAGCGATCAGCGCCCGCTCCCCGGGGGCGGCGCCGAGTCGCTGCGGGGCCCGGTACCGTCGACCGGGCGGTACCAGCCCGTGCCGTCGGCCAGCGGCCGGAACAGGCCCGGGGCGAAGGCGGGGCCGTCCTGTCCCTCCGCGAACGACACGTCGTGGTACAGGGAGTCCGCGAGGGCGACGATCGCCTGGGCACCGGAGGCGTCCAGTGCCGTGCCGACCGACTCGACGTCCGCGCGGAAGGCCTGCTCCTCGCTGCCGTCCGGCCGGAACTCCACCTGCCAGAACTCCGCCCGCAGCCGCAGGCCGCCCACGTGCGCCAGCCGCCCGGGCAGGCCCTCCACGGTCGCCCGGAGGAGACGGGAGGCCTCCACCCGTGGCGCCAGCAGTACGAGGAGGCCCTCCCGGTCGTCCAGGAGTTCGTAGGAGTCGCCGGCGAGTCCGCTGTCCGTCAGCAGGTCCGTGACCACCCGGTGGAGCGCCGTGCGGGCCCCGGTGCCCCGGGGGGCGTCGGCGAACGAGTAGCGGGCGCAGTCGCGGAAGTCGGTGTCGAAGTCGGCGTCGTCCCTCTCGGACTCCCTCTCGGACTCCCTCTCGGACGTCTCGAACTCCGCCTCGGCATCCGCGTAGGCCTCCATCAGGATCTCGGCCTCCTCCCGGGCCACTTCGGGCTCGAGGTCCGGGTCGTAGAAGGGACCGTCCCCCCACGGGGCGCTCGCGGCGATCACTTCGGCCGTCTCCAGTTCCTCCTCGGTCGGCCCCTCCTCCGTGCCCAGCAGTGGCGTCCACAGACCGTCCTCCGTGGGGAAGGGGCCCTCCGCGAGCTCGTCCGGCGCGGACACGGCGCCGTGCGTTCCGTCCGCGTGCGGCGGTTCCTCGTACGCCTGCCACGGAGCGTCGTCCGCCGGCTCGTCGTGCTCCTCGCGCAGTTCCCGGCCCAGGGCCAGCAGAGCGGGGCTGCGCCCCCCGGACAGTTCGTACTCCTCGTACACCGCCAGGGCCTCCTCGCCCCGGCCCTGGCGGCGCAGCGCGATCAGGTACAGGCGGCGGAAGTCCTCCCGGTGCGGGTGGGCGTCCAGCAGGCCGGCCAGGTCGGCGGAGGCCCGGTCGTACTCGCCGAGGGACAGGTCGAGTTCGGCGCGCTTGGTGTGCAGGGCGAGGCGGAGCCGCGTCAGGCGGGTGCGGGCGGTGCGGGCGGCGGGGCCGGGCACGTCCGCGAGCGGCTCGGCACCGTGCCAGAGCGCCAGCGCCTCGGTGACGTGGACGCGGGCATCGGTGTGCGCGCCCTCCTGTCCCGCCGCGTCGGCGCGTCGCACCAGCTCGTCGCAGTGCACCACGTCCACCTGGTCGGCGCTGGTGTGCAGCGCGTAGCCGTGGGCGGGCCGCGCCAGCACGCCGGGGCCCAGGACCTCCGCCAGACGTGTGGCCAGCCGGGTCACCTCGGCCCGCGGGTCGCGCGGCTCGTCGCCCGGGTCCCACAGCCCCCACCGCAGCTCCTCGTGGGTCACCGTGCGGCCGTGCTTGAGCAGCAGCATGGCGAGCAGCGCGCGGACGTCCGGCGGCAGGCCGGGGGTGCCGTCCGGGAGGTCGACCCGCAGGGGCCCCAGGACGCGGTACCGGCGCCGCTCGTACGCCTCGGCCGCCCGGGCGGGCAGCTGCGGGTCGGCGAGCAGCCCGAGGCCCTGGGCCTGCGACGCGGCCGAGGCGGACATCAGCTGGTCGAAGGCGTGCGCGTAGTGGATGCGCAGGGCGCCGGGGAGCCGGTCGAGGCGGTGGGAGTCGACCGGGAGGGTCAGGCGCGAGGTCCCCGACGTCAGCAGCAGCAGGACGTCGCACAGGGCTCGCAGGTCCTCGGAGCGGCCGGCCGGGCCGGACGTGAGCCCCGGTTCGAAAAGGCTGAGCCGGACCGTGCCGTCCGGCAGGAGGACCACCCGGGACGCCTCCAGACCGCCGTGCGTGACGCCCGCCCGGTGCAGGGCGGTGAGCGCCCGCGCCAGCTGCGCCCCCACCGACACCGTCAGCGGCACCGGCAGCCGTCCGCCGCCCGACCGTACGAGGGCGTTCAGGGCGATGCCGTCGAGGTGCTCCATGACGACGTACGGGATGTCGTCCTCGATGCCGCGGTCGAGGACGGTCACCAGGTTCGGGTGGGCGATCTCCGTGAGGCGGCCCGCGTCCCGCAGGAACGCCCGGCGCGAGGCGGGGCCGGTGTCCGCGTCGTGCAGCCGGACCGTCACCGTCCGGTTCGTCCCGGTGTCCTCGGCCAGCCACATCCTCCCGGTCGGCGAGAGCCGTCGCACCGGCCGGTAGCGGGCGCCCAGCGCGGGCGGGAAGGGCGACGCGGCCGGGGGGCGCGGCCGCGCCGCCAGCTGCCGCGCGCTCTCCTGGCTGATCGCCGCGAACGGCTCGCTCCCGTCGGCCCGCTCGGTGCCGTCCCGGGCGGGGATCAGCGCGCGGAACTCGCCGGGCGAGCGCCCCGCCCGCTGGTCGATCAGGCCCCCGGTCCGCAGCAGCAGCTCGTGGGTGCGGTCGCGGGCGGTACGGGGCAGACCGCGCAGCAGGAGGTCGCGTACACCGGGGCGGAACGCGTACGAGCCGGGCGGCCCGGGGACCGTGGTGAGCAGGCCGCTGAGGATGACCTCGGCCAGGTGCCGGGGGAGCGGGTGCGGCTCCACGGCGGCCTGCACCAGCCGCATCACGGGCAGGTCCGGGCGCCCGAGCGCGAGGTGGCCGGCCAGCCGGAAGGCTTCCGGCGACGCACTCGCGCGAAAGCGCAGGACCAGCTCCTCGGCGGACAGCCGCGTCAGGTCGGTGCGGTCGTCGGCGTCGGCCGGCAGCGGACGGTGCAGTGCGGCGGCCGCGCCCGGGTACTCGGTGCCGCCCGGACTCGCCACCAGCGCGGCCCAGTTCGCCAGCCACTCGGGTCCCGGTTCCAGTACGGGCAGGTGTACGGCGCCCTCGGGCGCGCGGGGCGCGGCGCTGTCGTACGGCGTGAAGGCGAGCGACGCGCTGGGCGCGGCCCGGTGCGGGGCCGACAGCCGGCCCGGCACCGGCGGCAGGGCGGTGTCCCGCCACAGGTGTTCGGGGAGCGGCTGGAGGACGGCCAGGGGTGTCCGGTGCGCCCAGCGCCGCAGCGTGCCGAACCACGTGGTGCCGGCCGGGCCCTCACGCCACTGCAGCCCCATGCAGTCGCTGATCAGCAGCGTGACCGTACGGCCGTCGGCGGGCGCGTGGGTGCCGTCGCCGCGGACGGTGCCGTCGGGTTCCGCGCGGTGCAGGGTGACGGTGCGGAAGACGCCCGACTGGGCGAGGGCGGTGTGCAGTTCGCGCACCAGGGGGTCCCAGACGGGCATCGTGGGGCCCGCGTCGTGCACCAGGTCCAGCCGCAGCCAGCGCTCCCGCACGGGCCGCAGTACCGGCAGCCACCACTCGGGTCCGGCGCCCAGCCGGGCGATGCGGTCGACGGTCGCGTGCTCGTCCACCTCGCGCCCCACCGGGGCGTCGGTACGGCGCTTCAGCGGGCGCAGGGAGCGTTGCAGCGCCAGGGGGTGGGGCAGCATCGGCGGGGCGGGCGCGAGCAGGGCGCTGTGCGGTTCGGCCGCCGACGTCCCCGGGGCGGGGGCCGGGGACGGCAGGCGCAGGGGGGTGCGGGGGGCCCGCGGTACGGGAGGCGGTCCCATCGGCCGGCCGGGCGGGGGCCGGTGCTCCGGTCGCCGCTGCCGGTCCCGCTCCGGTGCCGGGTCGGGCGCGGGCGGTGTCGGCTCCGGGGGGTCCGTCTCAGTCGTCGGGGCCGCCGGGTCCGCCGGGTCCGACGGGTCCACCGTGTCCGGCGGGTCCTGCGCCGGGGGGTCCATCTGCCCGGCCAGCCACAGGAGTTCGGCCAGCTCCAGCGGGGTCGGGCGGACGCCCGAGGCCGCCCGGCCGAGGATGTCGGCCAGGCGGTGCAGGGGTTCCGGCGAGCCGGAGCGGTCGGACGGCATCAGAAGGCGTCGGGTTGCGGGGACCGGCCCAGGTACGGCATCAGCTGCTGGGCCAGCTCGTCGAGCGAGTCGGTGCCCAGACCGGAGGAACGGGCCAGGTAGATCGCGTTGAGCAACTGGTCCGTGGCCAGTTCGCCGCTGCCCACCCGGGACAGGAACCGGTCGATCAGCCGCTGCGCGTACCCGTCGGGCTCGCCCAGGTGGGCGCGGACGATCTCGGAGAGCTGGTCGTCGTCCGGCTGCCGCAGGCGGAGCGAGACGCAGCGGCGCAGGAAGGCGGGCGGGAACTCGCGTTCGCCGTTGCTGGTGAGGACGATGAAGGGGAAGGCCTTGCAGCGGACCCGGCCGCGCTCCACCGGAACCCGCTGGTCGGTGCCGTCGATGAGGACCTCGGCACGCCCGTCGGGGGTGTCCCGGGAGGCCCGCACGAGTTCGGGGATCTCGTACTGCCCCTCCTCCAGGACGTGCAGCAGGTCGTTCGGCAGGTCGAGGTCGCTCTTGTCGATCTCGTCGATGAGCAGCGCGCGCGGGCGGGCGTAGGGGAGCAGGGCGGTGCCGAGCGGGCCGAGGCGCAGGTGGTTCTCGATGCCCGCCCCGGCCGCCGGGTCGCCGGGCCGGTCCGCGGTGTGGCGGGCCGCGTACAGGCGGGAGAGCGGGTCGTACGTGTAGAGGCCGTCGTGGAGGGTGCTGCGGCTGGTGATGTTCCACCTGAGGACCGGGCCGAGCCGCAGTTCGCGGGCGACCGCGTAGGCGAGGGACGACTTGCCGGTGCCGGGCGGGCCGGTGACCAGCAGCGGGCGCCGCAGGTACAGGGCCGCGTTGACCAGTTGCACGGTGTGCTCGGTGGCCTGGTAGGTCGCGGCACGGTGGGCGCGGTCGGGCGAGGCGGTGGCGGCGTCGCCGTCCTCGTCCGGCGGGTCGAGCACGGGGCGGCCGTCGAAGGCACGCCAGGGCGGGGGAGGGGGCAGCTTGGTGATGCCGTCGTGAGGGGCCGGCGCGCCGGTGTAGACGGGCCACAGGGGCATGGTTCTTCTCTCCGAGCGATCTGTTCGGCGGCGGGTGGAGCGTCGGTGGAACGGCGGGTGGAGCGTCGGTGGAACGGCGGGTGGAGCGTCGGTGGAACGGCGGGCGGTGCCTCGGGTGGTGCGGTGGGTGGTTCGACGGCGGGTGGTTGGGTGCGGCGGGTGGTTCCGCGGTGGTGTCCGGCGGCGGTGGGTCGGCGGTGTGGGGTGCGGCGGTGTGGGGTGCGGCGGGCGGTTCCGCGGTGTGCGGTTCGGTGTGGTGCGGGCGGTTCGGTGTGGCGGGCGGTTCGGTGTGGTGCGGGCGGTCCGGTGTGGTGGGTGGTTCCGCCGGCGGGTGGTTCAGCCGACGGGTGAGTGCAGCAGGGCGGTGGGTTCGGCGAAGCAGCGGGGGTCGTCCCACAGCAGCTGGACGTCCCGCGCCCAGTGCTCGTCCGGGGCGTCGGCCGCCTCCGCCGTCTCGCGCAGCTCCATGACCAGGCGGGGAAGCTCGGACGGCGGCACATCCGCCACGGACACGGCGAGTTCGTCGAGGAACGCCGTGCCGGAGCAGGGGCCGTCGTGCCCGTCGCGCGGGCAGCCCGTGCGCGGCCACAGCAGCACGGGGACGGGGACGTTGACACCGACCTCGAAGTACTCCCGTGCCGTCTCAGGACTGGTGGCGAAACCGGCCAGCTCCGCGTCGTCCCGCAGCCGCTTGCGCAGGCCGGCCGGCCGCTCCCGGGTGCCGCAGTCGACGCGGTGCAGGGTGCCGCCCGTGCCGGCCCCGAGCTTGCGCCACTTCTTGCGCAGCTGGTGGCGGAGCCGTCCGCTGCGGTGGCGGTGGCGGTCGGTCACCACGAGCGGGTACGCGCAGCCGAGCGGTGTGGGGTCGTCCTCGCCGCAGGCCCAGTGCGCCACCGGCGCGTTCAGCCACTCGCGCGGCAGTACGAACGTGAGCAGCTCGTCGGCGCCGGGATCGAGCTGGGTGAACGCCTCGTCGATGCGCTCCTGCACGTACGCCCGCACCGCGCTCCGGGCCAGCCGGCGCGTGCCCACCGGGCGGCGCTGTCCGTCCCGGTACGCGGACACCTCGACGGTGACCTGGCCGGGGCCGGCTCCGCTGTGGTCGATCTCCACGACGATGGGCGACCACGTCGCGGGGCGCGGCGGAGGGGTGTGCGGCCGGTGGGCCAGCCGTTCCTCCAGCCGGTCGGCGAACCGGGCCACGGCACCCGGTTCCGGCACCTCCCACTGCACGTAGGCGGCGGCTTCCCACAGGGAGGCGAAACCCCCGTCCGGGGGCGGCGGGTCGAAGGCGTCCGTCGCGGAGACGTACAGCCGGTTCGGATCGCAGCTCAGGCCGGTGTCCTCGGCCTGGCGCACCAGCGCGTACAGCCGTCTGCGCGCGTCCGCCCGGTGGCCGGGCGTGGGCACCAGTTCGCCGAGCTCCGGCCAGTAGCGCGCCATGACCTCGACCGGCAGCATCCGGCCGACCCGCACGTCCTTGGCGCCCGCGACCGCGGAGACCATACCGACGACCGTGCCGTCGGCGAGTGTCGCCGCCGCCCCGCTGAACCCGCCCGCCAGTGGCTGCCCGTGCCCGGTGAGGGCCTCCAGCTGGACCCATTCGTCCGAGATGAGCGGGCCGGGCAGGGCGCGGTAGGAGGCGAGCATGCCCTCGTCGTACCCCTTGGGGAAGCCGTAGGCGACCAGCTCGGGGGCGGGGCCGGTCCGTTCCGCGCCGGGCCGGGCGAACGCGGCCGGGGTGAGCGGGACTTCGCGCTCCAGTTCCAGTACGGCGAGGTCGCCGGGGTCGGCGGCGCCGCCCCGCCAGCCGCCGTGCACGGCGACGGTGGCGGACAGCTCGCCCAGTTCCCGGCGGCCGGGGAAGGTCACGGTGACCGGCGCGCTCTCGCTCCACCGCACGACATGGGCGCAGGTGAGCAGCCGGCGGGCGGTGACGAGGAATCCGGCGCCGACCTCCTTGCCGCACTCGACGCGGGCATGCCACGCGGCGCCGCTCATGACCGGCCGGCGGCTTCCGGGCCCCGGGGGTGCGCGGGGCGTTCGGGCCCCGGCTCCGGGGACCAGTTCAGTCTCACGACCAGGTGGCCTTCCGCCGACCCCTTGGTGATGACCGCGCCGGCCTCCGCGCTCAGCTTCACCCCGAACTCCAGCTCCACCGAGTCGGGCCTGAGCGAGCCGTCCCGGAAGACCCGCAGCGCGGACTCGGCCGCCGCCCGGACGCCGTCCAGGGAGCTCTCGAAGGTGCGTGCCGCCCGGGCCGGCCCGTCGCCGCGCGAGACCAGTCGCGCCCCGTCCTCGTCCTCGACGCTCTCGACGACCACGCGCACGCCGTCCTCGGTCTTGAACTCGACCAACCCGTCCATGCCGTCGCTCGCTCCCCGTGTGCCGTACGTGCCTGTGCGAAACACCATTGTGACGGACGGTACTTGGCCGTGTCCCGTGTTCCACCGCCGGTCCCTCGCGCCTCTGGCGGAAACCCGCCAGGGCGTCAATCCGCCACCTCTCGTCAACTCCCCTGCCCCACAGGGCCCCTGAGACTGCTCGCAGCACTCGTCGCGGAACTGTACGACGATACGAAGGAAGGCGTGGATGAACAGAGGACCAGTCAGACGCGGAGCGACCCTCCTGTCGGCGGGGCTCGTGATCGCGCTGCTGCCGGCCGGGACGGCGGCGGCGCAGGAGCCTCCCCCGGACACGGCGCGCACCCCGGCCACCACGGCCCGAACGGCCGCGGCCGCCGCCCGCACCGTCACCCTCGTCACCGGCGACCGGGTGACCGTCGCCGACCTCGGCGGCGGCCGGCAGACCGTGACGGTCGAGCGGCCCGAGGGCGCCACCGGCGCCGTGCACACCCGCCGGTCCGGCGGCCGGACCACCGTCGTACCGGACGAGGCCCTGCCGTACCTGCGCGACGGCAGCCTCGACGAACGGCTCTTCGACGTGGGCGAGTTGCTGGAACAGGGACTCGCCGACTCCGAGACCGGCGAACTGCCGCTGATCGTGACCTACGACAAGGGCGTACGGGCCGCCACCCCGAGGGGCACCGAGCGGACCCGTGCGCTGCCCAGCGTGCGCGGCGCCGCCGTCGAGGCCGACAAGGGGCGTGGTTTCTGGCGGGAATTCACCCGTCGCGGCGCCGGCATCGACGGCGTGTGGCTCGACGGGCGGGTCACCGCCGCGATGGCCGAGTCCAACGCGCAGATCGGCACGCCCGAGGCCTGGCAGGCCGGGCTGACCGGCAAGGGCGTCACCGTGGCCGTGCTGGACAGCGGCGTGGACGCCGGCCACCCCGACCTCGCCGGACGGGTCGCCGAGAGCCGCAGCTTCATCGCGGGCGAGGAGGTCGCCGACCGCAACGGCCACGGCACGCACGTCGCCTCCACCGTCGGCGGCAGCGGCGCGGCCTCCGACGGCAAGGAGAAGGGCGTCGCACCCGGCGCCACCCTCGCGGTCGGCAAGGTCCTGTCCGACCAGGGCACGGGCAGCGAGTCCGAGATCATCGCCGGCATGGAGTGGGCCGCCCGGGACGTGGACGCGGACATCGTCTCCATGAGCCTCGGCTCCACCGAGCCCAGCGACGGCACCGACCCCATGGCACAGGCCGTCGACACCCTGTCCCGCGAGACCGGCGCCCTGTTCGTCATCGCCGCCGGCAACACCGGCTCCCCGTCCTCCATCGGCTCGCCCGGCGCCGCCGGCTCCGCCCTGACCGTGGGCGCCGTCGACCCCGCCGACCAGGCCGCCTGGTTCACCAGCGCCGGACCCCGGTACGGGGACAACGCCCTCAAGCCCGACCTGTCCGCCCCGGGCGTCGGCATCCTCGCCGCCCGCTCCCGGCTCGCCGAGGGCAGCGGCGACTACACCTCCATGGACGGTACGTCGATGGCGACGCCGCACGTCGCCGGCGTGGCCGCCCTGCTCGCCGAGGAACACCCCGACTGGACCGGCGCGCAGCTCAAGGACGCGCTGATGTCCACCTCGAAGCAGCTCGACGCCTCCGCCTACCGACTGGGCGCGGGCCGGGTCAGCGTGCCGGACGCGATCGGCGCCGAGGTCACCGCGACGGGAAGCGCCGACCTCGGCTTCCACTCGTGGCCGTACGACGCCAACGAGCCGGTCACCCGCACCGTCACCTACACCAACTCCTCCGACACCGACGTCGAGTTGAAACTGTCCGTGCGGGGCGCCCCCGAGGGCGTCGCCACCCTCGCCGACACCGCGCTCACCGTGCCCGCGCACGGCACCGCCTCCACCACCGTCACCGGGGACGGCGCCAAGGCCCCGGTCGGGACGACGAGCGGCCGGATCGTGGCCGCCGGCGCGGACGGCACGCCGCTCGCGCACACCGCGTTCGGGCTGGTCAAGGAGGAGGAGCGGTACACGCTCACCGTGCACGTCAAGGACCGGGCGGGTGCCGCCACCCCGGCCGACCTGGTCGTCCAGCGCCTCGCCGAGGGCGCCGACTCCGTCCCCGCGCACGTCGGTGACTCCGGCACCCTGGAGCTGCGCCTCGCCCCCGGGACGTACAGCCTGACCTCCTTCCTCGACGTGCGCGGCAGCCACGGCGCCGACTCGCTCGGACTGGGCTTCCTCGCGGCGCCCGAGGTCGTCGTCGACCGGGACCGCGAGATCACCCTCGACGGACGCGAGCTGCGCGAGATCAGCGCCGACGTCGACCAGCGCACCGAGACCCGGCAACTGCTCATGGAGTACGACCGCGGCGCGAACGGCTCCGACATGTTCGGCGCGGTCCAGGTTCCCCTGACGTACGACAGCGTCTTCGCCGCGCCCACCGGCGAGAAGGTCACCGAGGGCGACTTCGAGTACCGGACCGTGTGGCGGCTGGGCAAGCCGGTGCTGGAGGTCAAGGGGATCGGTGAGGCCGTCGTCCAGTCGGGCGGCACCCTGATCGAGGGGCGCAGCCGGCTGCCGCTGGTCGACGTCGGGGACGGGCCCTTCCCGGACGGCGTCCGGGGCAAGGCGGTCCTCGCCCGGCTCACCGAGGGCACCGAACCGGCCGCCCTCGCCCAGGCCGCCCAGGACGCGGGCGTGAAGGCGCTGTTCGTGACGGACGACGCCCCCGGACGGCTGATGTCGTGGTGGGGCACGCCCGACAACGCCGACCGGCCGCTGCAGATCGCCACGGTGGACGCGGCGGACGCGGAGCGGCTGCGGGACGCGGGGCGGGTCCACATGACCGGGACGCGCAACACGCCCTACACGTACGACCTCTCCGAAGGCCACCGCGGCGCCGTGCCCGACCGTGACCTCACCTACGAGCCCGGGCGCCGCGACCTCGCCGTGCTGCGGACGAAGTACCACGCGGCCGAGGCGGCGAGCGGCGGCGAGTTCCGGTACTCGATCACCGACGCCTTCCCGGTCGGCCTCGGCTTCCGGGAGCGGATCGACTTCCCGGCCGAGCGCACCGAGTACGTGTCGACCGGGCCCGGCCAGCTGTGGCACGAGTCCGTGACGACCGCCGACGGCGCGCTGGAGCAGCGGGCCGGAACGGTCCGGTACGAGGGCGGCTCGCGTACGGAGCTGAACTGGTTCAAGCCCGTGTGGCACCCGTATCTCGGCACCGGCCTGGGCTGGGGGCAGCAGCGCGTGGGCAACCGGCTCCAGTTCAACGCCCCCGGCTGGGGCGACTCCGGCCCCGACCACACCGGCTTCGGTGACGTGTGGAGCGAGGGCAGCGGCATGTCGCAGACGACGTCGGTGTACCTGGACGGCGAACTGGTCGACCAGAACGCGGGTTCCGTCGCCTACGTATCGGACGCGCCGGCCGACGAGCGCACGTACAGGCTCGTCACCGATACCGCGCTCGACGCCGGACGCTGGAAGCTCGGGACCGAGGGGCACGCCGAGTGGACCTTCCGCTCGGCCGCCACATCCGAGGACCGCTGGACGTACCTCCCCCTGATCAACCTCTCCTTCGACGTCGACACCGACCTCGCGGGCGAGGTGCGCGGCGGGAAGAAGCTGCGGGTCGGGATCGGCGCGGAACACGTGGCCGGCGCCCCGGACACCGGGACGATCGGCGGCGGGAAGCTGGAGGTGTCGTACGACGACGGCAAGACCTGGCAGGACGTCCGGCTGCGCGGCGGTGGCGGGGAGGCGTCCTGGCGCGGGACGCTGAGCGTGCCCCGCGACGCCGGGCACGTCTCGCTGCGGGCCTCCGCGCGCGACGACCGGGGCGGCTCGGTCACGCAGGAGATCGTGCGGGCCGTGGCCGTGCGCTGACACGCGGACGGCGCCGCCTCCCTGGGACGGGGAGGCGGCGCCGCCTGGTTTCCCGGACCGTCAGACCAGCCAGCCGACGAAGTGGACGAGGCCGGCGAGGATGTCGGTGAGAAGGTTCATGATCGTGCAGCTCCTTGCGCTGTGCTGTGTGGGACCTACTACTGCTTGGGACATGTGCGTCAACCACGGTCTGCAGCCCGTTGCCTGCGCACCGTAAGTATCGTTGGTCCCGGTAGTCACATACGCTCGTCAGAGCGACGATCACCTGTTCCAGGGAACAACTGATCGCCTGTTCGGATCACGCCGAGTTCCGCCAAGTCCTGGGGGCGCAGCCGGAGGTGACCGGCCGTCGCCTCCACCTCCTCCGGCGGGCGCTTCAGGATCGCCGCCGCGAGCTCCGGCGCGATGACCGAGAAGTAGCTGTCCGGGGTGGCCCAGGTGCTGCCCGGCGCTGCCAGCGCCAGCGCCCCGCCCGAACCGCCCTCGCCGATCACCAGCGTGGTGACCGGTGTGCGCGCCGACGCCACCGCCGCGAACAGGTCGGCGATCGCCGCACCCGCGCCCTGCCGCTCCGCCTCCGCGTCGTTCGCCGCACCCGGCGTGTCCACCAGGGTCAGCACCGGAACGCCGAGCCGGTCCGCGAGGCGGATCAGCCGGGCGGCGGTGCGGTACCCGGCGGGACGCGTCGCCGTCCCGGTCTGGGCGGCGTACGCCACCGTCCGCCCCGCGTGCTCGCCGAAGCCGCAGAGCATGCCGTCCGGGTCGGTGCCGCCGCAGCGGTCGCCCGAGAGGGCGACACGGTGGGCGAAGTAGGCGTCCAGGTACGCCCGGGCGCGCGGCCGTTCGGGAGCGCGGGCCCGCCGGACCGCGTCCCACCCGCTGACCGGCGGCTCCCGCGAGCCCAGCGGCTCGGGCACCGGCGCCGGTTCGCCGGACGGCGCCGTCAGCAGCCGCAGCCACCGGCCCAGCGTCGCGCGCAGCTCCCCGGGCGGTACGACGGCGTCCGCGCTGCCCGCCGCCACCTGCGCCTCGGCCGTGTACGCCGCGGGGTCGGCGTCCGGCGGCCGGACCCGGGACCCGGCGAAGCCGACCTGGGCGCCGGGCAGCGCGAGGGTCACGTCGGCGCCCGCGCCCAGGGTCGCCCAGCCGCCGCCGGTGGCCGGGTCGCGCAGGACGGCGATCTGCGGCAGCCCGGCCTCCCGGGTGAGCGCCGACTGCCGCGCCACCCGCTGGAGCTGGGTCAGCGCGAGCATCCCCTCCTGCATCCGGCTGCCGCCGGTGGCGACCAGCGGCACCACCGGCAGCCGGTGTTCACGGGCGTACGTGTACGCCGCCTCCAGCCGGTCGCCGGTGGCGCTGCCCAGCGAGCCGCCGAGGAAGCCGAACTCGAAGGCGAGGAGCACGGCCCGCACGCCCTGGACGTGCCCGGTCCCGCAGACGACGGACTCCTCCTCGCCGGTGCGCTCGGCGGCGCGGGCGCGGGCGGCGTCGTAGCCGTGCCAGCCGAGGGGGCCGTCGGGCCGCGGCGACCCCCCTGCCGGGTGGGGGAGTTCGGCGAAGTCGTCGGTGAGGAGGCCGAGGAACTCCCGCGCGGACAGCCGTTCAGTCATGAGCCAGCGCCCGCTTCATGATCTTCCCCATGTCGTTGCGGGGGAGCGAGTCGCGGTGCCGCACGACACGGGGCCGCTTGTGCGGGGCCAGCCGGCCCGCGACGTGGTCGGCCAGCGCGTCCAGCGTGGGCGGCGCGGCGGGGTCGGCCGGGACGATCCACGCCACGATCCGCTCGCCCAGGTCCGGGTCGGGCTCCCCGGTGACGGCCGCCTCGCGCACCCCCGGGTGCTCGAGGAGCGCGTTCTCGATCTCACCGGCCCCGATCTTGTACCCGCCGCTCTTGATCAGGTCGGTGGCCTTGCGGCCGACGATGCGGACATAGCCGTCGGGGTCGCGCACCGCCATGTCGCCGGTGCGGAAGAAACCGTCCTCGGTGAAGGCGGCGGCGGTGGCGTCCGGGCGGTTGAGGTACTCGGTGAACAGGTTCGCGCCGCGCACCTGGATCTCGCCGACGCTCTCCCCGTCCCACGCCGTGATCGGTGTGCCGTCGTCCTCCACGAGCCGCAGCTCCACCCCGGGCAGCGGCACGCCCACGGTCCCGGCGCGCGGCTCGCCGTCCGCCCGCACGCTGGTGTTCATGAGGGTCTCCGTCATGCCGTACCGCTCGATCACCCGCCGGCCGGTCGCGGCGGTGATCCGCTCGTGGTCGTGCACCGGCAGCGCGGCCGACCCGGAGACCAGCAGCCGGGCCCCGGCCAGCGCCTTCGCCAGCTCCGGGTCGCCGGGCAGGGACTCGGCGATCCGGTGGTACATCGTCGGCACCCCGAACAGCATCGTCGCGCCGTCGTTCAGCTCCCGCGCCGCGCCCTCGGTGGAGAACCTGCCCAGGTGCCGCACGGACCCGCCGCGCCGCAGCGGTCCCAGGACGCCGAGCACCAGTCCGTGCACGTGGAACAGCGGCAGCCCCTGCACCAGCACGTCGTCGGCGGTCCACTGCCACGCGTCGGCGAGCGCGTCCAGCGTCGTCGCCAGCGCGCGCCGGGGGATGACGGCGCCCTTGGGCGGGCCGGTGGTGCCGGACGTGTAGACGACGAGGGCGGGGGCGCCGTCGTCGGCGTGGCCGTCCTCGGGGACGGGCCCGGTGGCGTGCACGTCGACGTCGACGCGCGCCAGGGCGCCCAGGGCCGGCGGGAGTTCGCACCCCGGGGGCGCCAGGACGAGCGACGGCTCGCTGTCGGAGAGGATGTGCGCGAGCTCCTTGTCGCCGGACTTCGGGTTGAGCGGCACGGCGGGCACCCCGGCCAGCAGCGCCGCCACCACGGCGACGGCGGTCTCCATCTCCGGGGTCGCCCAGACGGCGACGCGTCCGGCCCCCCGGATCCGGCCGGCCGTGCCGCCCGCCGCGGCGGCCAGTCGGGCGTACGTCAGGGAGCGCTCGCCGAACCGCAGGGCGGGCCGGTCGGCCGGAGCGGCGGCGGGTGCGCCGGTCTCGGCCGGGAGGAGGGCCGGGAAGAGAGAGGACACGCTTCGTACTCCTTGGTCGTTGCTCGCGAACACCGGTCGTCCGATCTCCGGAAATTCTGACGTGGGCCTACCCGAAGCCGGGTACGACCAGTACCAGCCAGGCCAGCGCGGGCACGGCCGCCACCACGATCCCTCCGTACACCATCAGCTGCCGGAAGAACCGCTCGCGGTCGACGTCCGGTGCCGCGGCCAGCACCAGCGCGCCGTTCGTCGAGAACGGGCTGACGTCCACGACCGTCGCCGAGACCGCGAGCGCCGCCACCATGCCGACCGCCCCGATCTCGCCCTGCGCGAGGAACGGCACCGCCAGCGGGATCAGCGCGCCCATGATCCCGACGGAGGAGGCGAAGGCCGACACGATCGCGCCGATGTAGCAGAGCAGCACCGCGGCCAGCAGCGGGACGCCGATGCCGCCGACGCCCTCGCCGGCCCAGGTGATGGTGCCGATCTCCTCCAGTACGCCGACGTAGGTGAGGACACCGCAGATCAGCAGGACCGTGGACCAGGCGATCTCGCCGACCGCGCGGCGGCTGTCGTCCGGCCAGGCGGTGCTCAGCACGACGGCCAGGCTGACCGCGGTCAGACCCGCGTCCAGGTCGAAGCCGAGGACGGCCACGACGAGGGCGACCAGGGAGGTGAGGGTGGCGATCCGGGCGGGGGTGAGGCGAGGGCCGCCGCCGGTAACGTCCGTGTCCCGGCCGGGGCGGACGGCCACGGCGGTGGGGGCGGTGCCTCCGGTCCCGGCCGCGGTGCCTCCGGTCCCGGCCGCGGTGCCTCCGGTCCCGGCCGCGGTGCCTCCGGTCCCGGCCGCAGTGCCTCCGGTCCCGGTCCCGGCCTCGGTGCCTGTGCCGGTGCCTGTGCCGGTGGGCTCCGCCTCTTTGCCCACCGCGCCGCCGTCCTCCGGCGTCACCGCCCCCCGCGCCCACAGCTTCCGCCCGCCGAACAGCACGAACAGCACGCCCGCGATGAGGAGGTTGGCGATCAGCGAGGCGAGGAAGAGGGTGACCTCGCTGCCCGGCAGCCCCTCGCGCTCGACGATGCCGTTGACGATCGAGCCGTAGATGCTGATCGGCGAGAACCCGCCGGCCTGCGCGCCGTGCACCACCATCGTGCCCATCAGCAGCGGGCTGATCGCGTACCGGGTGGCGAAGCTCAGCGCGATCGGCGCGACGATCGCGACGGCGGCCGGGCTGACCGCGCCGATCGCCGTGAGCGCGCCGGTGAGCGCGAACATCACCCACGGGATCAGCGCCACCCGCCCCCGCACCAGCCGGACGGCCGCGTGCACCAGCCAGTCGGTGGTGCCGTTGGCCCGGGCGATCGCGAACAGATAGGTGACGCCGACGAGGACGACGAACAGGTCCCCGGGGAAGCCGGCGAAGATGCCGTCCGCGTCGAGGTCCGCGACGAGCGTGCCCACGCCGAACGCGGCGGCGAAGGCGAGCGCGCCCATGTTGACGGAACGGGTGGTGGCGATGACGAACACCACGACGAGGACGAGGATCGAGACGAGTTCGGGGGACATGCGGGGGCTCCCGACGGGTGACCTGACTGGCTGAGTGGCTGAGCCACTTGGACGGTGCGGTTGGTCGGTCAGCGTGGGCCCGGCCCGGTCCGGCGTCAAGGGGTCGCGCAGGAATTGGCTCAGCCACTCGGCCACGCGCCGCCCGGTGTTACGCTCCGGGCGAGAGGGGGATCTCTTGAGCGACGCCCTGCGCCCCATGACCAGGCAGCGCCTGTACGAACAGGTGCTGGAGCGGCTGCGCCAGTACGTCACCGACGGCGGCCTGCGGGCCGGCGACCGGCTTCCGCCCGAACGGGACCTCGCCCAGCGCCTCGGCGTCAGCCGGGCCTCGGTGAAGCAGGCGATCGTGGTCCTGGAGGTCCAGGGCCTGGTGGAGGCGCGGCACGGCGGCGGGACGTACCTGGTGCGGGACAGCCTCGACGTCGAGCCCGTCGAGGAGATGGTCGAACGCCGACGGCGGCTCCCGGACGTCCTGGAGGCCCGCGAGGCACTGGAGACGAAGCTCGCCGAACTGGCCGCCGAACGCCGCACGGAGGACGACCTGGCCGCGATGCGGTCCGCGCTGACCGTGATGGCCGAGGAGATCGAGCGCGGCGGCCACGGCGTCGAGGGCGACCGGCTGTTCCACGCGGCGGTGACGGCGGCGGCGCGCAGCAGCCTCCTCGCGGAGTTCATGCGCTCCATCGCCCACCAGATCGCCGAGAGCCGCACCGAGTCCCTGCGCCAGCCCGGCCGCCCCGGCCGATCCCTGGCCCAGCACCGGGCCATCCTGGACGCCGTCGCCGACCGCCGGCCCCGGCAGGCCGCCGCCGCGATGCGCCGCCATGTCCGCACGGTCGCCAAGGTCCGGCTGCTGGACTGGGATCCGGAGGAACGGTAGAGATGGTCCCCATGCCCCGAATAGCACTCGTCACCTGCCGTCCCGGCCCCCAGGTCAGCGTCGACCGCGATCTGCCCGTGCTCGTGCGGGCGCTGGAGGAGGCGGGGGCGCGGGCGTCCGCCGAGGTGTGGGACGACGACGGCGTCGACTGGGGCTCCTTCGACCTCGCCCTGATCCGCTCCACCTGGGACTACAGCTGGCGGGCGGACGAGTTCACGGCGTGGGCCGAGGAGTGCGGCAAGCTGACGCGGCTGGCCAATCCGGCGGCGGTCGTGCGCTGGAACACCGACAAGCGCTACCTCGGCGACCTGGCGGCGGCCGGTGTGCCCACCGTCCCCACCCGATACACCGCGCCCGGTGAGGTGCCCGACCTGCCCGACGACCACGAGTACGTCGTCAAGCCCACCACGGGCGCCGGGGCCCGCTTCGCCGCCCGCTACACGCCCGACGAGCACGCCACCGCCCTACGGCAGGTGGAGCGGATGCACGCCGAGGGGCTCACGGCGATGGTGCAGCCGTACGTGCGCGGCATCGACACCGCCGGTGAGCGGGCGCTGCAGTTCTTCGGGGGGAACCTGCTGCACGTGAGCCGCAAGGGGCCCGTCCTCGCGCCCGGCACGCCCTACGACCAGCGCAAGGTGGCCCACCCCGGGCTGACCGGCTGGACCCCGACCCTCGTCGACACCGCCCTCGCCAGGAAGGCGTTGGCCTCCGTACCGGGCGCGCCCGAGCTGCTGTACGCGCGGGTCGACATCGTGGACGGGGAGGACGGCCAGCCCCGCGTGATGGAGCTGGAGCTGGTCGAACCGAACCTGTTCCTGTGGCTGCACCCGGAGTCGGAGCCGCGCGTGGTGGAGGAGATCCTCAAGGCCGCGGCCCGCTGACCGCCGTACGCTGCAGCAGCCCCCAGGTGAACTCCGCGACCACCTCGCGCCGTACGCCGGACGCGTCCAGGGCCGTGAAGGCGAGCCCCGGGGGTCCCCCCACGGAGTGGAGGAGGGTCGGGGCCGTGCCCTCCAGGGGACGGGCGGGGGCGAAGGCACGCGCCGCCTCGTCCACCGTGCACGACCAGGGCGTGAGGTCCTCCACCGTGCGGAGGCCGGGCGCCGGGGCGCCCGGCGCGCGGACCAGCCACTCGTTCCACACCGCACCGCCGGCCGCCGGCGTCAGCACCTCGAAGCGCAGGTCGGGCCAGAGCGGGACCGGCCACCGCCACGCCTCGCAGTCCAGGTCGCCGACCCTGCGCGGGGTCCGGGACTCCGGTTCGCCGAGCACGCAGCGGTACCGCGACAGGGCCGGGCGGGAGCGCGGCGAGCGGGCCATCGCCTGCCAGCGCTTGTTGGCCTCGCGCATGTCCGCGAGGGAGACGCCCAGTTCGTGCCGGGCGTCCTCCACCGGGCCGGGGTTGTGATCGGCCATGCGGCGCAGCAGCACCAGTTGGAAGTCGAGCGGGGTGAACGGGCCGGCGGGCTGTCCTCCAGTGGGCATGGAGACCATCGTGGCCCATGGACGGAGTGCCGCGCCCCCTGGGCGAGGGGCGCACGCGGGGCCCCTGCCCATTGCCCCGGCAAACGCGATATGAGTAGCCTGTGTTCGCCATTCCGATCGTCTGTTGAAATCTCGAACATCGAGGTTGTCGCCGCAGGCGCCTGAGACACCTAGGGAGGGGGCCGGACATGGGACGTCTCGTACCAGCCGTGACCCGGGCTCTCGACATACTGGAGCTCTTCCTCGACGGGGACGGCACGCTCTCCGCCCCCGACATCGTGCGCCGGCTCCAGTTGCCGCGCACCACCGTGCACGAGCTGGTCACCACGCTCGCCGCGCGAAAGTACATCGTGCCCGTGGCCGGGCAGCCCGGACGGTACCGGCTCGGGGTGCGCCCGTACCAGCTCGGCGCCCGTTACGCCGAGCACCTCGACCTCGCCGCCGAGGGACAGCAGGTCGCCCGGACCGTCGCCGAGACCTGCGACGAGACCGTGCACGTGGCGATCCTGGAGGACACCGACGTCATCTACATCGCCAAGGTCGACTCCACGCACGCGGTGCGCATGGTGTCGGCGGCCGGGCGCAGGCTGCCCGCCCACTGCACGTCCGTCGGCAAGATGCTGCTGGCCTCCCTCCCGGAGCCGGAGGTCGCCGCCCGGTTCCCCGACGGCGCCGAACTGACCGCGATGACCCCGAACAGCATCACCGATCCGGCCGCCCTGCGCGAGGCCCTGGCGGAGATCCGCGAGCGGGGCATCGCGGTGGAGAACCGCGAGTCCAACCCGGACGTCTCCTGCGTGGCCACCCCGGTCCGCGACCGCGCCGGCCGGGTGGTCGCCGCGCTGTCGATCTCGGTGCCCATGATCCGCTGGAGCGAGGAGCGCCTCGCCGAGCTGGAGCAGCTCGCCGTCAAGGGCGCCGCCGACCTCTCCGAGCGCCTCGGCCACCGGAGCGCGGCATGAGGGAGCACGGCATGACGGAGCGCGGCACCGCCACGACCGGCACGGCGTACGAGGTGGCCGTCCGGGCGGAGGCGTCCCTCGGCGAGGGGCCCACCTGGGACCCCGCGACGGGCCGCCTCCTGTGGATCGACATCCTGAACTCCCGCGTCCACACCTACGACCCGGCGACCGGCCGGCGCACGGTCCGCCGCACCGACCAGCACGTGGGCGCCGTCAAGCCCCGCGCGGGCGGCGGCCTCGTCCTCAACCTGCGGGACGGGATCGGCCTCCTCGACCCCGACGACACCTTCCGCTGGCTGCACCGGGAGGTCGTCCCCGGCCGCCGCGGCAACGACGCCGCCGTCGCCCCCGACGGCACGCTGTGGGCCGGCACCATGCGCTACGACGAGGCACCCGGCGGCGGCACGCTGTCCCGGGTCGCCGGGGACGGCACGGTGACACCGGTGCTGGACGACGTGACGGTCAGCAACGGCACCGGCTGGAGCCCCGACGGCCGGCTGATGTACTACGCCGACACGCCGACCCGCCGCATCGACGTCTTCGACGTACCCGCCGACGGCCGCGCGGACGGCCGGATCACGGGCCGCCGCACCCTGGCCGTCATCGAGGACGGCGCCGGTTTCCCCGACGGCCTGTGTGTCGACGCCGAGGGCTGCGTGTGGGTCGCCCTGTGGGACGGCGGGGCGGTCCGCCGCTACACCCCCTCCGGTGACCTGGACCGGGTGATCCCGCTCCCGGTCCCCCGGGTCACGGCCTGCGCCTTCGGCGGCCCGGGCCTGACCGACCTGTACATCACCACGGCCCGGGTGGGGCTGACGGCCCCGCACCCGCTGGCGGGCTCGGTCCTGGTGGTGCCGGGCGCGGGCCAGGGGGTGGCCCAGCCGGCGTTCGCGGGCTGAGGACGGCGCCGGGCCCGGCGGGAGGGCCCGGCCGGTCGCCCGCAGGTTGCGACCCAGGTCGCCCGGCCGGTCGCCCCCAGGTCGCCCGGCCGGCAGCCCTGAGGCCGACCGCCCCGCGGCCGGCCGGCCGTTCAGAGCCCCGTGCGGTCCAGCCCGCGGAGCACCGCCCGCTCACTCGGCGTCAGCGGCGGCTCCGTCAGCGGGGGGAGCGGGGATCCCGCGAGCGCGGCCAGGACCGCGCCGGGGTGGAACATGCGGGTCGGGGGCGTGCGCATGCTGGTGACGTCCCAGATGGCCGAGGCCGCCGCGTACGAGCCCGTGGCCGCCTTCGTCATGCGCCGCGTGTACGCGGAGACGACACGGTCGGCGAGGTTCGGCCGCCCGCCGCGCACCCCCGGGTAGAGGACGTCCTGGCCGACGGCCATGGACCACGCCGCGTCCACCGAGCGCGCCGCCCCCCGCAGCACCCGCCGGGCCGTTCCGGGCGCGTCGAGACCGCCGGCCCGGTCCAGTTCCCGGCCGAGGACCTGCGCGCCGAACGCGGCCACCGACATGCCCTGCCCGTACGCCGGGTTGAAGGTGCCCAACGCGTCCCCCAGGACGACGAAACCGTCGGGCCACCGGGCGGACTTCTCCAGGTACCGGCGCACATTGCTGGTGGACCGGCTCAGATGCACGTCGGTGAGCGGTTCGGCACCGGAGATCAGCCGCCCCACGACGGGGTCCGGCAGTTCGAGCGTGTACCGCAGGAAACCATCGGGATCCGCGGGCGGTTCACCGCCGCGCGTGCCGCCGCAGCTCACCATCCACCGGTCGTCCTCGATCGGCAGGACCATCGCGCTCCGCCCCGGCCGGGACACGTACGGGTCGGCCTGCACGATCGTCAGCGGGAACCGCTCCGCGCCCTCCGGAACCCGGTAGATTCGCGTCGCGTTGACCAGACCGGAGTCCACGGTGTGCTCCCGGACACCGGAGAGACCGAGCCCGTCGAGCCAGGTGACGACCCGGGTGCCGCGTCCGCTCGCGTCGACGACGAAGTCCGCGTCGAGGTCCGTGTCCCCGTCGGCGGCCGAGACCCGTACCCCTCGCACCCGGCCTGCGGAACCCGTCAGCCCCACCACCGCCGCCCTGCGCACCTCGACCGGGCGCTGTTCGAGCACCGCGGCCCGTACCGTCCAGTCCAGCAGCGCCCGGCTGCACGTGAGCATGACGGGCCCCTCGCGCCGCCACCGCCGCAGCCAGCCCTCGGGTGTGCGGGCCAGCATGCCGGAGCTGAGGGATATCTCGTGGGCTCCGGCGGCGAGCAGCCGCTTGCGCAGGCTCACGCCCGGCACCAGTTCCTCCATGGCGGCCAGCCCGCCTGCCATGAGCAGGTGCGCGTGCCGCCCCTGCGGCAGCCCCCGGCGGTGCTCCGGTCCCTCGGGCAGTTCGTCGCGGTCCAGCACGATCACCTCGTCCACGCCCGCGGTGGACAGGACGGCGGCGGCCAGCGTCCCGGCCAGGCCGGCACCTATGACGACAGCTCTACGCGACATGGGGCTCCTCGGGTTCGGCCATGGGTCCGGTCGTGGAAGGCGTCACCGCGCCGTTCGGCGCGGCGGTCGTGGTGGGCGGGCGGACCAGCGCCTGTGCCAGTTCCACCAGCCCGCTGGGACCGGATACCTCGGTGGCGTGCAGACGGTACGTACCGCCCGTATCGGGTGGTTCCTCGCGGGCGGCGGCCCGGCGCGCCGCGTCGGCGAGCATGGCCGCCTCCGCCGCCAGCCGGGCCTCGTGGGCGGAGCGGCCCGCGTGCAGGGCGGTGTCCCGCACCCGCTCACGGACCCGGTGGTCGAAGTACGGCGCCAGCGCGAGCAGGGCGTCGTGGATGGACACCTCACGCCACTGGAGCCGGGCCTGGGGGAGCTGCCACCGGACGGTGGGAGGCTCGGGAGCGGTGGACACCGACTTCACCAGGTGCCACAGCGGTTCCAGCCGCCGGTAGTCGCCCAGCCCCCGCCAGTGGGCGACCACGGGCGGCAGCAGCCTCGGCAGCACGAACCCGGCCGAACACAGCAGCGCGGCCAGCGAGGCCATCGGCGGAGCCACCGTCGTGGACAGGAAGTCGAGGTCGTTGCCCGACCAACGGGCCACGATCGCCAGGTACTTGGCCAGCTGGAAGCCCACCACGTCCAGCAGCGCCCCCAGCAGGATCAGCCGCAGCCCGGTCCGGAGCGGCCCGCCCACCTCGCGGGCCCACTTGACGCACACGGCGCACATCACCACCATCGCCGCGGTGTGCCCGAGCAGGTACAGCAGGATCATCTCCCGCATGAACGGGGTGCCGGCGTAGTACGTGTCGAGGTCGGTCAGCCGCTCGGTGTCCGCGTCGGCGAGGGCGAACAGCACGACGATGGCGACCACCAGCAGACCGTAGGCGGCCATGCTGCGCAGCACCATGCGCCGCACCCGCTCGCGGGACCCTCCCCGCCAGTTGATCAGCAGCACGAGCACGGCGCAGCTGTACGCGGAGAGCATGCCGTAGGTCAGCGGTGCCCCGAAGTTGGGTACGCCGGTGAGCTCGTTGACGGTGGCGAGGGTGGCCGGGGCGGCACAGACGAAGACCAGGGCGCCGAGGACGATCGCCGCGCAGGTGGACAGGGTGAGCGGGTTCCGCATGGCGGTGCGCGGGCGGCGGAACAGCAGTACGGAGGTCACCCCGAACACGAGGGCCGCGAGATACACGACGAGACTCATACCGGCAGACTCCTCTCGCCGGGTCCCCGGCTCATACGGCTCCCGCCGTGGTCCTGCCGCTCGGCACGGCGGGGACCGACGGCACCGGTGCGGTGCCGGCCAGCACGTCGGCGATCCGGTCGAGGGCGGCCGGGTCCGGCACCCGGCCGGGGAACCGGCCGGTGCCGCCCTGCGGCGGGAACCCGCCCGCCCGGTCCGCCTCGCACCGTACCGCGGCGGTGATCACCGCCGCCCAGGCGGCGGCCTCGGCCCGTTCCGGGTCGCCCGTCGCCCCCAGCACACCGGCGCGGGTACGGTCGTACAGGTCCCGGTCGACGTACGCGTCGAGGTGGCTCAGCGCGTTGTGGATGCTGGTCCGGCGCCACACCAGCCGGGTGGTGGGGGACGCGAACCGGGGCCGGCGCAGCCGCAGCGACCGGCGGGTGAGCAGATCGTCCAGCGCCCGCTCCAGGGGCCCGAGCCGGACGTACGTCCGCCGGGCCCGCCGCCACTCGGTCACCCGGGGCGCCGCCAGCGGGACCAGCACCCCGACGACCGTCAGCAGGGCACCCAGACCGGCGGCCGCCGGGGAGACGGTGGTGCCGAGCGCCGACCAGTCGCGCCCGGACCAGCGCGCGCCCACCGCGACGAGCTTGGCCAGGCTGTAACCGGCGCCGCACAGCGAACCGGCGCCGAGCAGCGTCAGGCCCGCCCGCAGCCCGCCCCGTACGTGGCGCGCCCAGCGCAGCGCCGACACCGTGGTGACGGTCGCCGCGGTGAGGTGCGCGACGAGGTACAGCACGATCATCTGGGCGATGAACGGAGTCGTCGCGTAGTAGGTGTCCAGGTCGGTGCGGCGCTCCACCGGCGCGTCACCGAGGGCGAACGTCATCGCGACGCCGAGGAGCACGACGGTGTAGGCGAGCGTCCACCGGCGGGCGGTGCGCCGCACCCGGGGCCCGCCGCGCCAGTGGACGACGAGGACCTGGGAGGCGGCGCAGTACCCGGTGATCGCCGCGTAGGTGAGCGGAGCCGCGAGGTTGGGCACACCGCTCAGCCGGTTGACGGCGCCGACCGTCGGCGGTGCCCCGAGCAGGAAGCAGAGCCCGGCCAGGCCCAGCACCGCGCAGATGGCGCGCAGGTACGGATCGCGGCGGTGGCGCAGCAGGTCGGGGGCCTTCACCACCAGGCCGAGCCACAGCACGCCGCAGCTGCCGTAGTTGATCACGCCGTTCATCTCGTCGTCCCGCGGTGGTTGAGGGCGGCCCCGATGCGTCCGGCGAGGTCCTGCGGGGCGTTCGGATCGCCGCCCTCCGCGGCGTACACCGAGTCGGCGGAGGCCTCCAGCCAGGTGCGCAGCCGACGGCCCATCAGCATGCCGAAGCGGTCCGCCTCCTGCTCCTCGGCCAGGGAGAAGTCGGTGCGCGCGGCGACCGGCGCGGGCCGTACGCCGGCGGCGGCCGGGTCGGTGTCCGCCTGCCGGCGGCTCATGTGCCAGACCTCGTGGCAGAGGATCACGATCTGGTGCCACACGGCGGCACGCTCGTCCACCACCACGTCGTCGTGGCTCTCGCGTTCCAGCCACAGCCCGCTCGCGGTGTGCGGCGGGAACGCCGCACGGTGGACGACCACCTCACGTCCCCGCCATGCGCTGACGGAGGCGACGAGCGCGTCGAACAGGACCTCGGGGTCCGCCGGGACCGGTACCCGGATGGGGTCGATGAGGGCGTCAGCGAGGCGACGCATCTCCTTCCTGGTACGCACCGCGGTCTCCCTGTTCCCCTCGGTGTTGCTCGGTCATGTGTGCAATATGCCAAGACGGGTGCTGTCCGGGCCAGTTCCGCGTGCGGCACGGTCACTCGGTGACCGTCACGGTGCCCTCCGGTGCCGCGGCGCGGACGCGGACCTCCCGGACCGCGTCGGGGTGGCGCAGGGCGCGCGAGACGGCCCCGATCTCGCGGAGCAGCTCCGTGGTGTCGGGGTCGTGGGTACCGTCGCAGTCGTCCGCGCGGGGGCCGGCGTCGACCGCGTCGAGGATCACCACCGCCGCGGCGAGCGCCCGCGCCCGCTCCGGGGGGAACCCCAGGCCGAGGGCGGCGGCGTACGACCGCTCGCGCTGCCGTTCGTCGGTGCGCCGGGCCAGCGGCAGCAGGACGTCGCGGATGAAGGTCTCGCGGCGGGTCAGGCGCAGCTCGGGGCTGGCGCGCAGGACGAACGGCACTCCGGCTCCGTGCACGGTCCGCATCAGCCGGTACAGCGGCCGCAGTTGGCGGTGGGCCAGGCGGATCCGCCAGCGTTCGTGCAGGTACTGGCCGGCGTGCGGCAGGATGAAACCGACCGCGATCGACACAGCGGACAGACAGGCCAGGGCCGGGGCCACGTCCAGGCTGAGCCAGTCCAGGTCGTTGCCGGTCCAGCGGGCCGTGACGGCGGTGAGCTTGGCGGCGTCGAAGGCCAGGTTCAGCGCGTAGCCGACGCCCAGGAACTTCAGCCCCCAGCGCAGCCAGGCGTCGAATCCGCCGGTGCGGATCCAGTTCCAGATCAGCTTCGAGGTGATGAGCACGGCGGTGGTGTGCGCGACGAGGTACAGCAGGATCTCCTCGCGCATGAACGGCGTGTTGGCGTAGTACGTGTCCAGGTCCCGGGTGCGCTCCACGGGCACGTCCGCGAGGAGGAACAGCACCCAGAGCGCGACGATCACGCTCCCGTAGGCGGTGACGACCCAGCGGGTGGCCCGGCGCGTCGAGGCGGAGCGCTCGGACAGGCCGTCGCGCCAGGCGATGATCAGCACCAGGCAGGAGCCGCAGAACGCGGTGAGCAGCGAGTACACCCAGGGCGCGGAGATGTTGGGCACGCCGGTGACGCGGTTGACCCAGACGATGGTCGAGGGCGCGACGAACACGAACACCGCGCAGGCGAGCAGCAGCAGACCGCCGACCGCGCGCAGCAGCGGGTCCTTCCAGAGCCGGATGATCGTCGGCAGTTTGATCGCCAGGGCGGCGGCCAGGACGCAGGCCGGGATCCACCAGAAGGACGTGTAGAACTCGCTGAGGAACGAGGCCGGGCCCGTGGCCGCGTCCGCCGACTCCACCGCGTCCCCCCGCTCTCCCTCACCGCCGTGTCCTGGCCGTCCTCGAGGCCCGTGCCCGAGGCCCGGGTTTAAGGGCCGTGTTCAAGGCCCGTGCCCGAGGCCCGGGTTCAAGGTCCGTGTTCAAGGCCCGTGCCCGAGGCCCGGGTTCAAGGCCGTACGAGCCTACGCGGAGGGAAGTGTCCGCGTCATGCGATGGAGCCGCGCGGAAAGTCCTGGCCCGACTTCTTGTCCGAACCATTGACGCGAAAGCGCCGCACACCTACGGTCCCGTTCGAAGTTACGAGCGCTATTCGATATCCCGAACACGTCGGACGTACACCTTTCGTTCATGACAGATGGGGCAGGGCATGGGACGACCTGGCCTGGATCGCAGGCACTTTCTGGCCGCGGCGGGCGGCCTGACGGTCGCGGGCAGCTTCGGCTTCGCGGCCCTGGGTACGGGCGCCGACGCGCTCGCCTCCGGAGCGGACACCCGCGTCAGCTACTGGAACCTCTTCAGCGGCGGCGACGGCTACAACATGATCGCGATGCTGGACTCCTTCCGTAAGGACAATCCCGGCATCGACGTGAAGGACTCCACCCTCCAGTGGGGCAGCCCCTTCTACACCAAGCTCGCCATGGCGGCCGCCGGCAACCGCGCGCCGGACCTCGGCGTCATGCACCTGGGTCGCGTCACCGGCTTCTCACCGGGCCGCCTCCTGGACCCCTGGGACGTCGGCCTGCTCGCCAAGTACGGCGTCAAGGAGGCGGACTTCAACCCCGACCTGTGGAAGCGCGCCGTCATCGACGGCAAGCTCTACGCCCTCCCGCTCGACATCCACGTCCAGCTCTGCTTCTACCGCAAGGACGTGCTGAAGAAGGCGGGACTGCTCGGCGCCGACGGCCGGATGGTGCCCGTGACGTCGACCGACGAGTGGTTCGACGTGCTGAAGGAGGCCAGGAAGGCCACCAAGAAGGGCCTGCAGACCATGGGCTTCTGGCACAACGACCAGAACTTCCAGTGGTGGTTCTTCGTCGCCTTCTACACCCAGCTCGGCGGCACCTGGTTCGACGACGCCAACGCCGAGGTCACCTTCGACACCGACAAGGCCGTCCAGGTCCTGGAGTTCCTGCGCCGGCACGTCGCCGACGGGTACGCCGACCCGAGCTTCGGGGGCGGCGCGGGCGCCGAACAGTTCGTCAACGGTTCCCCGTTCGCGTGGGAGGGCAACTGGTCGGTGCCGGTCTTCTCCGGCGCGAAGCTGGACTACGGCGCCGCCCCGCTGCCGCCCGTCTTCGGCAAGCAGGCCACCCACGCCGAGTCGCACTCCTTCGTGCTCCCGCACCAGGCCGGCCGCGGCGGCGCCACCAACGAGGCCGCGCACCAGCTGGCCGCCTACGTCGTCAAGCACGCCCAGCAGTGGGCGGCCGGCGGACACATCCCCGCCTACACGCCGACCCTGTCCACGGCCGCGTACAAGGAGCTGAACCCGCAGAGCGAGTACGCCGGCGCGATGGACCACCAGGCCACCGAGCCCAAGGTGTGGTTCGCCGGGTCCACCGGCATCCTCGCCCAGCGGGTCGGCCCGATCGTCGTCTCCTCGACGATGGGCTCGTCGAAGCCCGAGGCCGCCGCCCGCCGTATGAAGGGCGCGCTCACCGATCTGCTCGGCACGAAGAACCCGATGGACGGCAAGACCGCCGCGCAGGGAGGTGCGGCCGCATGACGACGACCAGCGCTGAATCGATCATCCGCCCGGCGCGCGCGAAGACCGCCGCGGCCGGCGCCACCGTCCGCCGCAGGCAGGGCTTTCAGCACGGCGGCTGGTTCGTCGCCCCGTTCCTCGCCCTGTTCGCGCTCTTCGTCGTCTGGCCCCTGCTGCGCGGGCTCTACCTCAGCTTCACGGACGCCAACATCTCCGGCGACGCCGCGAGCTTCATCGGCCTGGACAACTACCGCGAGGCCCTCCAGGACCCCCTGATGTGGGACGCGCTCGGCCACAGCGCGTACTTCACGCTGCTCGTCGTGCCCTGCATCACGGTCCTCGCCTTCCTCCTCGCGATGCTCGCCCACCACATCGAGCGCGGCAAGTGGCTGTGGCGGCTGTGCTTCTTCATGCCGTTCCTGCTGCCGTCCACCGTCGCCGCCAACCTGTGGCAGTGGCTGTTCAACCCCGGCACCGGCATGATCAACCACGTCTTCGGCCTCGAGACGCCGTGGCTGACCGACAAGTCGTACGCGCTGCTCGCGGTCGTCATCACCACCCTGTGGTGGACGGTCGGCTTCAGCTTCCTGCTCTACCTCGCCGCCCTCCAGGGCATCCCGCTGCACCTCTACGAGGCCGCCAAGCTGGACGGCGCGAACGCCTGGCACCGGACGGTCCACATCACGCTGCCGATGCTGCGCAACATCACCGGCCTCGTCGTCGCCCTCCAAATCCTCGCCTCGCTCCAGGTCTTCGACCAGGCCGTCGTCATGCAGGACTTCGGGCCGGGACCGGAGGAATCGACCCGCACCTTCGTGCAGTACACCCTCGAACAGGGCTTCACCAGCTACCGCGTGGGCTACGCCTCCGCGATCTCCATCATCTTCTTCGTGATCATCGCGGCCGTCGCCCTCGCCCGGATGTGGCTGCTGCGCAACCGTGAGGAGGGCGGCCGATGACCACCGCCGCAGCGCCGACGCGGACCAAGCCCCGCAAGGCCTGGTCGCCCAGCCAGATCGTGCTCACCCTCCTCGGCGCCGCCGTCTCCGCGGTGTTCCTCGCCCCGCTCGCCTGGGCGCTGTTCACCTCCCTGAAGTCGGAGACCGAGGCTGTCGAGGTGCCGACCCACTGGCTGCCCGAGGACTGGACGGGCCAGGCCTGGACGGCCCTGTTCGAGACCGGCAACATCACCAACTGGTTCGTCAACTCCCTGGTCGTGTCGGTCTGCGTGACGGCGATCGTGCTGCTGGTGAGCGCGCTCGCCGGGTACGGCTTCGCCCGCACCGAGTTCCGCGGCAAGGGCGTCCTGATGGGCGTCGTCATGGCCGGCCTCATGGTCTCCCCGGCCGTGCTCGGCGTCCCCCTGTTCACCACCGTCCAGCAGATGGGCATGGTCGACACCTACTGGGGCATGATCCTGCCGCAGTGCGCGCCCGCCGCGATGGTCTACATCCTCTACAAGTTCTTCCAGGGCATCCCGCGCGAACTGGAGGAGGCCGCCTTCATCGACGGCGCCGGCCGCTGGCGCGTCTTCTTCACGATCATCGTGCCGCTCTCCCGCCCCTCGCTCGCGGCGGTCGGCATCTTCACCTTCATCAGCTCCTGGAACAACTTCCTGTGGCCCTACATGGTGACCAACAACCCCGACCTGATGACCATGCCGAACGGCATCGCGACCGTCATGAACTCCTACGGCATCCAGTGGGCCCAGCTCATGGCCGGCGGCCTCATGGCCGGCCTGCCCCTGATCATCGTCTTCGTCTTCTTCCAGCGGCAGATCGTGGCGGGCGTCGCCCACACGGGATTGGCGGGACAGTGACCGTGCGCAGAACACTCGCCGCCGTGGCGACGGCCGCCCTGATGGCCCTGGTGCCCAACGCGGCGCAGGCGGCGCAGAGTCACCCCGACCCGCGTCCCATCACCGGCCAGCAGATCATCCACGACCCCACCGTCCTGCGCCTGAAGGGCGGCGGTTACGTCGCCTACTCCACCGGCGGCGTCATCGGCGCCCGCCTCTCCGAGGACGGCAGGCACTGGGACGACGCGGGCAACGCCTTCGCCGAGCCCCCGGCCTGGTGGTACGAGTACAACGACACCGGCGACCCGTGGGCCCCCGACCTCTCCTACCGCGACGGCCGCTACTGGCTCTACTACGCGGTCTCCTCCTGGGGCACCAACCACTCCGCGATCGGCGTCGCCACCTCCCGCACCGGCCTGCCCGGCAGCTGGACGGACCACGGCAAGGTCTTCTCCTCCGAGACGACGGACACCTGGAACGCCATCGACCCGGCGGTCGTCCGGGCCGACGGCCGCCTGTGGATGTCCTTCGGCTCGTACTGGAGCGGCATCCGCATGGTCGAGCTGGACCCGCGCACCGGCAAGGCCGTCCGGGGCGCGGAGGTCCACCACCTCGCCACCCGTCCCGACGAGCCGTACGCCGTCGAGGGCCCGGAGATCGTCAAGCACGGCCGCTACTACTACCTGTTCGCGTCGTACGACGCGTGCTGCTCCGGTGTGAACAGCACGTACAAGATCAAGGTCGGCAGGGCCACGGACATCACGGGCCCCTACGTCGACAGCGACGGCACCCCGATGCTGGAAGGCGGCGGCGACCTCCTCCTGGAGGGCCACGGCCGCTACATCGGCACGGGCGGCCAGTCCGTCTTCCGCGACCGCGGCCGGGACTGGCTGGCGTACCACTACTACGACGCGCAGGACGAGGGCACGCCCAAGCTCGGCCTGAACCCCCTGGACTGGACGAGGGACGGATGGCCGGCCGTCCGTCCCGGGCGCGGGTGACCGCGCGAGCACCCATGGACCACCCGCGGCCAGACCAACCGCAGCCAGATCACCCGCAGCCGAAACCCACCCCCTGGAAGGACTACATTGCGTACCGCCCGCTTCACCCTCGACCCCGCCTTCACCGTCGGTGAGGTCAACCCCCGCCTCTTCGGCTCCTTCGTAGAACACCTCGGCCGCTGCGTGTACACCGGCATCTTCGAGCCCGGCCACCCCACCGCCGACGACGCCGGCCTGCGCCAGGACGTGCTGGACCTGGTCCGGGAGCTCGGCGTCACTGCCATCCGCTACCCCGGCGGCAACTTCGTCTCCGGCTACAAGTGGGAGGACTCGGTCGGCCCGGTGGAGGACCGCCCCCGCCGCCTCGACCTGGCCTGGCGCTCCACGGAGACCAACCGCTTCGGCCTCTCCGAGTACATCGACTTCCTCAAGAAGATCGGCCCCCAGGCCGAGCCGATGATGGCGGTCAACCTCGGCACCCGCGGCGTCGCCGAGGCCCTCGAACTCCAGGAGTACGCCAACCACCCCTCCGGCACCGCGCTCTCCGACCTGCGCGCCGAGCACGGCGACAAGGACCCCTTCGGCATCAGGCTGTGGTGCCTCGGCAACGAGATGGACGGCCCCTGGCAGACCGGCCACAAGACCGCCGAGGAGTACGGCCGCCTCGCCGCCGAGACCGCCCGCGCCATGCGCCAGATCGACCCGGACCTCGAACTCGTCGCCTGCGGCTCCTCCGGCCAGTCCATGGAGACCTTCGCCGAGTGGGAGGCGACGGTCCTCAAGGAGACGTACGACCTGGTGGACCACATCTCCCTGCACGCCTACTACGAGCCGCACGACGGCGACATCGACTCCTTCCTCGCCTCGGCCGTGGACATGGAGTCGTTCATCGAGAACGTCGTCGCCACCTGCGACCACATCGGCGCCCGCCTCAAGTCGAAGAAGAGGATCAACCTCTCCTTCGACGAGTGGAACGTCTGGTACATGGCCAAGACCGAGGCCGAGGTCAGCGCCCTGGACTGGCCCGAGGCGCCCCGCCTGCTGGAGGACAACTACAGCCTCACCGACGCGGTCGTCTTCGGCTCGCTCCTCATCGCCCTGCTGCGGCACGCCGACCGCGTCACCGTCGCCTGCCTCGCCCAGCTCGTCAACGTCATCGCCCCGATCATGACCGAGCCGGGCGGCCCGGCCTGGCGCCAGACGACCTTCTTCCCGTTCGCGCAGGCCTCGAAGTACGGCCGCGGCGAGGTCCTCGACGTCCGGGTGGACTCACCGACGTACGAGACGAAGAAGTACGGCGAGGCCGACCTGCTGCACGCCACCGCCGTGCGCGCCGAGGACGGCTCGGTCACCGTCTTCGCCGTCAACCGCTCCCGCACCGAGTCGCTGCCGCTCGACGTCGCTCTGAGCGGCCTGGACCTGACCGAGGTCGTCGAGCACAGCGCCCTCGCGGACGCCGACCCCGACGCCCGCAACACGCTCGCCGAGCCCGAGCGGGTCGTCCCGCACCAGGTCGAGGGCACCCGGCTGCGGGACGGCGGGCTGGCCGCCGTGCTGGAGCCGCTGTCCTGGAACGTGATCCGGCTGCGCTGAGGCAGGCCCGCCGGGGTCAGCGGCGCGGGCCGGGGGAGGTCACCGGTGTCACCGGCACCCCTCCGGCCGCGCCGCCCAGCAGCTTCAGCCGCACCGTCCCCGGCCCCGACGCGGTGTCGCCGCCGGCCAGGACGGCGAGGGCCAGGGTGTTGGCGGCGGCGCGGGTGCGCAGGATGCCGTTCGGCAGGACGAAGGTGTGCGGCGCGCCCGTCGGGTCGACCGCGTACTCGCCCATGTTCCAGCCGTTGAGGAAGACCTGGGCGCGGTAGTCGCGGTCCCGGTCGTCGCCGAGGACGAGCCCGACCGAGGCGTCGACGTCCGGCGGGACGTCCAGCCGGAAGGCGGTCCGGTACCAGGTCACGCCCTGGCGCCGGTCCGCCCGGGGCAGGGACACGGACTCCCAGCGGCCGTCGTCGTAGCCGGGCAGGTGCCAGCCGTGCCGCTCCCCGAACAGCCCGCCGTGGTTGAGCGGCCCGCGCACGGGGTCGGGCGCGGCGGCGCCCTGGATCCGCCACCTCACCTTCGGTGACGCCCCCTCGAACGCGACCGACGTCAGCCCGCGGGCCGCCTTGTACGCGTCATGGTCGTGCTGCGTGCGCCGGACGAGGACGGACAGGACGGGGGAGTCACCGGTGCCGGGCCCCTCCCGCGGTTCCCTCCGCAGCGCCCGCCGCAGTCCCCCGGGCAGCCGGAAGCGGGCCGTGGCGGTCCAGGTGCCCGTCCCGTCCGCCTCCCGGTCCATGCGGTGCGTGCCCAGCGGCTCCCCGTCCAGCCAGGCCATCAGCATCCCCCGCGCGCCCGTGCTGTAGGCGAGGGACAACTCCTCCAGGCCCGTGGCGCCGCTGAGCCGGCCCCGGTACCAGACGTCGCCGTAGTGGAAGCCGTAGTCGTCGGCGAAGAGCACGGGCTGCCCGTCGGGCACGGGGGTCGTGCTGTACGACGTCCGCCGGTCGGCGACCGTCCATCCCGAGTCGTCGTAGCCGGGGCGGGACTCGGGGTTCTCGGTGCGGCGCCGCCAGCCGTCCAGCGCGGGCAGCACCAGTTCGGGCACGCCGGGCAGCAGCCAGGTGGCCAGCAGGCTGTGGGCGCGGCTCGCCGTCGTACTGACCGCGTCGCCGTTCCAGGTCACGTCCGTGATGCCGCGCGGCGCCCACACCTCGAGAGGGCACTCCTCGACGGTGTCGCCGGTCAGCCGGATCGTGGCACCGTCCAGGGCGACGTCGCGCAGCAGCGCCGGGCCGTGCACGAGGACCCGGCCCGACGGGGTCTCGTACGGCCACAGCCGCAGGGAGGCGGCGTCGTCGGCGAAGAGGAGCAGCAGGGTGCGGTCGGACTTGCCGCTGCGCACCCGCACCCGGGTCAGCCGGTTCTCCTCGAGAGGTACCGTGACGTGCAGTTTTCCGTGGTCGTACGCCCAGGCGGCCTCCTCGTCCAGCCGGGTCGGCCACGGCTCGTGCGGGCAGTCCAGCACCAGGTGCGCCATCTCGCCGGCCCGGCCGACGAAGGCGGCGATGTCCAGCCGCCCGACGCTGAAGGACAGCATGGGCTGCACGGTGGCGTACGCCAGTTTCCGTCCCGCGCCCAGGTGGAGTCCGGTGGCGAGCAGCTTGGCGTCGTGGGCGGGGACGGTGACCTCCACGTCGGTCCCGCCCATCGGCACCTTCGAGGTGACGCCGGTGGCGGAGTCGTTGCGCAGGACGTACGCGTGGGTGCCCGTGTCCGGGTTGGCCAGGTGCCGCACCTGGATCCGGGGGTCCCCGGCCCTGACGTCGGACGCCTCCTCCAGCCGGGTGAAGTCGGGGATGTGGCGCAGCAGCTGGCCCAGCTGGTGGAGCGGGGCGAGCTTGTCCGTCGGCCGGCGCCCCTCGTCGATCGCCGCGGTGGGGTCGTACGTGGGCGTGGGCGCGGACGGCGCGGGCAGCCAGCCCCACGAGGTGCCGCCGAACGCCGTGTGGACGTTGTGCAGCGTGATCCCCCGCCCGAGGTGGTCGAGATGGACGCGCCGCGCCTCGGCGGCGTCCCGGGTCCGCTCCACCTCGCCCCAGGGGGCCGGCGTGTCGGTGTGCAGCAGGGGTACGTCGACGCCGTCGGCGCGGAGCCTGTCGTGCAGGCGGGTCAGGCGGGCGCGCCGCGGGGCGTCGACCCGGTAGAGCAGGACCGTGCCCTCGCCCCGGGTGTACTGGTGCCGGGCGGCGACGGCGTTGACGCGGCTCAGCCACTCGTCGGCGTGGCGCAGATAGGCGGCGTCGAGGGTCCGGGCCCGGCCCTCGGCGGCCGTCAGCCAGCCGGGCAGGCCGCCCGCGTCCACGTCGGCGCCGATGTACGGGCCGGGCCGGAGGACGACGTACATCCGGGTCTCGGCGGCCGTGCGCAGGAACAGGTCCAGGTCGCGGACACCGGTGAAGTCGTACGCGCCGGGGGCGGGGGAGTGCTGGTTCCAGGCGAGGCGGACGCTGACCGCGTTGTAGCCGTACGCCCGCATCTTCTGGAGGACGTCCCGCCACAGGGACGGGCTCGGCAGCCGGAAGGGGTGCATCTCGCCGGACCACAGCGCGAGGCGTCTGCCGTCGACGAGCAGCGAGTACCGGTCCAGGGCGACCCGGTGGCGCACGCCGTCGGCGCCGGGCGGCCCGGGCGGCGGCCCGGTGGGCACGGGGCCGCGGGCGCCGGAGCCGGGCAGCGCCTGGCTGCTCACGCTGCCGCCGAGCGCGAGACCGAGGACGGTGGTGCCCGCGAGGGCGCTGAACGCTCGTCTGCTGAGCCTGCTGAGCTCCAAGGGAGCCTCTCCTGTTGCCGTGCTTCTGGTGCTGCGCTGCCGGGCCATTCTCCACAAGGAGCCGGTGATGCGTTAAATGGCCGGAGTGCCGTCTGTCCGTGTCCCGCCGGGGTGCATACGATGCGACCGCACCGTGAATGACATGAGCACAACAGAGATGCATGTCAGACGCATTCAACGAATCCACCCCCCCACTGACCGGGATGGGAGACCCATGGCCACCGGCCTGCTCCTGAGCGGCACGATCGCCGCGCTCCTCACCTCCGCGCTGCCCGCGCAGCACCAGCCCTCCGACGGGTTCGACGACCCGCCGCCGGACAGGATCGTCATCAAGGTCGCCACGGTGAACGGCTCCGGCTGCCCGCAGGGCACGACCGCGGTCGCCGTCTCGGAGGACAACACCGCCTTCACCGTCACCTACAGCGACTACCTCGCCCAGGCCGGCGGCGACTCCGCGCCCACCGACTTCCGCAAGAACTGCCAGCTCAACCTGCTCGTCCACGTCCCGCAGGGCTTCACCTACGCCGTGGCCGGCGCGGACTACCGCGGCTTCGCCGCCCTCCAGCCCGGCGCCACGGCCACCCAGCGGGCCTCGTACTACTTCCAGGGCTCCCCGGACACCCAGTACCGCACCCACCCCTTCAGCGGCCCGCTCAACGACAACTGGCAGGCCACCGACACCACCGACTGGGCCCAGCTGGTCTGGGCACCCTGCGGGGTCCAGCGCAACTTCAACATCAACACGGAGCTGCGGGTGAGCGCGGGGACGTCCCACCCCGACGAGGTGAGCTTCATGACGATGGACTCGACGGACGGCGACATCAGCACGGTGTACCACCTGGCGTGGAAGGAGTGCCCCGAGACCTGACCGGCCGGGGGCGGGCGCGGCCGCGGTCGCCGGTGCCGGGCGACGCGGCCGTGCCCGCTCTTGTCGTGTGCGACGTCAGCACACACGACGCGGCCGTGCCCGCCGGTGTCGTGCGCGACGTCAGCGCACGGTCAGCCCGCGCTCCTCGAGCTCGGCCACACACGCGTCGGGCACCCGGACCGACGTGGCGGTCCGGTTGCCCGACGCGGGCACCTCCCGCCGCTCCCGTTCGGCCTCGGCCCGCGCCTGCTCGACGTCGTCGGCGATCTCCCGGCAGTCGACGCCGTACGTCTGCGCCGGTGCCGGCTCCTCGGCGGGGAACCACCCCGGCTCCTCCGGGACCGGCCCGGTGCCGAGCGCGGCGGTGGCGGCGGCACCGGCCAGACACAGCCCCGCCCACACGACGACGATCCACCGTCGGACCTTCACGCAACTCTCCTCCAGCAAGGGCCGGTTCGGCCGCCGACGTCGGGACCGGCCCAGCGTAAAGCCGTGACGGCGGCGGCACGGCGGGTTGTAGGGTCCGCGTGTGCGTTGAACTCCCGGGCGGTGGCCGAGTGCCGCCGCAGACGGTACGGGCGACCCCGCCGGCACGGGGCCGCCCGGTCGGCATACCCGTCGCCCGTCCCTCACCGGAGATCACCCACATGACCGCTCGGCAGCCCCTCACCTACGACGCCTTCGTCGCACTCGCCTCCGCCGACCCGGCCGTCGTCGGACTCGTCCTCAAGGGCTCCCGGGCCCACGAGGGCATGACCACCGAGTACTCCGACCACGACCTGTACGTCGTCCTCGCCGACGGCGTACCGACGGCCCTCACCGGGTTCGCGGGGCACCGCACCCCGGAACTCGACCTGGTCGTCCTCTCCCTCGACGAGTTCCGCGCCGCCGGCCTGCCCGGCTTCGAGCGGTACGCTCTCGCCCGCGCCCGCGTCGTGCTGGACCGGCTGGACGGCGGCATCGCCCGGATGCTGGCCGCCAAGGCGCGCCTCGACGCCGGCGAGGCGTTCCGGGACGCGGGCGAGTGGCTCGACGCCTACGCCAACTCCCTCTACCGCTCCGTCAAGAACGACCGCGACGGGCACGCGCTCGCGGCCCGGCTCGACGCCGCCGACAGCGTCCGCTTCCTGCTGGAGCTGCTCTTCGCCCTCGACCGCCGCCCCCGCCCCTACAACAAGTACCTGGAATGGGAACTCGCCCGTTCCCCGCTGCCGGGCTGGGACACGGGCCCGCTGCTCGGCGCCGTGGACGCCATCTCGGCGACGGGCGACGTGTCCGCACAGCGCCATCTCTTCGCGCGGGTCGAGGCGGTGGCCCGCGCGGCCGGGCACGGGGCGGTGCTGGACGCCTGGGGCGAGGACCTGGACCTGATGCGCCCGCCTTCGCCGGCCCCGTAGGCCCCGGCGGTCACTCCGTGGCGTGGCCGCCGGTGCGGGTGCTCCCCGTGGGCCGACGGCCGTCAGGACCCGCTCGGCCGGCACACCAGCGGCTTGTCCAGTTCGGAGCAGGGGCGGTGGCCCTTGGAGCGGATGATGTCCTTGCCGACCTCGTCGGCGAGGTAGCGCAGGAAACCCGCGGCGATCGAGCCGGCCGGGGGCTCGCCGTAGGTGTAGGCGATCTCCGTCTCCCAGTAGGGGTACGCGCCCTGGTCGACGCCCTCCAGTGTCGCGGGGTAGCCGTCGATGTGGACCTGCCGCACGCTCCCGTGCGCGTCGGCGAGGCCGACCTCGCTGTAGCCGAGGGCGCCGGAGATCGAGGCGACGGTGTTCAGCAGGGTCCCGGTCTTGCCGACCTCGCAGCGATTGGCCCTGCTCATGTCCATGCTCTTGCAGTCGCTCGTCGTGACCGCCGGCAGGGGGCGGTCGTCCAGGACCTGCCGCTGGAGGGTGGTGCGGGTGCCCGAGCCCGGGTGGCGGCCGACGAGCTGGATGGGCCGGTTCTCGCCGTTCACCTGCTTCCAGTTGGTGATCTTTCCGGCGTAGATGTCCCGGACCTGGTCCAGGGACAGGTCCTGGACCCCGGTGTCCTTGTTCACGACCAGGGTGAACAGGGACAGGGCGACGGGGCGGGGCAGGAGCCGGGTGCGGCCGGGGGACTTGGGGCCGTCGCTGAACGTCAGCCGGTTGCCGAGCCCTTCGTCACCCTTCGGTCTCTCCTTGTCCCCGGCCGTGGCGAGTGCGTCCAGCCCCGGGACACTGCCCTCGAACTGGCTGTCGGACAGGGGTATGCGCGCGCCGGGGCAGGTCTTCACGTACTGCTCGGCGGCCTGTTCCAGGACCGGCTTGAACGCCGTGGAGCCCGTCAGGTGCAGTGTCCCCTCGGCGCAGTCCAGCGGCGCGGCCACGGCGTCCTCGCCCCGGGCGAACGTGGACACGGACTGGGCGACGCTCACCAGGACGAGCACGGCGAGCAGCCAGCGGACCGGCCGGGACGCGAAGGGGTAGTACTCGGTCCTCTTGATGGTCCCGCCGCGCACCCCGCCGACGATGCCCGCGGTGACCTCCGGGTCGGGGAAGTCGGTCTCGGTGAACGTCGGGACGCGGTCCAGGACCGCCAGCACCTTGTAGTGGGCCCGGCGGTTGAGCTTCACCTTGGGCAGTCTGATGACACCGTCCGAGGCCCCGAAGCCCGGCGTCCCCGGTGTGAAGAAGTCGCGCAGCACGGTGTGGCTGCACTCCGTCACGACCATGCCGACCACGCGGCGGCCCGGAAACTTCACGCGTATGCCCACCGTGTCGTTGGCGGGGGCCACGTAGTCCTCCTCGACTATCGGGGTCCAGCCGACGTTCTCGATGCGCAGCAGGGCGACCGACGGGTCCCTCAGGTCGACGCCGTCCCACTGCATGCTCTGGAGCACCCCGGCCTCCGGTCCGGAGGACGTGGCCGAGTCCCGGGCGCTGGTGTCCATCTGCACGCGGTAGCCGAGCCGTTTGCGGCCCGCGAGGAAGAACTCCCACAGGGCGGCGATCACGGGCACGGCGAGGCCGAGCACGGCGATCACGGACTCCCACGGAAAACCGTTCATGACCGACTCCCGACTTCCGACTCAGGACGCGCGCACGGGGATGGGGAGGCCATGTTGTCCGGACAGGCGGGGGACCGACCGAAGTGGTGCTGACCATCCGTCAGGTATTCACCGGTTCGTCACCTGTGAACCGTGGTGTTCTCCGCGAGTTGGTTGCCGTTGCTGCGCGGGCCATTGACGCGCATGGGGTTCGTCCCTACGTTCCGTCCGAAGACACGATCGATGTTCGAAATCCAGAACAGGAGCGTTGTCCATGAGACCCACCACGCGTCGCAGGCGAACCGCACTCCTCGCTCTCCCCACCGCCGCACTCCTCGCGCTCGTCCCCACCACGGCGTCGGCGTACCCGAACCCGGGTCGAGTCACCGGGTCCGTCGTCACGCACGATCCGACCATGATCCGGACGTCCTCCGGCCAGTACCTGCTCTACGCCACCGGCGGAGGCATCAGCAGCAAGGCGTCCTCCGACCGCACCGCCTTCTCCACCGGCGCGGACGCCTTCCGTTCCCGGCCCGGCTGGTGGTCGCGCTACTCCTCCGTCCCGGAGGCCTGGGCGCCCGACATCTCCTACCACGGCGGCAAGTACCTGATGTACTACTCCGTCTCCAAGTTCGGCGAGAACACCTCGGCCATCGGGCTGGCCGGCTCCACCACCGGACAGCCGGGCAGCTGGACCGACTACGGCATCGTCTACACGTCGAACACGTCCAGCGACTACAACGCCATCGACCCCAACCTCTTCGTCGACGACGACGGCAAGTGGTGGCTGTCCTTCGGCAGCTGGTGGACCGGCATCAAGATGATCCGCATCGACCCGTCCACCGGCAAGCAGCTCGCCTCCGACACCGCCCGCCGCTCCCTCGCCTCCCGCCCGAGCGGCACCAAGGCCGTCGAGGCCCCGTACATCGTCAAGCGGAACGGGTACTACTACCTCTTCGCCTCGTACGACACCTGCTGCGCCGGCACCAGCTCCACCTACAAGGTCAAGGTCGGCCGGGCGACCAGCGTCACCGGGCCGTACTACGACCGCAACGGCGTCTCGATGATGAACAACGGCGGCACGCCCGTGCTCGAGTCGCACGGCAGCGTCATCGGCCCCGGCGGCCAGTCGATCATGAACGACGTCGACGGCGACCTGATCGTCTACCACTACTACGACGGCAACGACAACGGCACCCCCAAGCTCGGCATCAACCTCCTGGACTGGAGCAGCGGCTGGCCCGTCGCCTACTGAGCGGCGGGGGTCACCCCGTCCGGCCCACGCCCGCCGCGTCCGGCCAGTGGGCCGGCCCGGGCCGGCCCGTCGCCGGGACCGACTCCAGGCCGTCGGTGCCCCTGACCTGAGCGGCCGTGAGGCCACCGCGGGCCGGTACGCCGGGCGGGGTGGGGCCGGTGGTCACGGCGTACGGGGCGGCCGTGGCAGCCGGGGCCGCCCCGGGATACGGCGCCGGGGCGGCCGCGGGTGGTGGGACCGGTGCCGGGTGGGGGACCGGCACCGGTCCGGGATACGGCGCCGGGTGGGGGACCGGCACCGCCTGCGGGACCGGCTGCGGTGCCGTCGGCACCGGCAGCGGCAGCGGCAGCGACATCGGGCCGACGGCTGCCGCCGCCGGCGCGGCGATCGGCACCGCGGCGGGGAGCGGCATGCCGCTTCCGGCGGCCGGCGCGGGGGCGAGCCCTCGCAGGCCGGACCCGTTGGTCTCGCTCACCAGGCGGTCCACCGCCGCCGTGCCCGAGCTGTAGCCGGTCCCGGTGGCGGGCTCGGTGGCGGTCACGGGCCCGGTGGCGGGCTCGGGTACGGCGGCTCCCCTCCCGGCCCCGTAGAGCACCTGTTCCAGGCCGGACACCAGGCGGCGCACGTCCATCCGGGGGCGCACCACGAGACGCAGGAAGCGGCTGGACGAACCGATCTTGTTGCCGCATTCACGGACCAGGACCCGGTGCTCGGTGAGCATGCGGTCCCGCACGACGGTGCCCTCCGCGCCCACGGGGAGGCGCACGAAGAGGAAGTTGCCCTGGGAGGGGTAGACGGTCAGGCCGGGCAGCGCGGACAGCTCACCGGCCATCTCCAGGCGGTCGCGGCGGACCTGGTGCAGGCTCCGCGCGTACTCGGGGCCGTGGTCGCGCAGCATGAACACCACGTGTTCCGCGAAGGAGTTGAGGTTCCACTTCGGCAGCATGGCGCGCACCCGGCCCGCCAGCGCCGGGCCGGCGACCAGGTAGCCGAAGCGGATGCCGTGCAGCCCGAAGTTCTTGCCGAGGCTGCGCAGGACGACGACGTTGGGGCGCAGCATCGCCTCGTGGACGACGCTGGGCTCGGCCTCCGCGTCGGCGAACTCCAGGAAGGACTCGTCGACCACGACCAGGTCCCGGTCGGCCATCGCGTCCATGAACCGTACGAGCGCCTCCTTGTGCAGGTAGCCGCCGTCGGGGTTGTTGGGGTTGCAGACCACCACCGTCCGCGTCCCCCTGGCCCGGACGAACTCGGCGTACCGCGCGAGGTCGAGGGCGAAGCCGCCGGCCTCCTGGAGCGGGAACATGTCGACCCGTTTGCCGGTCTCCGCGGGCTGGTCGGTCCAGCGGCCGAAGGTGGGGACGGGGACGGCGAGGGACTCCCGGACCAGCAGGTGGTCGATCCAGGTGATGAGCTCCGTGGAGCCGTTGCCCATCGCCACGCACTGCGGGGGGAGCTGGAGCAGGCCGCACAGTTCGGCGGTGATGGTGTCGGCGCCGCTCGGGTAGTACGTGATGATGTCGCGCAGCCGGCCGGCCAGCTCGTCGAACATCGCCGGGGTGGGGAAGTACGGGTTGCAGGGGATGCAGAAGTCCACCGGGCCGGCGCCCGCCGCCTCGCCGCTCTCCCGCGTCAGCGCCGCCATCGACGGGCTGTGCGCCGCGGTGCCGCGGAACAGCGAGGTGACGTTCCCGGACAAGTGGACCTCCGTAGGTGGGCGGCCCGCGCCGGGGAGCGCGGACCGCCCATACATACGAAGGGGGATGAGACACCGTTCAACGCGTGTGAAGAAAGTGTGCCCTCACACCCTCACGCGTCGAACGAGTGCACCGTCGTCGTCCGGTAGGTCTCGCCGGGCCGCAGCACGGTCGACGGGAACGACGGCTGGTTCGGCGAGTCCGGGAAGTGCTGCGTCTCCAGGCACAGGGCGTCGCCCTGCCGGTAGAGGGAGCCGCCGGTGCCGGTCAGGGTGCCGTCGAGGAAGTTGCCCGAGTAGAACTGCAGGCCGGGCTGGTCGGTGGCGATGCGCAGGGTGCGGCCCGAGGCGCGGTCGCGCAGGGTGGCGATGTGCTCGGGGCGCTCCGTGATGCCCTTGTCCAGCACCCAGTTGTGGTCGAAGCCCTTGGCGGTGACCAGCTGCGGGTGGGCGTCGCGGATGTCCCTGCCGATCGGCTTGGCCCGGCGGAAGTCGAAGGGCGTGCCGGAGACCTTCGCCAGCTCGCCCGTCGGGATGAGGCCCGCGTCGGTGGGCGTGTAGCGGGACGCGGCGATCGACAGCTCGTGGTCCTCGATGGTGCCGCTGCCCTCGCCGGCCAGGTTCCAGTAGACGTGGCTGGTGAGGTTGACGATGGTGGCCTTGTCGGTGGTGGCCTCGTAGTCGATGCGCCACTCGCCGCGCCGGGTGAGGGTGTACGTCACCTTCGCCCTGAGCGTGCCCGGGTAGCCCATCTCGCCGTCGACGCTGGTGTAGTGCAGGACCAGGCCGACGTCGGAGCCCTCGGTGAACGGCTCGACGTCCCACACCCGGTAGTCGAAGCCGAGGGCGCCGCCGTGCAGGGAGTTCTCGCCGTCGTTGACGGAGAGCTGGTACTCCTTGCCGTCCAGGGTGAAGCGTCCCTTGGCGATGCGGTTGCCGTACCGCCCGATCAGGGCGCCGAAGTGCGGGCTGCGGGCCACGTAGTCGTCGAGGTTGTCGAAGCCCAGGGAGACGTTCTCGTGGCGGCCCCGGCGGTCGGGGATCTCCAGGGACTGGACGACGCCGCCGTACGACAGCACCTTCATCCGCGTGCCGCCGTTCTCCAGCGACCAGCGGTACACCTTCGTGCCGTCGGCGAGTTTGCCGAAGAGCTCCTTCACCGGCTTCCTGCCTCCCGTGGCGTGTGCCGTGCCGCCGGCGGTCGCGGCGGCGATGCCCGCGGCGGTCGCCGTTGCGATGACCGTGCGTCTGCTCAGTTCCATGTGTGCGGCTCCTGTACTTCCGTGAAAAGAAGCGGGCCCCGCCTCGAGCGGCGGGGCCCCAGACCGTTACGAACCGACCTTGCGCTTGTTCCACACGTCGAACCCGACCGCCGCCAGCAGTACCGCGCCCTTGATGACCTGCTGCCAGTCGGTGCCGATGCCGACGAGGTTCATGCCGTTGTTCAGCACGCCCAGAACCAGGCCGCCGATGATCGCGCCGAGGACCGTGCCGACGCCGCCGCTCATCGACGCGCCGCCGATGAACGAGGCGGCGATGGCCTCCAGCTCGAAGTTGAGGCCGGCCTTGGGAGAGGCCGCGTTGAAGCGGGCGGCGAAGACCAGACCCGCCAGGGCCGCGAGCATGCCCATGTTCAGGAAGACCAGGAAGGTGACCTTCTTGTCCTTCACGCCCGACAGCTTGGCCGCGGGCAGGTTGCCGCCGATGGCGTAGATGTGGCGGCCGATGATCGCGTTGCGCATCAGGTAGCCGAACCCGACGACCAGCACGCCCAGGATGAGCAGCACGACCGGGGCGCCCTTGTAGCTGGCGAGCAGCAGCGTGACGACGAGGACGGCGGAGACCAGTGCGACCAGCTTGAGCGCGAACAGCTTGACCGGCACCACCTCGAGGGCGAACTCCTGCTGCCGCTTGCGGTCGCGGACCTCCTGGAACACCACGAAGGCGATCAGGGCGAAGCCCAGCAGCAGGGTGAGGTTGTGGTAGTTGGTGTTCGGGCCGACCTCGGGCAGGAAGCCGTTGGCGATCTTCTGCAGGTCCTTCGGGAACGGGCCGAGGGTCTGGCCCTTCAGGAAGATCTCCGTCAGACCGCGGAAGAGCAGCATGCCCGCCAGGGTCACGATGAACGACGGTATGCCCAGATAGGCGATGAAGAACCCTTGCACCGCGCCCGCGGCCGCGCCGATGGCCAGGCAGAGCACCACCGCGACCGGCCAGGGCAGGTCGTTGTCGACCATGAGCACGGCGGCCATCGCGCCGATGAACGCCGTCAGCGAGCCGACCGACAGGTCGATGTGGCCCGCGATGATGACGAGCATCATGCCGATCGCGAGGATCAGGATGTAACTGTTCTGCAGCACCAGGTTGGAGACGTTGCGCGGCAGCAGCAGGTCGCCGTCGGACCAGACGGCGAACAGCACCACGATCAGGCCGAGGGCCATCAGCATGCCGTACTGGCGCATGTTGCGGCGCATGCCGTCGAGCATCAGCTGCAGCAGGCCGCCGCCGGAGGCCGCCCCGTCCTTGCCGGGCGGCGCGGGGGCCGGGGTCTTGGCGGTCAGGTCCGTGCTCATCGGGTTACCTCTTTGTCCTTCGTCATCTGACGCATCAGCGCTTCCTGCGAGGCCTCGGCCCGCGAGAACTCACCCGTCAGCCGCCCCGCGGCCATCGTGTAGATGCGGTCGCACATGCCGAGCAGCTCCGGCAGTTCGGAGGAGATGAAGACGACCGCCTTGCCCTGGGCGGCCAGCTGGTCGATGACCGTGTAGATCTCGTACTTGGCACCCACGTCGATACCGCGCGTGGGCTCGTCCAGGATCAGCACCTCGGGACCCGCGAAGATCCACTTGCTGAGGACGACCTTCTGCTGGTTGCCGCCGGACAGCTTGCCCACCGGCTCGAAGACGGTCGGCGCCTTGATGTTCATGGACTTGCGGAAGTCCTCGGCGACCTGCCGCTCCCCGTGCTCGTCGACCACACCCCGCTTGGCGACCTTGCCCAGCGCGGTCAGCGAGATGTTCCGGTTGATGGTGTCGATGAGGTTGAGGCCGTAGTGCTTGCGGTCCTCGGTGACGTACGCGATGCCGTGCCCCACCGCCTCCGGGACGGTCTTCGTACGGATCTCGGTGCCGTCCTTGAGGACCGTGCCGCCCGCGTACCGGCCGTAGGTGCGGCCGAACACGCTCATCGCGAGTTCCGTGCGGCCGGCGCCCATCAGCCCGGCGATGCCGACGATCTCGCCGCGCCGCACCTCGACCGAGACGTCGTCGACGACCTTGCGCTGCTGGTCGATGGGGTGGTGCACGGTCCAGTTCCGGATCTCCAGGGCGGGTGCGGTGCCCTCCTCCGGCTGGTGCGGGGTCCGCTCCGGGAAGCGGTTCTCCAGGTCGCGGCCGACCATCCCGCTGATGATCCGGTCCTCGGTCGTCTCCTCGGCCTTCACGTCGAGCGTCTCGATGGACCGCCCGTCGCGGATGATCGTGACCGAGTCGGCGACCCGGCGGATCTCGTTCAGCTTGTGCGAGATGATGATCGAGGTCATGCCCTGGTCCTTCAACGAGAGGATCAGGTCGAGGAGTTTGCCGCTGTCCTCGTCGTTGAGCGCCGCCGTCGGCTCGTCGAGGATGAGCAGCTTCACCTTCTTCGAGAGCGCCTTGGCGATCTCCACCAGCTGCTGCTTGCCCACGCCGATGTCGGCGACACGGGTCTCCGGGTGCTCGTCGAGACCGACCTGGCGCAGCAGTTCGGTGGCGTGCCGGAGGGTTTCGTTCCAGTTGATCAGTCCGCGCTTGGCGTGCTCGTTGCCGAGGAAGATGTTCTCCGCGATGGAGAGGTACGGCACCAGCGCCAGCTCCTGGTGGATGATCACGATGCCGTGCTGCTCGCTCGCCCGGATGTCCTTGAACCGGCAGGTCTCGCCGTCGAAGAGGATGTCCCCTTCGTAGCTGCCGTGCGGATGGACGCCGGAGAGCACCTTCATCAGGGTCGACTTGCCGGCGCCGTTCTCACCGCAGATGGCGTGGACCTCGCCCTGACGAACGGTCAGTGTGACGTCCGACAGCGCTTTGACACCGGGAAAGGTCTTGACGATCGAGCGCATTTCCAGGACGGGTCCCGCCATGGTCGTGCCTTCCAATCCTTGAGGGGGCCCGGTTACTTGAGGTCGTCCGCGGAGTAGGTGCCACCCTCGACGAGGACCTTCTCGTAGTTGGCCTTGTCGACGCTGACCGGCTGCAGCAGGTAGGCGGGGACGACCTTGGCACCGTTGTCGTACGACTTGGTGTCGTTGACCTCGGGCTCCTTGTCGTTGAGGGAGGCCTCGACCATGTTCGAGGCGACCTTGGCGAGCTCGCGGAGGTCCTTGAAGACGGTCTGCGTCTGCTCACCCGCGATGATCGACTTCACCGAGGCGACCTCGGCGTCCTGGCCGGTGACGACCGGCATGGGCTTGTTCGCGGAGCCGTAGCCGTCCGACTTCAGGGCGGACAGGATGCCGATGGAGATGCCGTCGTACGGCGAGAGCACCGCGTCGACCCGGGCGCTGCGGTAGCTGGAGGTGAGCAGGTCGTCCATGCGCTTCTGCGCGGTGCCGCCGTCCCAGCGCAGGGTGGTGACCTGGTTGAGGGCGGTCTGCTTGGACCGGACGACCAGCTGGCCCTTGTCCATGTACGGCTTCAGGACGCTCATCGCGCCGTTGAAGAAGTACTTGGTGTTGTTGTCGTCGTTGGAGCCGGCGAACAGCTCGATGTTGAAGGGGCCCTTCTCGGAGCCGTCCTTCAGGCCGAGCTTCTCGACGATGTACGTGCCCTGCAGCTCGCCGACCTTGCTGTTGTCGAACGAGGCGTAGTAGTCGACGTTCTCCGTGCCGAGGATCAGCCGGTCGTAGGAGATGACCGGGATGTCGGCGTCCTTGGCCTGCTGGAGCACGTTGTTGAGGGACTTGTTGTCGATCGCGGCGATGACCAGGGCGTCGACGCCCTGCGTGATCATGTTCTCGATCTGGGAGACCTGCTGGTCCGGGTCGTCCTCGCCGTAGACGAGCTTGGTCTCGTACCCCTTGGCCTTCAGTTCCTTCTCGACGTTGGCGCCGTCGGAGATCCAGCGCTCGGAGGACTTGGTCGGCATCGCGATGCCGATGGTGCCGCCCTTGCCACCGCCCTTGTCCTCCTCACTGCCGCCCTCGCTGTTCTGGCCGCAGGCGGTCAGGGTGAGGGCGAGGGAGGCGGCGGAGGCTACGGCGGCGAGTGCGGCTCTGCGGTTGCGCATGGTCATCATCCTTGATGTGGGTGCAGGGCTCGGTCTGGTGGTGCCGGCACGCGAAAAGCTGAGGGTGGAACGACCGAGAACAGGTGTGTGGGATTGTGCGCGGCTGTGTCTTCTTTTGTGAAGGGAGTTTCCGGAACGTTATGACGAGATCTCGAACCGGTTGAGCGAGCCCGGCAGTCGTGTGCCGAGCGGAGCCATGTCCCCGTCCGCCCCGTGCCGCGCCAGCAGATCCAGCGCGAGCCGGCCGCGCCGCACCCGCTCCTTGGCGGTGGCCAGCGTCAGTTCCCGAAGGTGGTGGCCGTACGGATAGATCCCGGGCGCCTTGGAGAGACCGAACTTCAGGTACAGCGGGGCGCCGCGCCGGACCAGCTCGGCGACCTCGTACATCCGCACGTAGCCGCCGAGGTCGTCGGGAGCCTCGATGTACATGTCCATGGGCGCGGCCGAAACCCGCCGTATTTCGGTCAGGTGGTCCGGAGTCAGGTCGCTGGGCACGTTGATGGAGTCGGCGCCGAGCCGCTCGTACACCGCGTACGAGGCCGGGTTGACCGGCCCCACGAGTGCCGACAGCTTCAGCGTGGTGTCGGCGGGGATGATGCCCGCCGTCCGCGCCCGGTGCAGCGTCCACAGCACGCCCTCGTCGGCGACGAGCAGGCACTTGACGCCCAGCTCGGTCGCCCGCACGGCGTCCTCGACGCACCCGGCGACCGCGTCGTGGCCGCGGGCGCGCAGACCCGCGCCGCCCGAGTCGGTCCGGGTGGAGCCGCCGATGTCCCACGTGCCGCGCGGGCCGGTGAACAGGCAGAGCTCGATGTCGCGTTCGGCGGTGGCCTCGACCATCTCGGTGATCTCGGCGTCGGTCAGCATCCAGACGCCGCTGCCCTGGCTGATCCGGTGGATCGGCACGTCCAGCCGCGAGGACTCCTTCAGCACCACTCCCAGCGCCTCCGGCCCTTCGCAGGAGGGGATCTCGGTGCGCCAGCGGCCACCCTCCGGGAAGGAGTGCGGCGAGGCGTCGGCGGGGTCGGGGGCGGGCGCGGCCAGGCCGAGGGCGGTGAGCGCCTGCTCACCGGGCCTGCGTGCGGCGGCCTTGGCGGAAGCGTCGGTCACAAGCTGTCCTTAGTGTTCGGTATGTCGGACGAAGTTCGCGGCTCAGGGGAGGAGAAGCCGGCGGTGGAACCGGAGAGGGAGCCGGACGTGAGGTCGGAGAGGGGGCCGGAGGTCGGAGAGGGTCGGAGGCCGGAGAGGGGAGCCGAGCCGCGGAAGAAGCCCGTGCGGATGGATGTACGCCGGTACGGAGGCCGTCAGGTCGCCCCCGTACCGGCGTACGGCTCAGGGGTGGGCGTCAGGGGCGCAGCAGCACCTTGCCGACCTTCGGGTCACCGGACCCCACCAGTTCGATGGCCTGCTGGAACTCCGTGAGGGGCAGCTCGTGCGTCACCAGCGGCCGCGGGTCGAGCAGCCCGGCCGCGAAGACCCGCACCGTGTGCGCCCAGGCGTCCGGCGCCGCCCCGAAGACGGTCTGCACCTCCAGCTGCCGTACGACCAGGTCGGTCGGGTCGAGCCCGTCGGCGCCCGGCGCCGGGATGCCGGTCAGCACCAGCCGCCCGCCCCTGCGGAGCAGCCCGGCGGCGGTGCGGGCGGCGCCGGCGGACCCGGCGGTCTCGATGACGACGTCGAAGTCGTCCGGGAGGCGCTGGTCCCTCGTCCGGAAGTCGGTCGCGCCGTACTGCCGCGAGAGCGCCTCCCGGTCCCCGCGCGTGCCGACGACCAGCAGCTCGCCCGGGGACGCGGCACGCAGGAACTGCACGGCGAACATGCCGAGCGTCCCCGTGCCGACGACCGCGACCCGCTCGCCGGGGCGGGCGTTCGCCTTGAGTGCGGCGGCGGCGATGCAGGCGGCGGGCTCCAGCAGGGCGGCGGCGGTGAGGTCGGCGTCGTCGGGCAGGGCGTGCAGGAGGCGGGCGGGCAGCGTCAGCGTGGGCGCCATGGCCCCCGGCTGGGTGAACCCCGTCTCCTCGTACCCCGCCGTGCACAGCGTCGTCTCGCCCGCGTGGCAGCGGTCGCAGACCTGGCAGTTGCGGAACCCCTCGCCGACGACCCCGCGCCCGACGAGGGACGCGGGCACTCCGGCGCCGACCCGCTCCACGGTCCCGGACCACTCGTGCCCGGGGGTGAGCGGGTAACGCACGTATCCCTCGGGCCGGTTGCCCTGGTAGACCTCGCGGTCGCTGCCGCAGATCCCGGCCGCGTGCACCCTCACCAGCGCCTCGCCGGGGCCGGGCTCACGCGGCTCGTGCGGCACGAGCCGGTGCTCGCCCGGCGCCTCGATGACGACCGCGCCGCTCACGCCCCGGTCCCCTTGGGCTTGCGCTGCTCCCAGCCCTCGGCCCACAGGTCGAACCGCGCCTGCTGCTGCGGGAACTCGGCCGCCGCGTCGGTGTCCAGCTCGACGCCGAGGCCGGGCGCGTCGGACAGGTGGAAGCACCCGTCCTCCGGGTTCACCTGCGGCGCGCCCTTCACGACCTTCTTGATCTCCGCGTCCGCGAAGTCGTTGAAGTGCTCCAGGATCTTGAAGTTCGGGGAGGTGAAGCCGACCTGGAGGCTGGCGGCGGTGAGGACCGGCCCGCCCACGTTGTGCGGCGCCACGAGCGTGTAGTGGGTCTCGGCGGTGGCGGCGAGCTTCCGGGTCTCCCAGATGCCGCCGATGTGGCCGACGTCGGGCTGGATGATGTCCACCGACTGGTCCTCGAACAGCTCGCGGAACTCGATCCGGTCGTGGATGCGCTCACCGGTGGCGACCGGGATGTCGACCTTCTCGGCGACCTTCCGCAGCGCCTTGAGGTTCTCCGGCGGGACCGGCTCCTCCAGCCAGGCCGGCTTGAAGGGCGCGAGTTCGCGCGCGAGCCGGACGGCGGTGGAGGGCGAGAACCGGCCGTGCATCTCCAGCATCAGCTCGGCGTCCGGCCCGATGGCGTCCCGCACGGCCTCGATGAGCGACACGGCGTAGTTCGTCTGCTGCTGGTCCAGCTCGAAGTGCCCGGTGCCGAACGGGTCGATCTTCAGCGCCCGGTACCCGCGCTCCATGACCCCCTGCGCGGCCTTGTGGTACGCCTCGGGCGTCCGCTCGGTCGTGTACCACCCGTTGGCGTACGCCTTCACCTTGTCGGTGACCTTGCCGCCCAGCAGCTGCCAGACCGGGACGCCGAGGGCCTTGCCCTTGATGTCCCAGCAGGCCATCTCGACGACGGCGATGCCGGACATCACGATCTCGCCGGCGCGGCCGTAGTCGCCGTACTTCATGCGGCGGACCAGGTCCTCGACAGCGAACGGGTCGGAGCCGAGAATGTGGTTGGCCTCGGCCTCCTTCAGATAGCCGAGGAGAGCGTCGGTGTGCCCCAGCATCCGGGTCTCGCCGACTCCGGTGATGCCCTCGTCGGTGTGCACCTGGACGTATGTCAGGTTGCGCCACGGCGTCCCGACCACGTGTGTGCTGATTCCGGTGATGCGCACGGCGGCTGCCCTTCGCTGTGTTCGATATTTCGTCACTCGTTCGAAATGCTGGCGTGACAGTAAGGAGGGTGCGGTCGGGGTGTCAATGGGTCGGACACATAACGGTTTCGGCAGTTTCGAAAGTGCGGGCGGAGCGGGCCCGGCCGCTTCCCCACACAACCTTCACAGGCGCCTCTAGGAACGCGGCCGTTGCGGAACTTAACCTTCCCGCGTCATGGACTACTGCCACCCGTGCCGACGGCACCTCAATGGCGCCCTCGCCTGCCCGGGGTGCGGCGCGCCGGCCGAAGAACTCCGCGTCTCCGGCGCGTATGTGACGGAGAGCGAGGAGAGCCCGGCGCGGGCGGCCGGAGAGGCGGACGCGGCCGACGGGACGCCCGACGACGCCTCCCGCGGCGGGCGGGCCGGCCGCCGGGACCGCAAAGCCGCGGCACACCGCCGACGCCGTCGCCGGACCCTCTTCGTCACCGCGGGCTTCGTCCTGGCGGCCGGCGGACTGAGTCTCGCGGAACTCGGCGCGGACGCCCCGGGCTCCCCGGCGAAGCCGGCCGCCGCCGGGGGCGAGACGACGGACGGCGGGGCGAGCCGGGAGGTGGGGGAGGCCGGTGAGGCGGGGGAGTCCTCGGCCGTGCCGGCCGACGGGACGTCGAGGACGACCACCCCCTCGGGCGCACCGTCACCCGACGCGTCCGCTTCGACAACGGTGTCGGCGTCGGCTTCGGCGTCCCCGGGCGCGGAGGAGTCGAAGGGGGCGGACGAGGCCGGGACCCCGTCGGCACCCCCGGCGTCGGCGCCGGAGGCGTCCCCGGCCCCCGGCTCGCCGTCAACGGTCCCGGACGCCCCGCCCCCGACGACGACCCCCACTCCGACGGCCTCGCCGGACCCGACCCCGACCGAAACGTGCGACCGCTTCCTGTGGTGGTGCACGTAGCTCCGCAGTCGGTGGGGCGTGCGCGTAGCTAGGCGGTCGGTGGGGCGTGCGCGTAGCTGGGCAGTCGGTGGGGCGTGCACGTAGCTGGGCAGCCGGTGGGGCGTGCACGTAGCCTCCGCAGTCGGTGGTGTGTGCACATAGCTGGGCGGTCGGTGGTGGGCGCAGCCCCGCGATCCCGGGCGTGCGCCCCCGTGAGCCGTGCCGTGCCGTGCCTGGCCGGGGGCCCGTCCCCTTCAGGGCGACGCCGGTCGCGGGTGAACGCCGGCCCGCTCCGCCGGCCTCAGTCCCCCAGCATCCTCCGCAACGCGTCCCGCAGGGCCACCCGCTCTCCCTCCGACAACCCCGCGAGCGGCTCCCGCGCGAACCGCAGTGACTCCCGCAGCCCCCGTGCCACCCGTCGCCCCTCCTCCGTCGCCGCGGCCACCTTCACCCGGCGGTCGCCGGGGTCGGGGCGCCGTTCGACCAGTCCCCGGGCCTCCAGCCGGTCCACGATCCCGGTGACGTTCGACGGCTCGCACTTCAGCTTCTGCGCCAGTTTCCGCATCGGCAGCGGTTCCAGCGACAGCAGGCTGAGCAGCCTGGCCTGTGCCCCGGTCAGGGCGCGGTCCGCGGCCGCCTCCTCGTAGTCGGCGTGGAAGCGGGCCACGACCTCACCGATCAGCTCGACGACTTCCAGGGTGAGTGCGTCGGGTCGGCGGGTCGTGTCGCGTGGTGTGGCCATGGAAACCAGGGTACCCATTTGTTTGACAAGCTGAAATGTTCAGTCGCATGGTTGTTTCAGACCCTGAAGCATCTGTGCTCCCCGGAAAGGTGCCCCCCATGACCGATTCCCCCGCCCTCCCCACCGTCAACCGCGAATGGCATCTGGTCAGCCGTCCGGTCGGCTGGCCCAAGCCCGAGGACTTCACCCTCGTCGAGGCGGAGGTCCCGACCCCGGGCGACGGCCAGGTGCTGGTACGCAACCTGTACGTCTCCGTCGACCCCTACATGCGCGGCCGCATGAGCGCCGCGAAGTCGTACGTCGCCCCGTACGAGCTGGGCAAGCCCATGCAGGGCGGCGCGGTCGGCGAGGTCGTCGCCTCCAACGCCGAGGGCATCGCCGTCGGCGACCACGTCCTGCACTTCCTCGGCTGGCGCGAGTACGCCGCGGTGGACGCGGGGAACGCCGTGAAGGTGGACGCGCAGGCGGCGCCGCTGTCGACGTACCTGGGTGTGCTCGGCATGACCGGGCTCACCGCCTACGCCGGTCTGCTGCGCACCGCCTCCTTCAAGGAGGGCGACGCGGTCTTCGTCTCCGGCGCCGCAGGTGCCGTCGGCAGCCAGGTGGGGCAGCTCGCGAAGCTCAAGGGCGCCTCCCGGGTCATCGGCTCCGCCGGCTCGGACGAGAAGGTCAAGCTCCTCGTCGACGAGTACGGCTTCGACGCCGCCTTCAACTACAAGGACGGCCCGGTGAGCGAGCAGCTGCGCGCCGCCGCCCCGGACGGCATCGACGTCTACTTCGACAACGTGGGCGGCGACCACCTGGAGGCCGCCATCGGCTCCCTCAACCGGGACGGCCGTATCGCCGTCTGCGGCATGATCTCCGTCTACAACAACACCGAGCCCGCCCCCGGCCCGAAGAACCTCGCCCGCCTGATCCAGACCCGCGGCCGCATCGAGGGCTTCCTGGTCGGCGACCACTACGACCTCCAGCCGCAGTTCGTCCAGGAGGTCGGCCCGTGGGTCCGCTCCGGCGAGCTGAAGTACCGCGAGACGGTCGTCGAGGGCATCGAGAACAACCTGGAGGCCTTCCTCGGCGTCCTGCGCGGCGACAACACCGGCAAGATGATCGTCAAGCTCTGACGCCGTACGGGCAGAGCGGCCTTCACCGGGTTTCCGCCATGCGGTAGCGTCTTTCCGAAATCCGTCGTGATCGTGGGCGCGAGTCACGGCGGACCGAGGAGGAAGACAACCGCATGCCCATTCAGCAGTCCGAGGTCCTCTACACCGCCGTCGCCACCGCCGAGAACGGCCGCGACGGGCGGGTGGCCACCGATGACGGCAAGATCGACGTGGTCGTGAACCCGCCCAAGGAGATGGGCGGCAACGGCGCCGGCACCAACCCGGAGCAGTTGTTCGCCGCCGGGTACAGCGCCTGTTTCCAGGGTGCGCTCGGTGTCGTGGCCCGGCAGGAGGGCGCCGACATCTCCGGTTCGACCGTCACCGCGAAGGTCGGCATCGGCAAGAACGACGACGGGTTCGGCATCATCGTCGAGATCTCCGCCGAGATCCCGGCGGTGGACGCCGCCACCGCGCGGTCGCTGGTGGAGAAGGCCCACCAGGTCTGCCCGTACTCGAAGGCGACCCGCGGCAACATCACCGTGACGCTCGTCTGACCGGCCCGGTTCCGTGCGGGGCGGCGCTCACATCCTGGGCGCCGCCCCGCACGCCACCCCCCCCGGTACGACCGCTGGGATCACGGCGGGGGAGCGCCGTTGCCGACCGGTAGAGTTCTGCCCATGCGCGATCTTGGGGCGGGATTCGGCCAACTCCTGAAGGGCCAGCGCTGGGTGGCCCGGCACGGCAAGAGCTACGGCTTCGGGCTCGTCCCGGGCCTGATCACACTGGTCCTGTACGCGGCGGCGCTGGTCGCGCTGGCGCTGTGGGGCACGGACTTCGTCGCCTGGGCGACCCCCTTCGCCGACGACTGGTCGAGCCCTTGGCTCGGACTCTTCCGCGGTGTGCTCACCGCCGTCCTGTTCGCGCTCTCCCTGCTCCTGGCCGTCCTCACCTTCACCGCGGTCACGCTGCTGGTCGGCCAGCCCTTCTACGAGAGCCTCTCCGAGCGGGTCGACCGCGACGTCTCCCCGGACGGCACCGCCCCCGAGTCGAACCTGCCGCTCATGCGCGAGCTGTGGATCTCGGGCCGCGACAGCCTCCGGGTCCTCGTCCGCGCCGCCGTCTGGGGCGTACTGCTCTTCGCCCTCGGTCTCATCCCGGTCGTCGGCCAGACGGTGGTCCCGGTGATCGGCTTCGTCGTCACCGGTTTCTTCCTCACCGAGGAACTGACCTCCGTAGCCCTCCAGCGCCGCGGGGTCGAGCTGCGCGACCGCCTCGCTCTCCTGCGCTCGCGCAAGATGCTGGTCTGGGGCTTCGGCACCCCGCTGGGCGTGGCCTTCCTGGTGCCGTTCGTCGCCGTGTTCCTGATGCCGGGCGCGGTCGCCGGCGCCACGCTCCTCGCCCGCGAACTGCTGGGCGAGGAGACCCGTGACGGCGCCGACGACCGGCCCGACGGCGGCTCCGCCGGCCCGGCGGTCAGCTCCGGTCCGGCCGGCCCGGCCCCGGCGCACTGACCGCCACGGCCACGATCGCCCGTACCTGCGCCACGATGTCCAGCCGGTTGCGCACGAACGCGGGATCGGTGACGGTCCCGGTGGCCGGATCGGTGTTCCCGGCCCCGAACCGCAGCACCGGCGTGTGGACGTGCCCGCCCGGCAGCGTGCCGTGCAGCCCGAGCCGGTCCCGCAGCAGGGTCGCCCGGTAGGCGATCTCGTTGGAGAGGTAGTCCCCGCCGCCCCCCGCGCGAGCCGTCGAACCGGGCGTGGGCCCGTCCGGCCGTACCACCGGCTCGGTGCCGCCCGCCGGGATCTCGGTCACGCTCGTGTTGTCGTACACGGGGAAGCGGCCGGTGTCCGCGGCCGCGATCGCCTCGTACGGCAGCGTGGTCGTCGTCCACTGCGGCTGCGAGGCCGGGTCGGCGACGGGCACCGTCTCCGTGCGGGACACATTCTCGTTGTCGGGGAAACCGCCCCGCCAGGCCCCATTGGTCCGCTCCACGTCGAACCGGCCGACCCGGCCCTGGCTCACGGTCGTGAACAGATCCACCTCCGGCAGGTACGGCCGCAGCGCCCGCTCCACCACGCCCTCCCCGAAGTCCTGCCAGCGCACCGGGAACACCGCCGTCTCCACCCGGGCGGGCCCGACCGGTGTGTCGATCACCGTGCCGTCCAGGGCGAGCGCGGCGGCGCCGGACGGATTGGAGATCCGGATGTCGCGGTCCAGGGTGAACGGGTCGAAACCGGTGAGCAGGACCCGCTTCAGGCCCTTGCCGTCCCTGCCGTCCCTGTCGGCCTTGCCGTCCTTGCCCGCCCCGGTGTGCGGCAGGCGGATGTCGTCCTGGCCGCGCGAGGCGCGCTCCAGGTCCCCCAGCAGCGCGGCCCGCTGCCGCTCCGTCAGGCGGAACCCCGGGTCCCAGACGCGCAGTTCCCGCGTCATCCCGAGCCGCGCCCAGTACAGCGGCCGGTCGTCGTCCCGGCTGAGGTCCCCGCGGGCCGGTCCGCGCCCCTGCGCCCGGTCCACGGCCCGCCGCCACAGTGCCGAGCCCTCCCGGGCGACGACACGGCGGGCCTCGCGGTAGGAGTCCGCCCGCCCGAGCCCGCGGGCGAACCCCGGTGCCACCGCGTCGAATCCGGACCGTCGCAGGATCTCCTGGGGTACGTCACCGTCGAGCCGCCGCTCTTCGACGGTCGGTGCGGGCGCGGTCCCGGGTGCGGGTGCGGCGGCCGGGTGCGCCGCCGTGGCCGTCGCCGGGACCGCGAGCCCCGCCATCAGGGCCAGTCCGAGTACGCCGATCCGAACGCGTGTGTGTGTCAAGGGAGTCCAGGTCCTTCCGTCGCCGTGGGGTGCTCGTCGGACGGCGGCAGTATCGCGTGACGTAAGGGGCGTGCGCCATGGCGCGTGGCCTCGTGGCCACCGGGCCGGCGAGGCGGCACCGCGCAGCGCGGCGACCGGCTCGTGGGCGTTTGTGAAGGGTTGGTACGAACTCCGGACCGGACGCCCGATCACCGGCCCCGGGACCACCACGGCGGTTAACGTCTGAGCAGGAACGCCCTTCGAGGGACGCACCCCCCACGAACAGCCCCGGCCCGGGACCTGACATCCGGGCCGGGGCTCGGTAACCCGTCGAGTACGGGCGTCGAGCACCGGTGTCGAGTGCCGGTGTCGAGCACCGGCGTCGGGCACCGGTACCGGGTACGCCGCTCCCCGCCTACCGCGCCGAGAAGCCGTACACCGTCTCCGAGCGGAACACCTCGCCCGGCCGCAGCACCGTGCTCGGGAACTCCGGCCGGTTCGGGGAGTCGGGGAAGTGCTGGGTCTCCAGCGCGATGCCGTCACCGGGCGTGAACGGTTCGCCCAGGTGGTCGGCGGTGTACAGCTGGAGGCCGGGCTCGGTCGTCGCCACCGTGAGCACGCGCCCCGACGCCGGGTCGTACAGCTCGGCGACCTCCTCGGCGGTGTCGGTCACCCCCTTGTCGAGGACGAAGTTGTGGTCGTAGCCGGTGCCGACCTTCCGCGCCTGCCGGAAGTCGAAGCGCGTGCCCGCGACGTCCTCCAGGGCGCCCGTCGGGATCAGGTCGGCGTCGACCGGCGTGATCCGGGAGGCGGCGAGCCGCAGTTCGTGGCCTCCCGCGTGCCCCGTTCCCGCCCCGCCCAGGTTGAAGTAGCTGTGGTTGGTCGGGTTCAGCACGGTCGGCGCGTCCGTGACCGCCTCGTACGCGATCCGCAGCGCGCCCGACTCCTCCAGCGTGTACGTCGCCGACATCTCCAGCCGGCCCGGGAAGCCCTCCTCGCCGTGCGCGCCGACCCGGCTCAGCCGGACAGCGTGCGCGCCGTCCCCGACGGGCTCCACGTCCCACACGCGCTTGTCGAAGCCGCGCTCGCCGCCGTGCAGCGAGTTCGGCCCGTTGTTCGGCGCCAGCGTGTACGTCCGCCCGTCCAGCGGGAAACGGCCGCCGGCGATCCGGTTGGCGTACCGTCCGACGAGCGCGCCGAAGTAGGGCTCCGGGTGCGCCACGTAGCCGTCCAGGTCGGGGAACCCCAGCACCACGTCGGCGGTGTTGCCGTCCCGGTCCGGGACCTCGGCCGACTGCACGATCCCGCCGTACGACAGGACCCGTACCCGTACGCCGGCCCGCTCCAGGGTCCAGCGGTGGACGGGGGTGCCGTCGGAAAGTGTGCCGAAGAGTTCGTTCATGTGCGGAACTCTAGGACACGCCAGGTCAGCGCCGGTCGGCACCGGTCAGTGCCGGTCAGTGCTGTTCGGCGGTGACGGCGCGGTACGCGATCTCGGCGAGCCGGGCCTGGCCGTCCACGCTCGGGTGGAACCAGTCCCAGCGGCTCAACTGGTCGGTCCCGAACCGGAACTCGTGCACCGCGCCGTCGTCGGTGCGGCACCGCCGGTCCTTCGCGCAGACCTCCCGCAGAACCTCGTTGTAGTCCTGCACGCGCTCCCGCACGGTGTTCCGCCGCAGCTTCGCCGCCGAGTCCATGGAGTCCGCGTCGCCCAGCATCGACGGGCAGATGCCCAGCTTCCACACCTGCTTGCCCAGCGGGTTGGTGCGCCCCTCGGACCACAGCCGCTTCAGGTCCGGGATGCTCGCCACGTACACCTGCGCCTTGGGCAGGCTCCTGCGCAGGGTGGCCATGGCCTCCTCGAACTGGGTCCGGAAGTCGGCCACCGGGGTCATCGCCGAGGCCGTCTCCCGGCACGCGTCGTTCGCCCCGACCATCACCGTCACCAGTTCGGGTCCGCGTGCCGCCGCCCGGGTCACCTGCCCGGCCAGGTCGGCCATCCGGGCCCCGGTGACCGCGTAGTTCCAGCTCCGCTCGGCCGCCCGGGTCTTCCCCAGCAGCCGTACGGCGAGACTGCCGACCTCGGCCCTGCTGCCGGTCGCCCACGACACCTCGGGGCAGTCCGACAGGACCATGCAGGCGTCGAAACCGCGGGTGATGGAGTCGCCCACGGCGGCGACCGACGCCGGGGTCGTGTCCCAGACCGGGGGCGGCTTCGGCCGCTTCGACGCCGAACCGGACGGGCTGGGGGAGTCGCCGCCCACGACGTCGCAGCCGGTCACGCCCAGGACGGCGGCGGTCAGGACGGCGAGCGCGGCGCGCGCACGGCGACGGCCGCTCCGGGGCCCCTGGCCCGTCCCCTGCCCCATACCGGTCCCACCCCTCGGCTCGTGCCTCCAACGTCCTCAACCCATGACACCGCGCGAGGGTTCCCGACGGCGGAGATGTGACGGCTCACACCCGCACAAGCGTCCTGCCGGGTGAATGACGGAGGTTTGTCGGCAGCGGGACCGACGGTACGTCACACTCCTTGCCCCGTCGCACGGTAGCCTCGCCATCAACGTGGCCCGCCCGGTCACGGCCGTTCCACCCGTTCCGAGATGTCCCGCTCAGCCCGGAGGTTCCGGTGACGACACGTGGAGTTCTGTACGTGCACTCCGCGCCGCGCGCGCTCTGCCCGCACGTCGAGTGGGCCATCGCCGGCGTGCTCGGCACGCGCGTCAGCCTGGACTGGACCCGGCAGCCCGCCTCGCCGGGCACCTGGCGCTCGGAGTTCTCCTGGCAGGGCCAGGCCGGCACCGCCTCCAAGCTCGCCTCCGCGCTGCGCGGCTGGCAGCTGCTGCGCTTCGAGGCCACCGCGGAACCGTCCGCGAACGCCGAGGGCGAGCGCTACAGCTGCACCCCCGACCTCGGCATCTTCCACGCCGTCACCGGCATCCACGGCGACATCATGATCCCCGAGGACCGGTTGCGGGCCGCCCTGGTCCGCTCCCAGCGCGGCGAGACCGACCTGGAGTCCGACATCGCCAAGCTCCTCGGCAAGCCCTGGGACGACGAACTGGAGCCCTTCCGCCACGCGGGCGAGGGCGCCCCGGTCCGTTGGCTGCACCAGGTGGTGTGAGACCCCGTAGATCCCGTAGATCCCGTAGATCCCGTAGGCGCAGACCGCGTAGACGCCGTAGACACCCGTACGAGGACGTGTGAAAGGGGCCCCACCGACCGGTGGGGCCCCTTTCAGGTGGTTCGGGTGCGTGCGGACGTCGCTCAGACCGTCCGGAACGCCAGCACCACGTTGTGCCCGCCGAAGCCGAACGAGTCGTTCAGCGCGGCGATACGGCCCTCGACGGGCAGCTTCCGGGCCTCGCCGCGGACGATGTCCGCCGCGGCCTCGGCCTCGGGGTCGATGTTCTCGACGTTGATGGTCGGCGGCGCCACCCGGTGGTACAGGGCGAGCACGGTCGCGACGGACTCGACGCCGCCCGCGCCACCGAGGAGGTGACCGGTCATCGACTTGGTGCCGGAGACCGCCATGTGGTCGACGTCGTCGCCGAGGACCTTGCGCAGCGCCTTCAGTTCGGCGATGTCACCGGCGGGCGTGGAGGTGGCGTGCGCGTTGACGTGCACGATCTCGGCCGGGTCCAGGTCGGTGCGGTCCAGCAGGTTCTGCAGTGCGGCCGAGATGCCGCGGCCTTCCGGCTCCGGCTGCACGATGTCGTGGCTGTCGGCGGAGATGCCCTGGCCGACCGCTTCCGCGTAGACGCGGGCACCGCGTGCCGCGGCGTGCTCGGCGGACTCCAGGACGAGGACGCCGGCGCCCTCACCGAGGACGAAGCCGTCGCGGCCCGTGTCGAAGGGGCGCGAGGCGCCCTGCGGGTCGTCGTTGTTCTTGGACATCGCCATCATGTTGCCGAACGCGGCGATGGGCAGCGGGTGGATGGCCGCTTCCGTGCCACCCGCGACGACGATGTCGGCGCGGCCGGTGCGGATCATCTCGATGGCGTAGCCGATGGCCTCGGCGCCGGACGCGCAGGCGGAGACCGGCGTGTGCACGCCCGCGCGGGCGCCCACGGCCAGACCCACGTTGGCCGACGGGCCGTTCGGCATCAGCATGGGGACGGTGTGCGGGGAGACGCGGCGGACGCCCTTCTCCTTGAGCACGTCGTACTGGTCGAGCAGGGTCGTCACGCCGCCGATGCCGGAGGCGATGACCGCGCCGAGCCGGTCGGGGTCGACGCTGCTCGCGCCGGCGGCCGACGACGCGGTGTCGTCCGCCTCGGCCGGCTCGCCGGCCTTGCCGGTGAAACCGGCGTCCTTCCAGGCCTCCTGCGCCGCGATCAGCGCGAACTGGGCCGAACGGTCCAGCCGGCGGGCCTGGGGCCGCGGAATGACCTCGGAGGGGTCCACGGCGACCGGCGCGGCGATGCGGACCGCCTGGTCGGCGGCCCACTCCTGCTCCAGGGGCTTGACGCCGGACTTGCCGGCGACCAGGCCTTCCCAGGTAGAGGCTGCGTCGCCACCCAGCGGTGTGGTTGCGCCGATACCGGTGACGACCACGGTGCGATTGGTCGAGCTCACGGGAATTCTTTCTCCAACGGGATACGGATTCGTACGGCGCCACCGCCGGGTGGCGGGGCAGTCTGTCCGGTTGCTCGGGGCGCGCCCGAGCAACGGCGGATCAGGCCTGGTGGTCGAGGATGTACTTCGTCGCGTCGCCGACCGTCTTGAGGTTCTTGACGTCCTCGTCCGGGATCTTGACGTCGAAGCGCTCTTCGGCGGCGACGACGACCTCGACCATGGACAGCGAGTCGACGTCCAGGTCGTCGGTGAAGGACTTGTCCAGCTGGACGTCCTCAACCGGGATGCCGGCGATCTCGTTCACGATCTCGGCGAGACCGGCGACGATCTCTTCCTGAGTGGCGGCCATGGTGGCGCTCCTTCTTGTTGTCCAGAGGGTGTGGCGGCCCGCCGCGTCAGCGGCAGGTGTTGCTGGTCTCCGTCCCGGACCGGATGATCCGGCACGGAGTGCCTAGGGGAGGGTAACGACCGTCGCGGCGTAGACGAGACCCGCCCCGAAGCCGATCACGAGTGCGGTGTCGCCGCTCTTCGCCTCGCCGGTCGCCAGAAGCCGCTCCATCGCGAGCGGAATCGAGGCGGCCGAGGTGTTGCCGGTGGTGCGGATGTCACGGGCGACCGTGACGTGCTCCGGCAGCTTCAGCGTCTTCACCATCGAGTCGATGATCCGCACGTTGGCCTGGTGCGGGATGAAGACGTCCAGGTCGTCCGGGCTGATCCCGGCCGCGTCCAGCGCCTGCTGGGCGACCTTCGCCATCTCGAACACGGCCCAGCGGAACACCGCCTGGCCCTCCTGCGTGATCGCAGGAAACTTGACGTTGCCCTCGCTGTCGAGGGGCAGCTCGGAGACGTCGCCGATCCTGAACCGGTCCCACGGCACCGTCTGCTTGATCGTCTCGGACTTGTCGCCCTCCGAGCCCCAGACGGTCGGGCCGATCGCGGGCTCCTGGGACGGGCCGACCACGACCGCGCCGGCGCCGTCGCCGAAGAGGAAGGCCGTGGCCCGGTCCTCCAGGTCGGTCAGGTCGGAGAGCCGTTCCACGCCGATGACGAGTACGTACTCCGCCGAGCCCTCGACGATCATGCCCTTGGCGAGCGTCAGACCGTAGCCGAATCCCGCGCATCCCGCCGAGATGTCGAAGGCCGCGGCCTTGTCCGTGCCGAGCTTGTCGGCGATCTCGGTGGCGATGGCCGGGGTCTGGCTGAAGTGCGACACGGTCGACACGACCACGGCACCGATCTGCGAGGAGTCGATCCCGGCGTCCGCGATGGCCTTGCCGGACGCCTCGATCGACATCGCCGCGACGGTCTCCTCGGGCGACGCCCAGTGCCGCGTCTCGATGCCGGAGCGCGAACGGATCCACTCGTCCGACGAGTCGATCGTCTCGAGGATCACCTCGTTCGGCACGATCCGGGTCGGGCGGTAGCCGCCGACGCCGAGGATGCGCGCGTACGGGGCGCCCTTGCTGGGCTTGATCTTCGACATGCTTGTCGCGCTCCTTGTCAGGCCTGCTCGGCGAGTCCGGCGTGCTCGGCCACGAGCTCGCGGGCGGCGTCGAGGTCGGCGGGGGTCTTCAGGGCCAGGGTCTTCACACCGGGCAGCGCGCGCTTGGCCAGGCCGGTCAGGGTGCCGCCGGGGCACACCTCGATCAGCGCGGTGACGCCGAGCTCCTTGAAGGTCTCCATGCACCGGTCCCAGCGGACCGGATTGGCGACCTGGCCGACCAGGCGCTCCAGCACCTCCGCGCCGGTGGCCACGGTCCGCCCGTCCTTGTTGGAGACGTACGTCACCTTGGGGTCGGCCGGCGTGAGCGCCTTGGCCGCCTCGGCGAGCTTGTCCACCGCGGGCGCCATGTGGTGCGTGTGGAACGCGCCGGCCACCTTCAGCGGGACGACCTTGCGTACGCCCTCGGGCTTGTCCTCGTTCAGCGCGGCCAGCTGTTCCACGGTGCCGGCCGCCACGATCTGACCGGCGCCGTTCACGTTCGCCGGGGTGAGGCCGAGCTTCTCCAGGTGCGCCACGCTCACCTCGGGGTCGCCGCCGAGCAGCGCCGACATGCCCGTCTCGGTCACCGCGGCGGCCTCGGCCATGGCCAGGCCCCGACGGCGTACGAGGGTCAGCGCGGCGGTGTCGTCGAGGACCCCCGCGAACGCGGCGGCGGTGATCTCGCCGACGCTGTGGCCCGCGACCGCGCCCGGCACGATCTCCGCGCCGGCCGCGTCGGCGGCGAACGCGTACGTGCCGAGTGCCGCGGCCGAGAGGAGTCCGGCGGCGACGAGCAGCGGCTGGGCGACGGACGTGTCACGGATCTCGTCCGCGTCGGCCTTCGTGCCGAAGTGGGCGAGATCGAGTCCAATGGCGTCGGACCACCCGGCGACGCGGTCCGCGGCACCGGGAAGGGCGAGCCAGTCTGTCAGGAAGCCGGGCGTCTGGGCGCCCTGGCCGGGAGCGACGAGTACGAGCACTCTCACACTCTCTCTTGAGGACGGTCGCGACCGCCCGTGAGGACAGGGACGAAGAACACGAGGGGGTTTTGTGGACCCTCGACAAAAGCTCAGAGTTGCGGATCTCCATCGGCCAGACGCCCCAGGATGAGCGCGATCCGCAGTGTGAACGCAGACCGTACATCAGAGGGTGACCATCCGGTGACGTCAGTCACACGTCGGAGCCGGTAGCGCACGGTGTTCGGATGAACGAAGAGCATCCGGGCGGCGCCTTCGAGGCTGCTCGCCTGTTCGAGATACACGCTGAGAGTTTCCAGCAGCGCGGCCCCGGCTTCCTCCAGCGGTCTGTAGATCTCCTCCACCAACTGCTCGCGGGCGGAGGGATCGGAGGCGATCGCGCGCTCCGGCAGCAGATCGTCCGCCAGTACCGGGCGCGGGGCGTCCGGCCAGGCGGTACAGGCCTTCAGCCCGGCGCCGGCGGCCTGCGCGGACCGCGTCGCGGCCTGCAGGTCGGGCACCACCGGGCCGGCCACCACCGCGCCCTGCGCGAACGGCCCGATCAGCGACTTGGCGACCGCCAGCGGGTTGTCGCTGCCACCGGCGATCACCACCAGCCGGTCGCCGAGCACCCCGGTCAGCACCTGGAGCTTGGCGTGCCGGGCGGCACGCCTGATGGCCTCCACGGTCAGTTCGGAGTCCCCGTCGGGGGCGGTGCCCAGCACGACACACACGTGCTCGGGCGAGTTCCACCCGAGGGCGGCGGCCCGGGACACGGCGCCCTCGTCGGCCTCCCCGCTGAGCACGGCGTTCACGACGAGCGACTCCAGCCGTGCGTCCCAGGCACCGCGTGCCTCGGCGGCCTGCGCGTACACCTGGGCGGTCGCGAAGGCGATCTCCCTGGCGTAGACGAGCAGTGCCTCGCGGAGCACGGACTCGTCCCCGGGAGCCGCGACCTCGTCGATCGCGGACTCCATCACCTCGATGGTCGTCCGCACCATCTCGACGGTCTGCCGCAGGGTGATCGCCCGGGTCAGTTCGCGCGGCGCGGTGCCGAAGACGTCGGTGGAGATGGCCTGCGGGGCTTCCGGGCGCCGGAACCACTCGGTGAAGGCCGCGATGCCCGCCTGGGCCACCAGACCGATCCAGGAACGGTTCTCCGGTGGCATGGCCCGGTACCACGGCAGTGTCTCGTCCATGCGCGCGATGGCCTGCGCGGCGAGCGATCCGGAGGACTGCTCCAGCCGCTTCAGGGTCGCGGTATGCGGGTGGACGGCGTGCGCCGTGGGCTCGGGCTTGCTGGTTTCGGGTTCGGGCACGGGGACAAGACTGCCTTATCGGGACGGGCGGGCGTGTCGCCGGGGCTGCGCTTGCCGGCCCGCGCGCTCCGGGGCACCGGGTGCCGGGGCTACGGTGGGCGGCGTGATGGACGTACGGCGCGCCGACGAGCGCTACCCGGGAGGCGACGCGGCGGCGGGCATCGAGTCGCGGCACGCCTTCTCCTTCGGACCCCACTACGACCCCGGCAACCTCCGCTTCGGGGCGCTGATCGCCTGCAACGAGGAGCGCCTCGCCCCCGGCGCCGGCTTCGACGAGCACCCGCACAGCCACACCGAGATCGTCACGTGGGTGGTGGAGGGCGAGCTCACCCACCGCGACACCGCGGGCCACGAGACGGTCGTCCGCGCCGGGGACGTACAGCGCCTCAGCGCGGCGGCCGGCGTCCGCCACGTCGAGCGCAACGACGGCTCCGCCCCCCTGACCTTCGTCCAGATGTGGCTGGCTCCCCGCGACCCCGGTGGCGAGCCCGCCTACGAGATCGTCCGCGGCATCGCCGACTCCACCCCGTACGCGGTCCCCGAGGCGGGCGCGATGCTCCACGTGCGCCGCCTGGCGGCGGGGGAGCGGACGGCGGTGCCGGACGGGGCGTATGTGTACGTCCATGTGGTGCGGGGCGACGTGACGCTGGGCGGGGAGGCGCTGGGCGCCGGGGACGCGGTGCGCGTCACGGACGCCGAGGGGGCGGAGGCGGTGGCGGCGACGCGGGCGGAGTTGCTGGTCTGGGAAATGGCCGGGAGCTGACCCGACCCGGACGGGACCGTTACCAGGAACGGTCTCGACGCCCGCTGGGAGCGGGGGCAGCCGAACCCGCCTCTTCGGGCACTCCTGGTGCCCCGTGGCTTGCTGACTCGGTGTCATGGCCGCGTTTAACGTCCGTGAGTGAGCCTCTGGACTTCCCTAGAGCCCGCCTCCGCGACCGTGGACCCGGGTGGCAGTACGACGGTGCGGCTGCGGCTGCGCAACACCGGTGACGTGGTGGACGAGTACCGCTTCGAGGCGGTGGGCTCTCTCGCACCCTGGACCACCGTGGAGCCGCAGTCGCTGCGGCTGTATCCGGGGACGACGGGAACGGTGGAGCTGACGTTCGCGCCGCCGCGCACTCCGGACGCCACGGCGGGGCCGAACCCGTACGCGGTGCGGATCACGCCGACGGAGCATCCGGAGGCGACGACGGTTCCGGAGGGGAACCTCACCATCACCCCGTTCACGGAAGTGCGGGCGGAGTTGGTGCCGACGACGGTGAAGGGCCGTTTCCGTGGCCGCCCGAAGCTGGCCGTGGACAACGTGGGCAACACGAAGGTGACGGCGTCGGTCAGTGGCAGCGACAACGGTGACCAGTTGTCGTACGAGATCCGTCCGAGCAATGTGCAGATCGAGCCGGGCCGTGCGGCGTTCGTGGAGACGACGGTCAAGCCGCGGCAGATCATCTGGTTCGGGTCGGCCGAGCAGCGGCCCTACACGCTGGCGGTGCAGAGGTCGGGGGTGACGCCGCTGGACGTGGAGGGCACGTACGTGCAGCGGGGATTCCTGCCGCGCTGGCTGGCGGTCTGCCTCAGTGTCTCCATGGCGTTGGCGATCACGTGCGTGATGCTGTGGATCGGCTACAGGCCCCAGGTCCGCAGCGCCGCCACCGAACAGCTTCAGGAAGCAGGCGTCAGCAACCTGCCGCCCCTTCCCTCACCGACCGCCGAGGCGCCGAAGGCCCCGTCCGCCGGCATCCCGGCACCCCCTGCCGCGGCCGGGACCCAGCAGCCCGACGGAGCCGGCGCCGGAGCGGGTGCCGCGGCCGGCGACGGAGAGGGATCCGGCGCCGGGGCGGGGGGTGGTGGCTCCGAGGAGCAGGAGGCCGAGGCACCGGAGAGGACCGCGGCGACCGCCGTCCAGCAACTGGCCGCCAAGGACCCGACCGGACGGCACATCTGCTACCGGGTCTTCACCGCGGGCCAGGGCTGGTCCGACGTCGCGTGTGACGGCGACACGGCGGGCTCCGTGGGCGGAGGGTCGCCGATCACGGCCGTCAACACCGCTTCGTCCGGAACCAAGGGCACGTCCAGCGGCGCCTACATCCACAACCCCGCGTCGACCGATGGCGCGGGGCAGTACCGCGATCCCTGGCAGAATGCCGCCGACGGCATCGACGTCCACGTCGGCAGTACCGAGAAGGACGCCCCGCACATGCTGGGGTTCGCCCTCAGCGTCGACGGGGGCGCCGGCACCGTCTGCCACACCTCCTACGTCCACAACGACACCTGGCTCGGCCTGGCGTGCGACGAGCCCGGGGCCGGGTTGGAGTTCACCTACGTCGGTACCCACGACAACAACTTGTGGATCGAAGCGATCAAACTCACGGTGTGATCCGTGCCGCCCGACCACTCAAGCGGAGCCGGTGCCGGTGCCGGAGCCGGATGCCGGAGCCGGGAGCATGGCCGCGCCGTCGTCGCTCCTCCCGCCGATGAGCACCAGTGGACGCCGGGTACCGGCCGGTGTGCGGGACACGGCGCCGGGGTGACACAGGTGGCGGGCCCCTGCCGAAGCCGGTACATCCCGGTTTCAGCGCACCGGGAACACGGCCGTCTCCACCCGGGCGGGCCCGTCCGGCGTGTCGATCGCCGCGCCCGTCCATGGCGAGCGCGGCGGCGCCGGACGGATTGGAGCCCTGGTGCCTCCTGGCCGTCGGTGTCGAGATCGGCCCGATGGACGGGAAGCCCGGCCCGCGCCAGTTCCCGGCAGACCTCGCCGACCGGCTTGTCGCGCGCGGCGACGACTTCGGTCGGCGCCTTCGGTGGCAGATCGAACGTATCGATGAGACGTCAGGTCAGTGGGTCCCTGAACGGACCTGCGGTCCTCTCGAGGGCTTCAAGGGTGATGGCCGGAGCGAAGAACGAATCGTTCTCCATGCCTCCAGGCAGGTGCGCGCGCATGTCCTCCCGGCACAGGAAGGTCCCGTCGGGAATGAGGATCCCCGCACCGAGCTGGTCCGTCAGCTCGACGACGATCTTCCATACGTCACCGGACTGCGGGCTTTCCACACTGATGAAGTGTCCAAAGACGCCCACCTCGGCCTCGCTGCCGTCAGCGGCACGGATCCAGTACTCCGTTGCGCCGTCGCTCACCTTCTCAGGCCCGGCACGCACGGGCGAGAGAACCGCCCGGACCACGTCCATGTCGGGTCGGGTCAACTCACCGTCTGAGAACCTGTAGAGGCCCAGGCTGTAGCTCACCTGAAAAGCGTGAACCTTTCGACCTCATTGTCCTCGCACCGCTCATTTGAGCGCCCCGAGGACGTTTGTGGCCTATTGTTCACGCTTTTCACCAGGGTGAGCCTCCGTCGGCGCGAGCACTTCCGCGTGGGTGGCCCGGCTACCGCAGGCCGTCGACGAACGCGCTCCACGCCCCCGCGCTCACGGTCACGACGGGACCGGCCGGGTCCTTGCTGTCGCGCACGGGGACGGAACCGGCGGGGCGGCCGACGGCGACCTCGACGCAGTCGCCTCCGGTGCTTCCGCTGTAACTGGACTTACGCCACTGGGTGTTCCTCGTGCTGGGAGCGGTGTCCATAGCGTTCCTCCATCACGCGGATGATCAGTTCCGCCGAATCCTCCACGGAGAGGGCGGCGGCCTGCAAGCGAGCGTAGCGGAGGGCGGCTTCCTTGATGGTCTCCGGACTGGCCGTCATGTGGCCGGAGATGAGGTCTTCCGTGTAGATGATGTCCGGGTCGTCGTCGAACCGCAGCAGGTTGAACGCCCCGTCCAGGCTGGCATGGGCCCCGGCCGCGTTCGGCAGCACCTGCACATGCATCCAGCGGTGACGCGTGAACTCCAACAGCCGGGCCAGTTGCCTACGCATGACGCCGGGGCCGCCGATCGGCCGGTGCAGGACGGCCTCGTCCAGCACCACCCAGGCCAGCGGGGGCTGTTCCCGCTCCAGGACGCGCTGACGTTCCACCCGCGCCGCCACCAAGCCTTCCAGGTCGTCCGGCATCCCGGTGGCGAGTACCGCCCGCGCGTACTCCTCGGTCTGCAACAGCCCGTAGACCACCTGTGCCTGGTACGTCGAGATGTACGCCGCCTTCGCCTCCATCTCCGCGTACGGCTGGAACCACGTGGGGAGTTGGCTGCGCAGGACCAGGCCGATCAGGCGGGAGAACAGGCCGTCCGTGCCGAGCGCGGCGTCCACGCGCTCGGAGAAGTCCCGCGTCGGGACCTTCTTCGTGGTCTCGATCTGGCCGATCAGTGAGCCCGTGCAGAAGATGATCTCGCCGAGCTGACCCTGCCGGAGGCCGTGCGCCTCGCGCTGGCGGCGCAGTTCCCAGCCGTAGTAGTCGAGTGGGGAGGCGGTCGGATCGAGCGACTGGATGTTGGCCACGGCGGCACCTCACTCCGGCTACGGACGGCAACGCCTCGCGGCGTTCGTTTCTCTGTGTAGTCGAGCGTAAGCAGTCCGTCGCAGCCTTGTGGTGTGAATCACGTAACTGGTCCGCAGGTGACGGACACCGAGAGCGAGTACCACGCCGAGTTCGCCATGGGAGCGCACTCGGCCCGGCACCTGCGCCGCGTCCTGCGGCTCCACCTCGTCCGCTCGGGCCTGCGCGACGTGGCCGACGCCGCCGAACTGGCGCTCACGGAGCTGGTCGCCAACGTCGTACGGCATGTGCCCGGTCGGCGCTGCCGCGTGTGTTTCCTGCTCCAGCCCGGCGGCGTGCGGGTGGAGGTCGCCGACGACTGCCCGGAGTTGCCGGTTCCGGCCGCCGCCGGCGCGTTGGACGAGGGCGGACGCGGGCTGGTGATCGTCGCGGCGGTGGCCGACCGGTGGGGGGTCACCCCGCACCCCGGCGGGCCGGGGAAGACGGTGTGGTTCGAGTGCCTCAGCCGCGTAGTTCCGCCAGCACCGCGTCCGTGAAGGCCGGCCAGACCTCGGCCGCCCAGGGTCCGAAGTCCCGGTCGGTGAGCGCGACGCAGGCGAGCCGGGCATCCGGGTCGATCCACAGGAACGTACCGGACTGGCCGAAGTGCCCGAAGGTGCGCGGTGAGGACGAGGTGCCCGTCCAGTGCGGGGACTTGGAGTCGCGGATCTCGAAGCCGAGGCCCCAGTCGTTGGGGTTCTGGTGCCCGTAGCCCGGCAGTACGCCCTTCGTGCCCGGGTACTGCACCGTCATCGCCTCGGCGACCGTACGCGGGTCCAGCAGGCGCGGCGCCTGCACCTCGGCGGCGAAACGCAGCAGGTCCTCGACCGTCGAGACACCGTCCTTCGCGGGAGAGCCGTCGAGGGTGGTGTTCGTCATGCCCAGCGGCTCCAGCACCGCCTGCCGCGCGTACTCGGGGAACGGGATGTCCGCCGCCTTCGCGATGTGGTCGCCGAGCTGCTCGAAACCGGCGTTGGAGTACAGCCGGCGCTCCCCGGGCGGGGCGGTCACCCGGTGCTCGTCGAAGGCCAGACCCGAGGTGTGCGCCAGCAGGTGGCGGACCGTCGCCCCGGGCGGCCCGGCGGGCTCGTCCAGCTCGACCGCGCCCTCCTCGTACGCGACGAGCGCCGCGTACGCCGCGAGCGGCTTGGTGACCGAGGCGAGGGGGAACGGCTGCCCGGCGGGGCCGTGGGTTCCCAGGATCGTGCCGTCGGCGCGCACGACACCCGCCGCGGCGGTGGAAACCGGCCAGTTCTCGATCAACGCGAGGCTCTTCAAGGACATGCCGCCGAGCCTAAGCGCTCAGAGCATCAGCTCCAGCAAGGGGTCCGGCCTGGGCGTGAAACCCAGCGAGGCGTAGAGAGGCCCGGCCTGTGCGGACGCGGTGAGATGGACCCGCCGGGCGCCGTGCTCGCGGAACCACTCCAACAGCGCCTCCACGCAGGCCCGCGCGTATCCGCGACGGCGCGCGTCCGGGTCGGTGGCGACGCTGAACACGTAGCCGTCGACACCGAGCGGGTTGCGGGCACCGCCGATGCGGTAGTCGAGCGTGCCGGCCACCAGCGCCGCGAGGGCCCCCGGCCGCTCCGGATGGTCCACCACGAAGGCCGCGAAGGTGCCGTCCGGCTCGGCCAGCCTGCCGCGCAGGACGGGCAGGGACTCGGCGTGCCACTCGGTGGAGGGGCTGGACCGCGCCATCGAGTCGATCATCACCTGACGGAGGCGCAGTACTTCCTCGGCGTCCTCGGGCAGCGCGCGGCGTACGAGAGTCATGCCGGGCATGCTAATCAGCCGGGACGCCTGCCATCCCGCCGTTCTCCCGCCGCGCGTGCTTGCTTCGAGTGCACTCCAAGGTCATAGCGTGTGCGGCATGACGGTGATGCAGACCACGGCCGAGACCATCGTGCCGAACGCCACCAGAACAGAGACCGGGACAGAGACCAGGACGGACATCTGCTCCGCCCCGCCCCGGCGCCACCCGCGCCCCGACGGGCAGGACCGCTACACCATCAGCGAGGTCGTCGCCTTCACCGGACTGACGGCCCACACGCTGCGCTGGTACGAGCGGATCGGCCTGATGTCCCACATCGACCGCTCGCACACCGGGCAGCGCCGCTACAGCAACCGCGACCTGGACTGGCTCGACTTCGTCGGCAAGCTCCGCCTGACCGGCATGCCGGTCGCCGACATGGTCCGGTACGCGGAGCTGGTGCGCGAGGGCGAGAACACCTACCTCGACCGGCGGGAACTCCTGGAATCCACGCGCCGCGACGTGCTGACGCGGATCGCCGAACTCCAGGACACCCTCGCCGTACTCGACCGGAAGATCAGCTTCTACGGAGATGCCGGACGCGCCGGTGAAACGGAGGGGACCCGATGACCGACCACAGGATCCCGACGGTACGGCTCGGCGACGGCGGCCCCGAGGTGGGCGTCCAGGGCCTGGGCTGCATGGGCATGAGCTTCGCCTACGGCCCGGTCGACGCCGACGCGTCACGGGCGACCCTGGAACGGGCCCTGGAACTCGGCGTCACGCTGTACGACACGGCCGACGCGTACGGCGCCGGTGAGAACGAGCGGTTCCTGTCGCCGTTCTTCAAGGCCCACCGCGACGAGGTCGTCATCGCGACCAAGTTCGCCCTGGCGATCCCGCCGGACGAACCGACGAAGCGGATCATCCGCAACGACCCGCCCTACATCCGCCAGGCCGTCGAGGCGAGCCTGCGCCGCCTGGACGTCGACGTCATCGACCTCTACTACATGCACCGGCGCGACGTGAACGTGCCGATCGAGGAGACCGTCGCCGTCATGGCCGACCTCGTCCGCGAGGGCAAGGTCAAGCACCTCGGACTGAGCGAGGTGACGGGCGGCGAACTGCGGGCCGCGCAGGCGGTGCATCCGATCGTCGCCGTGCAGTCGGAGTGGTCGCTGTTCAGCCGGGACATCGAAGCGGGCGTGGTGCCGGCCGCCCGCGAACTGGGCGTGGCCCTCGTCCCGTACTCTCCGCTCGGCCGGGGCTTCCTCACCGGCGCCTTCACCAACGCCGACCAGGACCTCACGGCCGATGACTTCCGCCGCCAGCAGCCCCGCTTCACCGGCGACAACGCGGTGGCCAACGCGGCCCTCCTCGACCCGGTCCGCACCGTCGCCGACGCCCACGACGCCACCCTCGGCCAGATCGCCCTGGCCTGGACCCAGCAGCGGGCGCGGGTGCACGACCTCCCGGTCGTCCCGATCCCGGGCACCAGGAAGCCGGGCCGGGTGGAGGAGAACACGGCGGCGACGCGGATCGTCCTGACGCAGGACGAGCTGTCCCTCCTGGACCCCATCGCGGGCAAGGTGGCGGGCACCCGCTACGCGGACATGTCGTTCACGTCGGCGGGCCGGGAATAGCGGCGACCACGGCCCGACCCCGGGTGCCGTTCCCGCGCCCCGCGAGGGAACGGCACCCGGCGGAAGCTAGAGCTCCGCCAGCAACTCCGCCTTCTTCGAGGAGAACTCCTCGTCCGTCACCAGCCCCGCCTGGTGCAGCTCCCCGAGATGCCGGATCCGCTCGGCGATGTCCGCGGGATCACGCCGAGGCGCCGGCACCGGCACCGGCACCGCGGAACCCCGTTCCCGCACCGCGGCCAGCACCGCCGCGGCGAACGGCAGCGACTCGTGCACGGGCCCGTACCCGAGCCCGAACACGACCGCCGCCGGGTCCTGGTCGGCCTGCGGAGCGGCCGGCGCCCCCTCCCGCGGCAGCAGCCGCAGATACCCCTCGAACACCTCGGGGGAGCGCCACTCCACGCCGCCCAGTCCGGCAACCGGGAAGCTTTGGTCGCCGGCCTTCCACTTCGCCGACGACGCGCCCGTCCAGAACCACCGGAAGGACACCGACGTCCCGTCGAAGGACGCCTTTGCGTCGTACGCCTTGAAGTGCAGCGGCGCCTCGGGCGCCGCCACCAGGTACCGCTCGGTCTCGCCGGACTCGGTCAGCAGCGCCCGCAGCTCGTCGGCGTAGTACTCCGCGAGCGTCCCCCGCTCGGCGGGCAGCACCAGCCGGTACGGGTCACAGCCCTCCTTCAGCTGCCCGGCCGCCGCCTCCATCAGCGGATCGGCACCCGGGCGCGGCTCGGCGCGCAGCACCACGGTGCCCCGCCTGCCGGGCGTGAGCGTCACCCCGGCGATCGCCTCCAGGGGGACACGGCGTTCCCCCAGGGCCTGGAACAGCTTCGGTGTTCGAATCCCCCGTTCGTAGCGGATGAGCACGGAGTCGGACTCGAACTCCCAGGCGGCATGAAATCCGGCCAGTACGTCACCCATACGGCTCATCGTATGCGGCACGAGCTCTTCCGTCCCTCCCCGTGCAAACCGGAGTTTCTGCGTCTTCTACGCGCGTCCGGCCGTCGTCGCCAGGGACAAATCCGCCCGGCATGTGTCGTCTTCTGCGGCGCAGGCGACCGTGCGGTATGCGCCAACACCGATCTCCGCGAAGTTCCGCAGGCTCTCCGTGCCCGGTACGAAGTAGCCGCTGTGCCCGTCGGCGCCCCGCGCGGACAGTACCCGCGCCCCGAACGCCGCGGACACCGGATCGGCGCCGTGCCCGAGGCCGCCGACCTCCAGGTACGGCACGTCCTGGATCCAGTCGTCGGCGTCCCGCATCGCCCACACACGGGCGGAGGTGCGGAGGTGGGCGGCGTTCTCGACGCGCATGCCGGGGCTGCCCGCCACCGCTATGTCGCTCACCCGGCGGGGCAGCGTGTCGGCGGCGAGGCCGCACACCACCGAGCCGTAGCTGTGGCAGAACAGGGAGACGGGGGCCCGGCCGGGCAGCGCCCGCAGCAGCGCGTTCAGCCGGACGGCCCCCTGTTCGGCGCGGGCCGCGGTGGCCGCCTCCATGCCGAGGCCGCTGGGGGAGGTGTAGTCGGCCCAGGCGATCACGGCCGTACGGGTGTCGGGGCTCACCCTGCGTTCGGCCGCGAGCAGGGACTCGGCCATGCCGACGGGTGCCGAGTACTTGCGGCGGGTGCGCTGGAAGGTGAGCAGTTCGGTGTCGACGCCGGGCACGACGACGGACACGCGCTCGGCGCGGTCGAGGTTCCCGAACACCTCGGCGATCCTGCCCGAGCCCGCCGGGTCGAAGGCGAGGATGTGGCGTTCGGGGCTGAGCAGCGACTCGTAGTGGTGCGCGCGCCGGCCGGCCTCGCGCTGCCCGGACAGGGACAGCCGTTTGTCGTGCATCCGCAGTCGCTCCACGGCGCGCGCCTTGCGGAGCGCCGCGCGGTTGGCGAGGTAGCGCAGTTCGACGGGGGCGCCGTTCATGTTGCCGACGGCGAGGGGGTAGCGGCGGGCCAGGCTCGCGCGCTGCCACTGGGTGAGCGAGGCGAAGAAGCGGGCCAGCCGGGCGGGCGCCGCCTGCGCGTCCGGCAGCCGGCGCCCGTCGATCCGGCCGTGCTCCCAGGCCGCGACCGACGCTTCGAGGGCCGTGGGTCCCCGCTGGTTGCGCAGGGCGGTCCAGCCGGTGGTCGCCAGCATCACGAACACGACAGCCAGGGCGAGCAGTGCGCGCCAGACGTTCAGTTGCGGGGAGGTGTCGAAGGAAGTCACTGGGAGGACACACTAGGAGAACGGGACGGCCTCGCGTGAATCCAGTGACACGGATCACGTTTCGATCATGCGTTACGGGATTGCGCCCGCCCGTCAGGCCTCAGAGGGTTCCGTCCGTCCGGACCCGGGGCGGCTCCGCCAGTCGCCGGTGAGCGCGGGTTCCACCTGGTCGAGGTAGGAGGCGGTCAGGTCGCGCAGCGCCGCGAGGCCGGCGTCGTCCCGCGCCGACCAGATCCGTTCGGTCACCCGCATCACCGCCCCGAAGACGGCCACGACCACGCGGGGCCGGGGGTCCACGTCCACGTCGAGGTTCTCGCGGACGGCGATGACGCGGGCGATCTCCTCCTCCAGCTCCGTCGCACGCCGCAGATGGGCGGCGAGCAGGGCGGGCGTCGACTCGATCACCCGGTAGAAGCGCATGTGCAGGTCGAGCGGGACCAGCTGCTCGATGGTCTCGCCGATGCTGCCCCAGCTGTCCACGAGGGCCTGGCGCATCGCGTCCAGCGGTGCCTCGCCGGGCGGGCGGCGGCGTACGGCGTCGACGAAGTGCGACTCCGCGAGCCGCGACACGAAGAAGGCCGCCTCCTCCTTGCTGGCGAAGTAGCGGAAGAAGGTGCGCTGCGAGACATCGGCCGCCTCGGCGATGTCGTCGACCGTCGTCCCCTCGTAACCCCGCTCGGTGAACAACTCCAGCGCGGAGCGCAGCAGCGCGTCCCGGGTGCGTTGCTTCTTGCGTTCGCGCAGGCCCGGAGAGGGTGCTGTGTCCGCCATCTTCAAAAGGTCGCTCCTCGCGTCGGCCCCGGCGTGTTGCCGCGCTGCCTTTTCGTAGTGTTTCCGCAGTTCAGGCTATAGGGAGATGTCGTGTCAGTTACTGACCAATGAATTGGTTTGTCAACTGTCAGCGACTGTCACTAGCCTCGAATGTATGACTAGTCAGACCACCATCGACAAGACGGGGTCGGGGGGCGGGGGAGCGTCGTCCGGCCCGTCGGGCCCCGCACCGGCCAGCGGACTGCGCGGCCACCCGTGGCTCACCCTCGTCACCGTCGCTGTAGGGGTCATGATGGTGGCCCTCGACGGCACCATCGTGGCCATCGCCAACCCGGCCATCCAGAACGACCTGAAGGCCAGCTTCGCCGACGTCCAGTGGATCACCAACGCCTACTTCCTCGCCCTCGCGGTCTCCCTGATCACCGCGGGCAAGCTCGGTGACCGATTCGGACACCGGCAGACCTTCCTCATAGGCGTGGTCGGCTTCGCCGCCGCGTCCGGTGCCATCGGGCTGTCCGACACCATCCCGCTGGTCGTCGCCTTCCGAGTGCTCCAGGGCCTGTTCGGCGCCCTGCTGATGCCGGCCGCGCTCGGTCTGCTGCGGGCCACCTTCCCGGCCGAGAAGCTCAACATGGCCATCGGCATCTGGGGCATGGTCATCGGTGCCTCCACCGCGGGCGGCCCGATCCTCGGCGGTGTGCTGGTCGAGCACGTCAACTGGCAGTCCGTGTTCTTCATCAACGTGCCGGTGGGCATTCTCGCCGTCGTCCTCGGCGTCATGATCCTTCTGGACCACCGTGCGGAGAACGCGCCGCGCTCCTTCGACGTCCTCGGTATCGCGCTGCTCTCCGCCGCGATGTTCTGCCTGGTCTGGGCGCTCATCAAGGCGCCCGAGTGGGGCTGGGGCGACGGCATGACGTGGCTGTTCCTCGTCGCCTCCGTCGCGGGCTTCGGGCTCTTCGCCTTCTGGGAGACGAAGGTCAAGGAGCCGCTGATCCCGCTGGCGCTGTTCCGTTCGGTGCCGCTGTCGGCGGGTGTGGTGCTGATGGTCATGATGGCGATCGCCTTCATGGGCGGCCTGTTCTTCGTGACGTTCTACCTCCAGAACGTGCACGGTATGGGCCCGATCGACGCCGGCCTGCACCTGCTGCCGCTCACCGGCATGATGATCGTCGGCTCCCCGCTGGCCGGCGCGATGATCACCAAGTTCGGTCCGCGTATCCCGCTCGCGGGCGGCATGGCGTTCACCGCGCTCGCCATGTACGGCATGTCGACCCTGGAGACGGACACCGGCAGCGGCCTCATGTCGCTCTGGTTCGCCCTGCTCGGTCTCGGACTCGCGCCCGTCATGGTCGGCGCCACCGAGGTCATCGTCGGCAACGCGCCGATGGAGCTGTCCGGTGTCGCCGGTGGTCTCCAGCAGGCGGCGATGCAGATCGGCGGCAGCCTGGGTACGGCCGTGCTCGGCGCCGTGATGGCCTCCAAGGTCGACAGCGACCTGGAGGGCAACTGGGCGGACGCCGGCCTTCCGAAGCTGGCGCCCGAGCAGCTGGGCCAGGCCTCCGAGGCGGTCCAGGTCGGTGTGCCGCCGGTGGCCGAGGGCATGCCGGAACAGATGGCCGCGAAGGTCACGGAGGTCGCCCACGACACCTTCATGTCCGGCATGAGCCTGGCGTCGCTCGTCGCCGCCGGCGTCGCCGCCGTGGCCGTGCTGGTCGCGTTCCTCACCAAGCGCGGTGAGAACGCGGAGGCCGGCGCGGGAGTGGGCCACATCTGACGGAGAGCGCACGACGGAGTGCCGGGCCCGCCGGGCCCGGCACTCCGCCCTTTTCCGGCCCTGTTCGCCTATCCGGGTGACAGGGTCGGCGAACCCTCCCCTCCGGCGAACCTCGCAGGTCACAGTGGGTCAGGTCCTCCGGAGGGCACGGAGGGCGAGAGGCTGCGGCGCGCTGCTGGAGGGGGGCAGCGCGCAGGCAGCGCGTTCGCGGCAGGCATGAGGCGCCGCAGAGGGGTACCCGAACTCCACGAAGAGTTCAGGGAGTTGACGATGGCGAGCTTCGGACAGGGAGCGCGCGGGCACCCCCGCTCACGTGGCCGGACGTGGTCACGGACCGGGCCGGACCGCGCGACGCTCGCAGTCGTCGGAGTCATCTGCGCGATCGCCGGGTTCTTCGTGCTGGGGATCGTCCTCGGCCCCGTCGCGGTCGTCTGCGGCCGGCTCGCCATGGGCCGAAGCCGGGCGGGATCCCGCCCGGCACCGGCCGTGGTCGCCCTGGCCCTGGGTGTCGTCGACACGGTCCTGGCGGTCGTCCGGCTCCTCGGAGCGACGACCCCGGGCCACGGCATGCTCTGACACCCCCGCGAGCCCCTAGACCGGCGAGCCGCCGGTGTTCCGGATCATCTGCTGGAGCACTTTCAGCGTCGTGACGTAATCGGCGTCGTCGATGCCCTGGTGGATGTGGTCCCGGATGGCCGGCGTGTGCTGCTGGAGGCCCGTACGAGCCTCCTCGCCCGCCGCGGTGATCCATAGCCGCCCCTCGGCGTCGCGGGTCAGCCGGCCGCGCTCCAGCAGGACCTCCGCCTCCTTCCCCAGGTCGTCCTCGGGCCTGAGGTACGAACTCATGGCCTGCTGGAGTTCGGAGAGGGTCATGCCGCGGCCGTCGGGGGAGATGTCGTTCTTCGACAGGTTGCGCAGCAGCCAGAACTGAGGCTGGGTGAAGCCCAGTTCGGCCTGCCGGTCCCGGATGAACGAAATGATGGCCTCATAGGCCATTCCGGTCCAGTACCCGGCGGGCTGCGCGGCGAGTTCGGCGTCGGTCGTGGGTGGTGTCGTCATGCGTGGTGCTCCCTCAGGAGTGACTGACGTAATGACTGACGTAATGACTGATGGAATGGCTGATGGAATGACTGAAGGAATGACTGACGGAATGACTGACGGAATGGCTGATGATGCGAGCACGCTAAGACCTCGAGCGAAGTCGAGGTCAAGGCCGGGTCCGGTTCCGGCTCGGCGCCGTGAACGCCCGGTTCGCTCCGTCACCCGGCGACCGGATGTTCCTCGCCGCGACCACCCCACCCGCGGCCCGCACCGCAAGGACCCCGAGGAACAGACGTGAGGGGCGGCGGAGCCGCAGCCCCACCGCCCCTCACACCACCCGTCTGCGCGCTACGCGCTACGCGTCACCACCCGCGACCCCCGGATCCGCCGCCGCGACATCCAGCAGCCGGTACCGGTCGATCGCCTGCTTCAGCACCGAACGGTCGACCTTCCCCTCCCGCGCCAGCTCCGTCAGCACCCCCACCACGATCGACTGCGCGTCGATGTGGAAGAAGCGCCGCGCCGCCCCGCGCGTGTCCGCGAAGCCGAACCCGTCCGCGCCCAGCGACTGGTACGTCCCCGGCACCCACCGCGCGATCTGGTCCGGAACCGACCTCATCCAGTCGGACACCGCCACGAACGGTCCCTGCGCACCGGCCAGCTTCCGTGTCACGTACGGCACCTGCTGCTCCTCCTCGGGATGCAGCAGGTTGTGCTCCTCGCACGCCACCGCCTCCCGCCGCAGCTCGTTCCAGGAGGTCGCCGACCAGACGTCGGCGCGCACGTTCCACTCGTCGGCGAGGACCCGCTGGGCCTCGACCGCCCACGGCACCGCGACCCCGGACGCCATGATCTGCGCCGGAATGGAACCGGAGGTTCCCTCGCTGAAGCGGTACACGCCCTTGAGGATGCCCTCGACGTCCACGTTCTCGGGCTCGGCCGGATGCTGGATCGGCTCGTTGTAGACGGTGAGGTAGTAGAAGACGTCCTCGCCGTGCGGGTGCTGTTCGTCCCCGCCGTACATCCGGCGCAGACCGTCCTCGACGATGTGCGCGATCTCGAAGCCGAAGGCCGGGTCGTAGGCGACACAGGCCGGGTTGGTGGACGCCAGCAGCTGCGAGTGGCCGTCCGCGTGCTGGAGACCCTCACCGGTCAGAGTCGTACGGCCCGCGGTCGCACCCAGTACGAAACCTCGCGACAGCTGGTCGCCCATCTGCCAGAACTGGTCACCGGTGCGCTGGAAGCCGAACATCGAGTAGAAGACGTAGACCGGGATGAGTGGCTCGCCGTGCGTGGCGTACGCCGATCCGGCCGCGATCAGCGAGGCCGTGCAGCCGGCCTCGGAGATGCCGTCGTGCAGCATCTGCCCGGTCGGCGCCTCCTTGTAGGCGAGCAGCAGATCCCGGTCCACGGACTCGTACTGCTGCCCGAGCGGGTTGTAGATCTTCGCGCTCGGGAAGAACGAGTCCATGCCGAAGGTGCGGTACTCGTCCGGCGCGATCAGTACGAACCGCTTGCCGATCTCCTTGTCCCGCATGAGGTCTTTCAGCAGCCGCACAAAGGCCATCGTCGTCGCGATGGACTGCTGACCCGACCCCTTCTTCACGGTCGCGTACGTCTTGCCGTCCGGCAGTGCCAGGGGCTTCGAGCGCACGACGCGGGTCGGGACGTAGCCGCCGAGACCCAGGCGGCGGTCGTGCATGTACTGCATCTCCTCGGTGTCCCGGCCCGGGTGGTAGTACGGCGGCGGGCCGGACTCCAGCTCCTTGTCGGAGATCGGCAGGTGCAGCCGGTCGCGGAAGCGCTTGAGGTCGTCGACCGTCAGCTTCTTCATCTGGTGCGTGGCGTTGCGGCCCTCGAAGTTCGGGCCGAGCGTCCAGCCCTTGATCGTCTTGGCGAGGATGACCGTCGGCTGGCCCCTGTGCTCCAGGGCCGCCTTGTACGCCGCGTAGATCTTCCGGTGGTCGTGACCGCCGCGCCCCAGGTGCAGGATCTGATCGTCGGTCATGCTCTCGACCATCGCGCGCAGCCGGTGGTCGTCGCCGAAGAAGTGCTCGCGGATGTAGGCGCCGGACTCCGTGGCGTACGTCTGGAACTGGCCGTCCGGGGTGGTGTTCATACGGTTGACCAGCACGCCGTCGCGGTCCTGCGCGAGCAGCGGGTCCCAGGTGCGGTCCCACACCAGCTTGATGACGTTCCAGCCGGCGCCCCGGAAGACCGACTCCAGCTCCTGGATGATCTTGCCGTTGCCGCGCACCGGGCCGTCGAGCCGCTGCAGGTTGCAGTTGACGACGAAGGTCAGGTTGTCCAGGCCCTCACGGGCGGCGATGGACAGCTGGCCCAGCGACTCCGGCTCGTCCATCTCGCCGTCACCGAGGTAGGCCCACACGTGCGAGCGGGACGTGTCCGCGATGCCGCGCGCGTGCATGTAGCGGTTCATCCGCGCCTGGTAGATCGCGCCGATCGGACCGAGGCCCATCGACACCGTCGGGAACTCCCAGAAGTCCGGCATCGACCGCGGGTGCGGATACGACGACAGGGCGTGCGGCGCCTTCGACTTCTCCTGCCGGAACCCGTCGAGGTGCTCCTCGCTGAGCCGGTCCAGCAGGTACGCGCGCGCGTAGATGCCCGGCGAGGCGTGCCCCTGGAAGAAGACCTGGTCGCCGCCGTCGCCCTCGTCCTTGCCGCGGAAGAAGTGGTTGAAGCCCACGTCGTACAGGGAGGCCGAGGAGGCGAAGGTCGCGATGTGACCGCCGACGCCGATACCGGGGCGCTGCGCGCGTGAGACCATCACAGCGGCGTTCCACCGGGTGGCGTTGAGGATCTTGCGTTCGATCTCCTCGTTGCCGGGGAAGAACGGCTCGCTCTTGGTCGGGATGGTGTTCACGTAGTCCGTGCTGCGCATCTCGGGCACGGCCACGCGCTTCTCGCGGGCCCGCTCGATCAGCCGCAGCATCAGATAGCGGGCCCGTTCCCGGCCCCGCTCGTCGACGGCGGCGTCGAGGGAGTCGAGCCACTCCTGGGTCTCCTCGGGGTCGAAGTCAGGAACCTGACTCGGAAGGCCACCAATGATGATCGGATTGCGATCACTGCGATCACTGCGATCGGATGCGGAAGCCACGCTGTTCCTTCGCTGTCGGAGGGCCAGTTTGCCGGGTGTCGCGCCGATTCCCCGCCGATTCCCCATCGTGTACCTCGCGGGGCCAAACGTCATCTGTACCGTGGGGTAACCGATTCCCCCATGGGAGTCGGGGGCACGTTCATTCGAGTCTCGTACCCACACATGGTTCCCAAATACGCAAACGGGGCAGATAGGTGTGGTGTACGTCACCTTTGGTCGGGATGGCATGGCTGGAGTTGCGGCGACACGGCCGGGATCGTCACCGTTTCGGCGGTCCCAGTCGCCGGGTACTTGCGCGATCCGCCCCGCCCGTGTGGACTACGGCCAATGCTTCGCGCACGCGCGTGGCTGAGATATTCACCAAGACATGATCAGGAGGCAACCCGTGAGCGCGACCGCGGACCACGCGGAGGAGCGGACGAACCCTGCCGTCAGGCTGGGGTTCCAGCCCGGGCAGGTGGTCCAGGAGATCGGCTACGACGACGACGTCGACCAGGAGCTCCGCGAGGCCATTGAGGGCGCCGTCGAGGGCGAGCTGGTGGACGAGGACTACGAGGACGTGGCCGATGCCGTCGTGCTGTGGTTCCGTGACGACGACGGCGACCTGACGGATGCGCTGGTGGATGCCACCACGTACATCGAAGAGGGCGGGGCGATCCTGCTCCTCACGCCGAAGACCGGCCGTTCGGGGTACGTCGAGGCCAGCGACATTTCGGAAGCCGCGACGACGGCCGGACTGACGGCCGCCAAGAGCGTCAGCGTCGGAAAGGACTGGAGCGGCAGCCGGCTGGCGACGCCCAAGGCCGCCAAGTCCAAGCGGTAGCCGGCCAGGCTCCGCACCACACCCGGACCTCGTACGGGCCGACCGCCGTCGGCCCGTCCGCGGACCCGCGATGATCCCTGCGTAGGGTGGTTCCCAGCGAACCACCCTACGAAGGGACGAACAGGACATGACGCTCCAGGTCGGCGACAAGGCCCCCGACTTCGAACTCAAGGACAACCACGGCGCGACCGTCCGGCTGTCCGACTTCCATGGCCGGAAGAACGTCGTGCTGCTCTTCTACCCGTTCGCCTTCACCGGTGTGTGCACCGGCGAGCTGTGCGAGGTGCGCGACAACCTGCCGCAGTTCTCCGACCGGGACACCCAGGTGCTCGCCGTCTCCAACGACTCCATCCACACCCTCCGCGTCTTCGCCGAGCAGGAGGGCCTGGAGTACCCGCTGCTGTCCGACTTCTGGCCGCACGGCAACGTCTCGCGCGCGTACGGCGTCTTCGACGAGGACAAGGGCTGCGCCGTCCGGGGCACCTTCATCATCGACCAGGAGGGGATCGTGCGCTGGACCGTCCGCAACGGCCTGCCGGACGCCCGTGACCTGGCCGAGTACGTGAAGGCGCTCGACGCCCTGTGACCCGCACCTGAGCGACGCGTGATCGACACCCTGTGATTTGTCGGCTTCAGGGCCTGCGGCGAACGGGAACCCGTCACTAGGATCGACTCGTTGATCCGGTATCCGCAAAGACATCCGACGGTCGACATCCGACGCTCGACATTCAACGCACTTCGGGGCTTCCCGCCCCTGGACACCAATGGAGGACTCGTGGGAGTCAGCCTCAGCAAGGGCGGCAACGTATCGCTGACCAAGGAGGCCCCCGGCCTGACCGCGGTCATCGTCGGTCTGGGGTGGGACATCCGCACCACGACCGGTACCGACTTCGACCTCGACGCCAGCGCGATGCTGCTGAACAGCGGCGGCAAGGTCGCCAGCGACGCGCACTTCATCTTCTTCAACAACCTGAAGAGCCCGGACGGATCGGTCGAGCACACCGGCGACAACCTCACCGGTGAGGGCGAGGGCGACGACGAGCAGATCAAGGTCGACCTCGCCGGAGTCCCCGCCGACATCGAGAAGATCGTCTTCCCGGTCTCGATCTACGACGCCGAGAACCGCCAGCAGTCCTTCGGCCAGGTGCGCAACGCGTTCATCCGCGTCGTCAACCAGGCCGGCGGCGCCGAGATCGCCCGTTACGACCTGAGCGAGGACGCCTCCACGGAGACCGCCATGGTCTTCGGCGAGCTCTACCGCCACGGTGCGGAGTGGAAGTTCCGCGCCATCGGCCAGGGCTACGCGTCCGGCCTGCGCGGCATCGCCCAGGACTTCGGCGTGAACGTCTGACGCACCCACGTGAACGTCTGACGTACCCATACGTCCGAGGTGGCGGCCTCGACCGTCACGTCCGAGGCGACGGCCTCGACCGTCACGCCCGAGGAACGGCCTCGACCGTCCGGCGCCGCACGGTTTACGTGCGGCGCCGGACGTGCAGGAAACCCGAGAACCATCACCCGGGGAGGGATCACCATGGGCGTCACGCTGGCCAAGGGCGGCAACGTCTCCCTGTCCAAGGCCGCACCGAACCTCACACAGGTACTGGTCGGGCTCGGCTGGGACGCGCGTTCCACCACCGGAGCACCCTTCGACCTCGACGCCAGCGCACTGGCGTGCAGCAGTGGCCGGGTGCTCGGCGACGAGTGGTTCGTCTTCTACAACCAGCTCAAGAGCCCGGACGGCTCCATCGAGCACACCGGCGACAACCTCACCGGCGAGGGCGACGGTGACGACGAGTCGGTGCTGATCGACCTCTCCGCGGTGCCGGCACACTGCGACAAGATCGTCTTCCCGGTCTCCATCCACATGGCCGACGAACGCGGCCAGACCTTCGGCCAGGTCAGCAACGCCTTCATCCGGGTCGTCAACCAGGCCGACGGCCAGGAACTCGCCCGTTACGACCTCAGCGAGGACGCCTCCACGGAGACCGCGATGATCTTCGGCGAGCTCTACCGCTATCAGGGAGAGTGGAAGTTCCGTGCCGTGGGACAGGGGTACGCGTCGGGGCTCCGGGGCATCGCTCTAGACTTCGGAGTCAACGTTTCGTAAAGCCGCGTACGGCGCGGGGGAGCCCCGTACACATACGATTGGGTAGCCAGTGGTTCTGAAAACCTTCGGGTGGTCGTTCGCGGTCACCGCGCTCGGCCTGGTGGCCGCGATCTTCTACGGGGGGTGGACCGCCTTCGG
>NZ_JBNGGE010000010.1:0-212450 GCF_049975785.1 Streptomyces sp. WG7
TCCGACCGGGCCGACCGGCCCGATCCGTCCTGCCGACCTGTCCCCCTCGACCCGTGCCCCCCCCGGGCCCGACCCCCCCCCCACCCCCAACGCCGGGGCGGGGGCGCCCCGCCCGCGGGCGGGCCCCTCGGCCGGCGGAGGCGGCGGGGCCCGGCACGGCCGGGTGCGCCGCGGACCAGGGCGGCTGCGATCCCGGGTCGGTCCGCGGCCGGGCGTACGTCTCGGTCTGCGGTGTGACGATCCACGCCAGTTCCGCCTCCGCCTCGGCCACCGTGACGCGACGTGCCCGGTCCCCGGCGAGGAGCCGCTCCAGCAGCGGCCCGAGCGCACCGGCCCGCACCGGCGGACCGGGTACCTCCCGCTCGGAGGGCTCGTGCCCCTCGACGGCGTAGTGGAGTGTGCGGCCCAGTGCGAGGAGACCGTCCCCGTCCACGGGCCGGGCGACGACGTGGTCCAGGAGCAGGATCCTGCCGTACGGCGCGCCACCGCGGTCCGGAGCCAGCAGGATGTCGGCCGGCTCCACCTCCCGGTGCGGCCCGTTCCGCTCGCGCCCGGCGTCCGGCGCACCGAGCACGGTGAGCACCGCGAGTCCGATCCGGGCACAGTCGGCCGGGGCCAGCGGGCCGCGCCGGGCCACCAGCTCCCCCAGGCCGACGGCGCCCGCCACGTACTCCATGACGACCCACGGCACGCCCTCGTGCTCCACCACCTCGTGAACGGTCACGACGTGCGGATGGCCGGGCGGCCGCGGCAGGTTCCGGGTACCGGTGCGGGCGGCCTCCAGCGCGACCTCGCGGCTCAGCAGCTGGTCGTGGGCGAGCCATACCCGGCCCCGCCCGCCGTCACCGAGCGGGCGCAGCAGCAGATAGCGGCCGACGACGACCCGGCCCACTTCCGGCCGCGGTCCCGGGCCCTCTGATCCCGGGCCCTCTGATCCTGGGCCCTCTGATCCTGAGAATGCGTGACGTGCCATACCGCTCCCCCCGGGCGGTTCCCCCCGACGCGCCACATGCTACTGAACGGAGCCGCCGTTCAGCCGCCGCGTGTGTTCAGTGAGGCCAGATAGGCGTTGTATGCCTCAAGTTCCTTGTCGCCGTCGCGTTCGGCGGCCCGGTCGCCGCGCCGGGCCTGCCGCTCCTCCGAGGCATACCACTGGAACAGCAGCGCGAGCAGCACCAGCACGGACGGGACCTCGCTGAAGGCCCAGGCGATGCCGCCCGCCGCGTTCTGGTCGGAGAGCGCGTCGATGCCGAGCGACGCGGGCGGGTTCTCGAACGTGCCGACCATGGGTGACGACGCCATCATCAGCGCGATGCCGAAGAACGCGTGGAACGGCATGCCCGCGAAGAGCTCCAGCATCCGCATCAGATAGCCCGGCCGGTGCGGGCCCGGGTCCACGCCCATGATCGGCCAGAAGAACACCACGCCGACGGCGAGGAAGTGCACCATCATCGCGATGTGCCCGACCTGGGAACCCATGAGGAAGTCGAAGAGGGGGGTGAAGTACAGCGCGTACAGGCTCGCGATGAACAGCGGGATGGTGAACGCGGGATGCGTGATGATCCGCATGTAGCGGCTGTGCAGCAGCATCAGCAGCAGCTCGCGGGGCCCCTTGCGGCCGCGGGCCGCCGGGGGCAGCGCCCGCAGCGCCAGGGTGATCGGGGCGCCGAGCAGCAGCAGGATCGGCGACACCATGCTGATGATCATGTGCTGGACCATGTGCACGCTGAACATGACCATGCCGTAGTCGTTCAGCTTGGTGCACATCATCAGCGCCACGCTCAGCACACCGACGACGAAGGACACGGTCCGGCCCACCGGCCACTTGTCGCCGCGCCGCACCAGACGGAGTACGCCCCAGCCGTAGAGCGCCAGTCCCAGGAGGCAGGCGATCAGGAAGAAGGGGTCCGCCGACCAGGCGAGACCTCGCCCCAGCGTGAACGGCGGCAGATCCATCGTCATGCCGTGCCCGCTGTGATCCATCCGCCGGCTCCTGTTTCGTGGGGGTTGAGCGCTGTCTGTCCGCACCAGAGTAGAACCGCCCCCGGTCGCGGCTGCGACCGGGGGCGGTTTGTCGTCGGGTACGCCTCAGAGAACGCACTCCGCCTCGTCGTAGCGCTCCACCGGCACCGTTTTCAGCGTCTTCACGGCCTCGGCCAGCGACACCATGGCGATGTCGGTTCCGCGCAGGGCCGTCATCATCCCGAACTCCCCGCGGTGCACGGCCTCCACCGCGTGCCAGCCGAACCGCGTCGCCAGCACCCGGTCGTACGCGGTCGGCGTGCCGCCGCGCTGGACGTGCCCGAGTATCACCGGCCGGGCCTCCTTGCCGAGGCGCTCCTCCAGCTCGATGGAGAGCTGACGGGCGATACCGGCGAAGCGCTCGTGGCCGTAGACGTCCTTGCCGCCCTCGTCGAAGTCCATGGTGCCGGGCTTCGGCTTGGCGCCCTCCGCGGCCACCACGATCGCGAACCGCTTGCCCGCCGAGAAACGCTCGCCGACCTTGGCGGTCAGCTCGTCGATGTCGAAGGGCCGCTCCGGGACGACGACGGCGTGGGCGCCGGCCGCCATGCCCGAGTGCAGCGCGATCCAGCCGGTGTGACGGCCCATGACCTCCACGATCAGCACCCGCTGGTGGGACTCGGCGGTGGTCTTCAGCCGGTCCAGGGCCTCGGTGGCGACAGTGACGGCCGTGTCGAAACCGAACGTGACGTCCGTGACGGCGATGTCGTTGTCGATGGTCTTCGGCACGCCCACGATCGGCAGGCCGTTGTCGGAGAGGAGCCGTGCCGCCTTCAGCGTGCCCTCGCCGCCGATCGGGATGATCGCGTCCAGGGCAAGTTCCTCGACGTGGCCCCGGGCGCGCTCCACCCCGTCCCGCAGGTGCTCGGGACGGACCCGGGAGGAGCCGAGGATGGTGCCGCCGCGGGCCAGGATGCCACCGACCGCGTCGAGGTCGAGCTTGAGGTAGTCGCACTCCAGGAGGCCCTTCCAGCCGTCCCGGAAGCCGATGACCTCGTCGCCGTGGTCGACGACGGCGCGGTGCACGACGGACCGTATGACGGCGTTCAGGCCGGGGCAGTCACCGCCGGACGTGAGGACACCAATGCGCATAGCCCGGAATACCTTCTCAAGTGGCACGGGGGCCGGACCGCGCTGTCCGGCTCGATTCCCGCCACCCTAGCGGCATCGGGGGGCGGGACCGAACCGCGCGTCCGCCTACTGGACGTGCCCGCTCACCTGTGCGGATGAGTCATCAGACGGGCCCTTCCGCGGACGCCGGGCAGGCGGCCGCGCCGCCGCCTGCGGGTGCGGGCCGCTGCGGGGCAGCCGGGTCTACGCAGGCTGCTGCGCGGCGGCGATGCGCTCGTTGCGGAGCGCCTCGTACCAGCGGTCGTCGGTCGGCGGCAGCGCGTTCACGTCGAGCGCCAGCTTCAGCAGCAGGTCCGCGATCAGCGGGTTGCGCGCCAGCACCGGGCCGTGCATGTACGTGCCGAAGACGGTGTCGTTGTACGCGCCCTCCGTGCCGTCGCCCGTGCCGTTGCCGTTGCCGAAGCGGACCTGGGCGAACGGGCGGGCGCCCGGGCCGATGTGGGTGACGCCCTGGTGGTTCTCGAAGCCGGTCAGCGGAGGCAGGCCCAGGCGCGGGTCGATGTCGCCGAGGACGTCGCCGACGCACCGGGCGCCCTCGCCGCGCGTCGAGACCACGTCGAGCAGGCCGAGGCCCGGCTCGCGCTGCCCCAGGTCGTTGATGAACTCCTGGCCCAGGATCTGGTAGCCGGCGCAGACGGAGAAGACGATCGCGCCGTTCTCCACCGCCCGGTACAGGCCGCCGTCCCGGCGCAGCCGCTCGGCCGCGAGCCGCTGCGGGCGGTCCTCGCCGCCGCCGATCAGGTAGATGTCGCCGGAGGTCGGGATCGGCTGGTCGCTGCGCACGTCGAGCCGGGCGACGTCGAGGCCGCGCTGGCGGGCCCGGCGTTCCACGACGAGGGCGTTGCCCTGGTCGCCGTACGTGCTGAGCAGATCCGGGTAGATCCAGACGATCCGCAGTTGGTTGTCGCTCACGAAAGTCCCCTGAAGTCTCGCGGTCAGTTGCCGACGCGGCGGCGCAGGTCCTGGAAGGCGGTGTAGTTCGCGATGACCTCGATGCGTCCCGGCGGGCACAGCTGCACCGCCTGGTCGATGTCCTCGCAGACCTGGAACTGCTGGTTCGCGACCTCCAGGCGCACCGCGAGGTCCAGCTTCCGGTCACCGACCAGGCAGATCGGATGGCCGGTCAGCCTGGTGTAGTCGACGTCCCACAGCCAGGAGGTGTCGGTGCCGTCGGCGCCGCGCGCGTTCACCGCGAGGATCACCGGGGTCGGCGGCGGGTCGATCAGGGAGAAGGTCTCCAGCCAGCCCGCCGGGTTCTTGGCGAGCAGCAGACGCAGGTCACGGCCCTGGAACTGGACGACGTCGTAGCGTCCGGCGACCGCCTGCACCTGGTACATGCGCTCCAGGGCGACCTGCGGCGGCACCCCGAACACGGCGGCGACGGCGGCCGAGGAGGCGGCGTTGGCCTTGTTGGCGCGGCCCGGCAGCTGGAGGTGGATCGGCCAGGCGGAGCCGTGCGGGTCGAGGACGTGGTCGCCGGAGAGCGCCCAGCTCGGCGTGGGCCGGCGGAAGCCGCACTCGCCGCAGAACCAGTCGTCGCCCGGACGCTGCATCACGCCGCCGCAGGACGGGCAGGACCATGCGTCGTCCTTCCACATCTGCCCGGCGGCGACCCAGATCACGTTGGGGGAGGAGGAGGCGGCCCACACCACCAGCGGGTCGTCGGCGTTGGCGACGATCACGGCCTTCGAACCGGCCAGCCCCTCGCGCCAGTTCTCGGCGAGCATCCGGGTCTCGGCGGCGCGGTCCAGCTGGTCGCGGGAGAGGTTGAGCAGCGCGATGCACTTCGGGTCGGTGTCCCGGGCGACGCCGGCGAGGTACTTCTCGTCGACCTCGATGACGCCGAACCGGGCCTCCGAGCCGCCGGCGAGCGCCGAGGTGATGCCGGCCGGCATGTTGGCGCCGAGCGCGTTGGACACGACCGGCCCGGCGGCCTTGAGGGCCTCCGCGATGAGCCGGGTGGTGGTGGTCTTGCCGTTGGTCGCCGAGACGAGGGTCACGTCCAGGTGCTGGGCGAGCCGGGCGAGGAGGTCGGGATCGAGTCTCAGCGCGACCTTGCCGCCGATCACCGAACCGCTGCCGCGCCCCGCGGCACGAGATGCCGCCGCGACCGCCTTGCCCGCGGTCACGGCGATCTTGGCCCGGGGCGTGAGCGGGTCCGAGTTGCCTGCCATCAGTTCTCGATCCTCCTTGCGTACGCGCCGCGCCTGAAGCCTGACGGCCACGTGGTGTGGACCTCAGCCTATCGAGATCCGTTCGCACTCCCGAATCGCGGCACCGGTCATGGCGTTCCGGCGGTGGGCGCGAGCCGCCGGGGGACACAGGGACCCTACTCTTGCCGCCATGCGACAAGGTTCCATCCCGGGCGCCCGCGGGCGCGTCCGGCCCCTCAGCCTCCTCGGCGACCCCGTCCTGCACGCACCCTGCGAGGAGGTGACGGACTTCGGTCCGGAACTCGCGGCCCTCGTGGAGGACTTGTTCGCGACCATGTACGCCGCGCACGGCGTGGGTCTGGCCGCGAACCAGATCGGTGAGCCGGTGCGCGTCTTCGTCTACGACTGCCCGGACGACGAGGACGAACGTCACCTCGGCCACGTGGTGAACCCGCGGCTCGTCGAGACCGACGGGGTGGTGGTGCGCGGGCCGGAGGGCTGTCTGTCGCTGCCGGGCCTGGAGGCCGGAACCGAGCGTCACGACCACGCGGTCGTGTCGGGCTTCACGGTGACCGGGGAGCCGGTCACCGTGCACGGGTCCGGATTCTTCGCCCGGTGCCTCCAGCACGAGTGCGACCACCTGGAGGGCCGGGTGTACGCCGACCGCCTGGCCGGCCGGCGTCACCGGAAGCTGATGCGGCAGGTGGCGAGGGCTTCCTGGCGCCGCTGAGGGCGTCGGCCGGGGTACGGGGCCGCACCGGCGGGTGGCCGCGCCGCACGGGCACGTCCGGTCCACGGACGCGGCCCGGGGCCGTCAGAAGCCCGGGCCGCCCGCCTTGTCGCCGGCCGCGGCGAGGCGGCCCCACAGGAGGTCGGCGAGGGTGCGCACCAACTCCGCCCGGGGGCACGGGCGTTCGCCCAGCCACCAGTCCCCGGCGGCGTGCATCATGCCGACGATGCCGTGCCCCCAGACCCGGGCCAGCTGCTGGGTGCCGGGTCCGACGTCGAGGCGCTCCTCGATGACCTGGGCCAGCTCCTCGCCCATGCGGCGCAGCAGGGGTGCCGAGTGTTTGCCGACGTCGAAGCCCTGGTCGCCCGGCGGGGTGCTGCCCTCCGCCGGATGCATCAGGAAGCGGTACACCTGCGGGCGTGCCTCGATGGCCGCCAGGTAGGTGTCCAAGGTGGCCTCGACCCGTTCCCGCCGTTCCGCCGGAGCGTCCAGGGCGGCCCGCAGCGAGGAGAGGAGAGCGTCCGTGTGCCGCTTCGCCAGGGCGGCGTAGAGTCCGCTCTTGTCGCCGAAGTGGCGGTAGAGGATCGGCTTGGTGATGCCGGCCTCGGCGGCGATGGCGTTCATCGAGGCCTGTGGGCCGTCGCGCAGCACCACCCGGTCGGCGGCCTCCAGCAGCTCGCGCCGGCGGCGGTCGGCGGACTGTTGTTGATCGGTCCGCTGCGTGGTGTCCATGTGCTCTCCCCACCCGTGCTGTTTCGGTGACGCCTGCGCAAACTAACACCCGGCGGGCACCGCGCATCGAACGGGAGGGCGGCGGGGCCTGGGGAGTTGACTTTTCCTACCCGCCGGTAAAAGACTCGCGTTACCGCAAGTAACATGTACGTGCGTCACTGGAGGGGACATGGCCGAGTTCACCATGGAGCTCAACGACGAACAGAAGGAGGTCCGGGACTGGCTGCACGGCTTCGCCGCCGACGTCATCCGTCCCGCCGCCGCCGAATGGGACGAGCGTGAGGAAACTCCCTGGCCGGTCATCCAGGAGGCCGCCAAGGTCGGCATCTACTCCCTCGACTTCTACGCCCAGCAGTACTTCGACCCCACCGGCCTCGGCATCCCCATGGCGATGGAGGAGCTGTTCTGGGGTGACGCCGGTATCGCCCTGTCCATCGTCGGCACCGGTCTGGCCGCCGTCGGTGTCCTCGCCAACGGCACCGACGAGCAGATCGGCACCTGGATCCCCCAGATGTACGGCGACGCCGGCGACGTCAAGGTCGCGGCGTTCTGCTCCTCCGAGCCCGACGCCGGCTCCGACGTGGCCTCCATGCGCACGCGTGCCGTGTACGACGAGGCCAAGGACGAGTGGGTACTCAACGGCACCAAGACCTGGGCGACCAACGGCGGCATCGCCAACGTCCACGTCGTCGTCGCGGTCGTCGACGCGGAACTGGGCTCCAAGGGCCACGCCTCCTTCATCGTCCCGCCGGACACGCCGGGGCTGTCCCAGGGCCAGAAGTTCAAGAAGCACGGCATCCGCGCCTCGCACACCGCCGAGGTGATCCTCGACAGCGTGCGTGTCCCCGGCTCCTGCCTGCTCGGCGGCAAGGAGAAGCTCGACGCCCGCCTGGCCCGCGCCCGGGAGAAGGCCAAGAAGGGGGGCGAGCGGGTGAAGAACGCGGCGATGGCCACCTTCGAGGCCTCACGGCCGGCGGTCGGCGCCATGGCGGTCGGCACCGCCCGGGCCGCCTACGAGGTCGCCCTCGAGTACGCGCGGACCCGCGAGCAGTTCGGCCGCCCGATCATCGACAACCAGGGCGTCGCCTTCCAGCTCGCCGACATGCGCACCTCCATCGACGCGGCGCGGCTGCTGGTGTGGCGGGCCTCGTGGATGGCGGTCAACGGCAAGCCGTTCACGGCGGCCGAGGGGTCGATGTCCAAGCTGTTCGCGAGTGAGACGGCGAAGAAGGTGACCGCCCAGGCGGTCCAGATCCTGGGCGGCAACGGCTACACCCGGGAGTACCCGGTGGAGCGGATGCACCGCGACTCCGCGATCTACACGATCTTCGAGGGCACGAGTGAGATCCAGCGGCTCGTGATCGCGCGGACGCTGGCGGGCATGCCCATCCGCTGACCGTGCCTCAGCGGCGTCGGTTGCCCGATGCCGTACGCGGCCCGCAACGCCTCGACGGCCTCGTGGTCCGGCGGCCCCGGTCGCCCAGGGTCTCCAGCGGTTCCTCGAAGTAGCGCTCGTGGTCCGGGGGCGGGCTCGCCTGGAAGAACATCCTGGCCGGCGCGCCCGCCGGGTAGGCGGAGGCCGTGCGCGAGTGCGAACCGGTCACCTTGTAAGTCACGTGCTGGGCGGGCGCCCGCACGACCCTGCCCTGCCCGGCGGCACCAGCAGCCCCTCCGACACCGCTGCCAGACCGCTCACCAGGTCACCGGCAGGGCCTCGGGCCCGCGGATCAGCGCCCCTTCCTGAAGGGCACGTCCTCGGGCGGCACCGCGGGCTTCAGGCCGGGTACCCGGTCCAGAACCGTGCCGACGAGCAGTTCGGACTCCAGCCGGGCGAGCGTGCCGCCGGGGCAGTAGTGCGGGCCGAAGCCGAAGGACACGTGCGGGTTGGGGCTGCGGGCGAAGCCGATCGTGTCCGGGTCGGGGAAGACCTCCGGGTCGCGGTTCGCGGCCAGGTACGACACGTAGACCGCGTCGCTCGCCCGGATCCGTACGCCCCTGACGTCCACGTCCTTCAGCGCGATCCGGGACAGCCCGACCGCGTTGCGATGGGGAATCCAGCGCAGTAGTTCGTCGATGGCCCAAGGACGGATCGCCGGGCGACGGGGCCCTGCCGCGTGGTGCTGTCGAACGCGCCGGTGTTCTCCATCAGCCGGAGGACCAGCGGCAGTTGAGGATGGCCGGCGTGGCGCTCGCGCGCCGGCTCCAGCGTCTCCTCCGTCGCGGTCACGTGCTCCGGAACGGACACGGAGGGGCTGCGCGAAGTCGCCATGAACCGTGCCTGCTTCCGCCTCGTGGAAGGCTCTCGCCCCGGCCGGAAAGCGGTGCTCCTTTCGGGGGTGTCCATCCACGATCACTCACGGGGGCGGCGATCTCCCGCCGGGATACTCCGTCCCGGGGACCGGCCGGTGCGGGCGGCGGGCACGAACGGCGTCAGGAGGACTGGCCGCTGCTGTGGGCGATGCAGGCCACGTCGATCCGGTCGGCGAGTTTGGCGAGCTCGATGGTGAGCGCGGCGACCGTGTCCTCGTCCAGAGTCACCTCGCCGGCCTCCACCAGCCGCAGCCAGCGCCCGCCCACCGTGCGCAGCAGCTTGCTCACGTCGGACGCGGCGACCTGAAGGGTGCCGCGGTCGTCGACGATCAGAGGCAGGGTCACTTCGCGGTTCACAAAGGGGATCGTAGTCGCGTAAGGCTCACGCTCCGTGCCATACGGTGGTGATGTTGCAGAACTCCCGGATTCCGTGCCCGGACAGCTCACGCCCGTAGCCCGACCGCTTGACCCCGCCGAACGGGAACGCCGGATGGGACGCCGTCATCCCGTTGACGTACACGCCGCCGGCCTCCAGGTCCCGTACGAAGCGGTCCACGTCGGCGTCGTCGCGCGTCCAGACGTTGGAACTGAGCCCGAAGTCGGTGTCGTTGGCGATCAGGACCGCCTCGTCCAGGTCGGCCGCGCGGTACAGCGTGGCGACCGGGCCGAAGGCCTCCTCGCGGTGGATGCGCATCCCGCGGGTGACGCCGGCCAGCACGGTCGGCGGGTAGTACCAGCCGGGCCCGCCCGGGCGTTCGCCTCCGCACAGCACGCTCGCGCCGCCGCGTACCGCGTCGTCGACCAGTTCGACGAGGTCGTTCACGCCCTGCTCGCTGGAGAGCGGGCCGACCTCGGTTCCCTCGTCCATCGGGTCGCCGACCGTCAGCGCCTTCATGCCCTCGGTGAAGCGTTCGGCGAAGGCGTCGTACACGTCGGTGTGCACGATGAACCGTTTGGCGGCGATGCAGGACTGCCCGGCGTTCTGCGTACGCGCGTTCACCGCCACCTGGGCGGCGCGGTCCACGTCGGCGGACGGCATCACGACGAACGGGTCGCTGCCGCCCAGCTCCAGCACCGTCTTCTTGATCATCTCTCCGGCGGTGGAGGCGACCGCGCGGCCGGCGGGCTCGCTGCCGGTGAGGGTGGCGGCCCGCACGCGCTCGTCGCGCAGGATGTCGTCCACGGCCGCCGACCCGATCAGCAGGGTCTGGAAGCAGCCCTCGGGGAAGCCCGCCCGGTGGAAGAGGTTTTCCAGGTAGAGGGCGGTCTGCGGCACGTTCGAGGCGTGCTTGAGCAGCCCGACGTTGCCCGCCATCAGCGCGGGGGCGGCGAACCGGACGACCTGCCAGAGCGGGAAGTTCCACGGCATCACCGCGAGCACCGGACCGAGCGGCCGGTAGCGGACCAGGGCCCGGGAGGCTCCGGAGTCCTTCACGTCCGACTCGGCGGGCTCCTCGTCGGCGAGCAGCTCCGCCGCGTGGTCGGCGTACCAGCGCATCGCCTTGGCGCACTTGGCGGCCTCCGCGCGGGCCTGCTTGACCGGCTTGCCCATCTCCGTGGTGATGACCTTGCCGATCTCGTCCTGGTCCGCCTCCAGGAGGTCGGCGGCCCGGCGCATGAGCCGGGCGCGCTCGTCGAACGGCGTCGTCCGGTACGTGCGGAAAGTGGCCTCCGCGAGCTGGAGCCGGCGCTCGATCTCCTCCTCGCCCATGGCCTCGTACGTCCTGAGCGTCTCGCCGTTCGCCGGGTTCACCGTCGCGATGGGCATGGCCGACCTCCCTGGTGCGGACTCGTGCTTCGACCTTGGCGCGCGGCGCGGGTCGCCGCAACGCGGACGGGTCCCGTGCCGTACGCCCGCCACTGGTCGCTTCTCGTCAGTGCGAGTGCTCAGCCAGCCGGTCGAGAAACGCGGCCTGCGCCTTCACGATCACCTCGCGCGCCCGGTCCACCGGGAACCACGCCACCCGGTCCAGCTCGGGGAACTCCTCGAACCGGCCCGACCTCGGCGGCCACTCCATGCGGAACGTGCCGGGGACGACCGCCGCCGGATCGAGGCCGGCCTCGACGGCCCACACCGTGACGACCTTGCCGCCCGCCTGCCGTACCTCCCCGAGCGGTACGGCCTCGCCCTCGGGCGGCGGCAGCCCCAGCTCCTCCTCGAACTCGCGCCGGGCCGCCTCCCAGGCCGGTTCGGCGGGGTCGTACTCGCCCTTCGGGACGGTCCACGCTCCGGCGTCCCGAAGGGCGTAGTAGGGACCGCCCATGTGGCCGAGGAGCACCTGGAGACCGTGGCCGGGGTCGCGCCGGTCGCGCCGGTACAGCAGCAGGCCGGCGCTGCGCCTCACGGGGCCGCCTCGGGGTGCGCGGCGAGCAGGGCGTCCACCGTGTCCGTCTCCTCGGGGCGTTTGTCCTCGCGGTAGCGGACCACGCGGGCGAAGCGGAGGGTGACGCCGGCCGGGTAGCGGGTGGACCGCTGGAGGCCGTCGTAGGCGATCTCGACGACGAGCTCGGGGCGTACGGTCACTCCCCAGTCGTGTTCCTCGACGGCCAGCTGCCCCAGGCGCTCGGTCTGCCAGGCCAGCAGCGCGTCGGTCATGCCCTTGAACGTCTTGCCGAGCATGACGAAGGAGCCGTCGGGGGCGCGGGCGCCCAGGTGGAGGTTGGAGAGCTTGCCGGTGCGGCGGCCGTGGCCCCACTCGGCGGCCAGGACGACCAGGTCGAGGGTGTGGACGGGCTTGACCTTCAGCCAGGACGCGCCGCGCCGGCCCGCGCTGTAGGCGGCGTCGAGTCCTTTGACCACGACGCCCTCGTGTCCGCGCCTCAGCGTCTCGGCGAGGAACTCCTCGGCGGCCCGGGTCTCCTCGGGCCCGCGCACCAGGGTGCGCCGCACCCGCGCCGGTTCGGGGACCAGCCGGGCCAGCTCCGCGTGCCGCCCGGTCAGCGGCAGGTCGAGCAGGTCGTGGCCGTCGACGGACAGCGCGTCGAAGAACACGACGGAGACGGGCACCGCCCGCGCGGCCGTGGCCACGTCCGTGCGGGAGCCGACCCGCCCGGCGGTCTCCTGGAAAGAGCGGGGGCGTCCGTTCGCGTCGAAGGAGATCACCTCGCCGTCCAGGACGAACCGCTCGCCGGGCAGTTCGAGTGCCGCCGCGGTGACCTCGGGGAGCCGGTCGGTGATGTCGTCCAGGGTGCGGGTGTACAGCCGTACGGTGTCGCCGTCCCGGTGCACCTGGACGCGGATGCCGTCCAGTTTCTCCTCGACGGCCGAGGCGCCCAGCTTGCCGACCGCCTCGGCGACCGAGGAGGCGCTGTGCGCCAGCATCGGCAGGACGGGGCGGCCGACGGTGAGCCGGAACCGCTCCAGGGCGCCGGGCCCGTCGGCCAGCAGGGCCTCCGCCACCGTCCGCAGCGAGCCCGCGAGCATCACCGCCCGCCGTACGTCGGCCGGGGGCGCGCCGGTCGCCGCGGCCAGGCCCTCCACGGCGGCCGCGTCGAGGGCGCCCTGCCGGACCTCACCGGTGAGCAGCCCGACCAGGAAGCGCTGCTCGTCCTCGGTGGCCGCGCCCATCAGCTCGCCGACCAGCCGCGTCCGCTCGGCCTGCGAACCGGCGCCGGAGACCGCGCCGAGCCGCGAGAGCCGGGCGTCCACCTCGCGCACGGTCAGACTCGGCATGGCGGCCGGCGCCACCGGGCGGCTCAGCACCTTCCAGCCGACGCCGATCCGCCCCTGGGGGAGCCGGCCCGCCAGATACGGGATGACGACCGGCACGTCCGCCGCCTCCGCCTCCCGGAACAGCTCCGCGAGCAGGGCGGTCTTCCGGGACCGCGCCGACGTGGCGGCGACCTCCCGGGACACCTGGGCCAACCGGGCGAGCAGCATGCAGTCAGAGTGCACCGGAGAGGCCGGACCACACCCGCGGGCGGCACGCCACGCCGGTCCTCGCGGCGGACGGTGCGGTGGCTGCGCGGTGCCGGGCGGTTACGCACCCTGCCGGAAGGGTGGGGACGCGTGCCGGGCGGTCACGTCCCGCCGAAAGCGCGGGGTCGCGTGCCGGGCGCGTACTGCCCTGCCGCACGGGCGTGGGAGCGTACCCGTCCGGCGCCGCGCGCCGATCCGGCACCGCAGTGTCCCCGCGGTGCGGTCCGCCCGCGCTGCCTAGCCCGCGATGGCCGCGTCCAGGTCCGACATGATCAGGTCGCCGACGATCGCCGACGCCGCGCGGTAGCCGCCGCTCGCCGCGTGGACGACCTGCTCGGCGAATCCCATCGCGTTGCCGGCGGTCCACACGCCGGGCGCGGTGGTCCGGCCCGTCGGGTCCACCACGGGGTAGGCGCCGAAGGGGGTCTCCTGCAGTTCGGCGCCGAGCCGCTCCATCAGGCCGGTCTGCGGCACGGCCTTGGGGGCGACGAACACCACCGAGCGGTCGTGCTCCGTGCCGTCCGCGAGCCGGACCCCGGTGAGCCGGTCGTCCTCGACCCGCAGGCCGGCGACCTCGCCGGGCACCACCTTGACTCCGGCCGCGGCGAGCCGGCGCAGGTCGTCGTCGGACAGCTCCTCCTCGGCGACCGTGTGCAGGAAGAGGGTCACGTCGTCGGACCAGCCGGACACCATCAGCGCCTGGTGCACGCTGAGCGGGCCGGCGGCGAGAACACCGAAGCGCTCGTCGCGTACTTCCCAGCCGTGGCAGAACGGGCAGTGCAGCACGTCCCGGCCGAACCGCTCCGCGACGCCGGGCACCGCCGGCAGCTCGTCCTTGAGGCCGGTGGTGACGATCAGCCGACGAGCGTGCACGGTGCGCCCGCCGGCCAGCTCCACGGCGATGTCCTCGCCCCGGGACACGTCCACCGCCCGGTCGCGGACGAGTTCCACGCCGTACCGCGCGACCTCTTCCCGGCCGAGCGCCAGGAACTCCGCGGGCGGCATGCCGTCCCGGGTCAGGTAGCCCTGCATGTGGTCCGAGGGCGCGTTGCGCGGCTCGCCGGCGTCGACTACCAGCGTGCGCAGCCGCGAGCGGCCCAGGACGAGCGCGGCGGAGAGTCCGGCCGCACCGCCGCCGACGACTACCACGTCGTAGTTCTCGGTCAGGTCCTTGTTCTGGGTCAGGTCCTTGTTCTGGGTCACGGTGACCACCTCCACGTAGAAGGTCGCCCGAGCGGTACGGGATTGACAAATACATTTGCCGGTTCTGCAATAAGGGCATGACTGCAGACGACGTTCTCGCCGGTGTCGGACCGAGGCTCCGCCAGCTGCGCAAGGAGCGGGAGGTGACCCTGGCGGCGCTCTCCGAGACGACCGGCATCTCGGTGAGCACCCTGTCGCGGCTGGAGTCGGGCCTGCGCAGACCGAGCCTCGAACTGCTGCTCCCGATCGCCCAGGCCCACCAGGTGCCGCTGGACGAACTGGTCGGCGCCCCGCCGGTCGGCGACCCCCGGGTGCGAGCCAAGCCCATCGTGCGCCACGGCCGCACCCACTGGCCCCTCACCCGCCAGCCGGGCGGGCTCCAGGCGTTCAAGGTGCTGGTGCCCCAGGGCAAGGACGAGCCGGATCCGCGGACCCACGAGGGGTACGAGTGGCTGTACGTCCTCTCCGGCCGGCTGCGGCTGGTGCTCGGTGACCACGACGTGGTGCTGTCGGCGGGGGAGGCGGCCGAGTTCGACACCCGGGTGCCGCACTGGTTCGGGTCGACGGGTGAGGGGCCGGTCGAGTTCCTCAGCCTGTTCGGCCCGCAGGGGGAGCGGATGCACGTACGGGCGCGGCCCGCCGGACGGTCGTGACGGAACGCCCGGTCGTGACTCGACGACCGCCCGCTACCTGTTGACCCCTCGACCTGTTGACCCCTCGACCTGTTGATCCCTCGACCTGTCACCGCGCGCCGCCTGTCACCGCCCGCCGCCTGTTGCCGACCGCGACCTGTTCCCTGATCGGCAAGCGACCGCTTAGTATGCGGGAGACCCGGTCGGACGACGCAGTCGGTGGAGGCCCCGCATGCAGGCATGGCAGGTGCACGAGAACGGCGAGCCGGGCGAGGTGATGCGCCTCGTGGACGTGGCGCCGCCGACGCCCGGCGACGGTCAGGTGCTGCTGAGGGTCCGCGCGGCGAGCATCAACTTCCCGGACGCACTGCTGTGCCGGGGCCAGTACCAGGTCAGGCCACCGCTGCCCTTCACACCGGGCGTGGAGATCTGCGGTGAGACCGAGGACGGGCGCCGCGTCATCGCCACCCCCGCGCTGCCGCACGGCGGCTTCGCCCAGTACGCCGTCGCGGACGCCCGCGCCCTGCTGCCCGCGCCGGACGCCCTGGACGACGCCGAGGCCGCCGCCCTGCACATCGGCTACCAGACGGGATGGTTCGGCCTGCACCGCCGGGCCCGGCTGGAGGCCGGCGAGACGCTGCTCGTCCACGCCGCCGCAGGAGGAGTCGGCAGCGCGGCCGTGCAGCTCGGCAAGGCCGCCGGTGCCACCGTCATCGGTGTCGTCGGCGGACCCGGGAAGGCGGCCGTCGCCCGCGAGCTGGGCTGCGACGTGGTCGTCGACCGGCACGGCGAGGACGTCGTCGCCGCCGTGAAGGACGCCACCGGCGGCCGGGGCGCCGACGTGATCTACGACCCGGTCGGCGGTCAGGCCTACGCCCAGTCCGCCAAGACCGTCGCCTTCGAGGGCCGGATCGTCGTCCTCGGCTTCGCGAGCGGCACGATCCCCAGCCCCGCGCTGAACCACGCCCTGATCAAGAACTACGCGATCCTCGGCCTGCACTGGGGCCTGTACAACACCAGGAATCCCAAGCTGGTCCAGCACTGCCACGAACAGCTCACCGAGCTGGCCGCACGGGGCGCGATCAAGCCGCTGGTGAGCGAGCGGGTGCCGCTCGACGGGGCCGCCGACGCCGTGCAGCGCGTCGCCGACGGCAGGACGACCGGCCGGGTGGCCGTCGTACCGGAGAAGCTGGAGAAGGGAGCCGCCGCATGACCGACGCAGCGGAACTGCGCCGCCGTACCAAGGAACTGCTGGCCGCGCATCCACCGGCCGCCACCGAACGCCTGGACTTCCTCCGGGCCCGCTTCGACGCCGGACTGGCCTGGGTGCACTACCCCGAGGGCCTCGGCGGACTCGCCGCCCCGCGCTCCCTCCAGGCCGTCGTGGACGCCGAACTGGCGGCCGCGGGCGCCCCCGACAACGACCCCCGGCGCATCGGCATCGGCCTCGGCATGGCCGCCCCGACCATCCTCCAGTACGGCACCGAGGAGCAGAAGCAGAGCCTCCTGCGCCCCTTGTGGACCGGCGAGGAGGTCTGGTGCCAGCTGTTCAGCGAACCGGGCGCCGGCTCCGACCTGGCCGCCCTCGGTACGCGGGCGGTCCGGGAGGGCGAGGACTGGGTCGTCAACGGGCAGAAGGTGTGGACGTCCAGCGCGCACCTCGCCCGCTGGGCCATCCTCATCGCCCGCACCGACCCGGACGTGCCCAAGCACCGGGGCATCACCTACTTCGTGTGCGACATGACCGACCCCGGTGTCGAGGTCCGGCCGCTGCGCCAGGTCACCGGCGAGGCCGAGTTCAACGAGGTGTTCCTCACCGACGTCCGCATCCCCGACTCCCGCCGCCTCGGCGAGACCGGCGACGGCTGGCGCGTCGCGCAGACCACGCTGAACAACGAACGCGTCGCCATCGGCGGCACCCCGATCCCCCGCGAGGGCGGCATGATCGGCAAGATCGCCGCGACCTGGCGGGAACGCCCCGAACTGCGCACCCACGACCTGCACCAGCGGCTGCTCGGCCTGTGGGTCGAGGCCGAGGTCGCCCGCCTCACCGGCGTACGCCTGCGCCAGCAGCTGGTGGCCGGCCAGCCGGGTCCCGAGGGCGCCGGCATGAAGCTGAACTTCGCCCGCCTCAACCAGGAGATCAGCGGCCTGGAGGTCGAACTCCTCGGCGAGGAGGGCCTGCTCTACGACGACTGGACCATGCGCCGCCCCGAGCACGTGGACTTCACCGGCCGTGACGCCGGATACCGCTACCTGCGCTCCAAGGGCAACAGCATCGAGGGCGGGACCAGCGAGGTCCTGCTGAACATCGTCGCCGAGCGCGTCCTGGGCCTGCCCGCCGAGCCGCGCACCGACAAGGACGTCGCATGGAAGGACCTCGCCCGATGAGCGCACAGTCGGAACCCGGTCTGCTCTACTCGGAGGAGGAAGAGGCGCTGCGCGCCGCCGTCCGGGACCTGCTCACCGACCACTGCGACCCGGCGGACGTCATCGCCCGCACCGAGTCGGCCGCCCCGCACGACGTGTCGCTGTGGAAGACGCTCTCCGACTCGATGGGCCTCGCGGGCCTGCTGATCCCCGAGGAACTGGGCGGTCAGGGCGCCACCCACCGGGAAGCCGCCGTCGTACTGGAGGAGCTCGGGCGCGCCGTCGCACCGGTGCCGTACCTGACGAGTGCCGTCGTCGCCACCGAGGCGCTCCTGGCCTGCGGAGCCGAGGACCTGCTCACCGAAGTGGCGTCCGCGACGACCACCGCCGTACTCGCCGTCGGCCTGCACGTCGCACCGGGCGGTGCCGTCCCGCACGTACGGCTCGAAGGGGGCCGGCTGCGCGGAGGGTTGGCCGGCATCGCCGACGCGGCCGTCGCCGACGTGCTGCTGGTGCCCGCGGACGACGGGGGGCTGTACGCGGTCCGCGCCGCCGACGTGACCGTCACCCCACAGGTGTCCCTGGATCTGACCCGGCCCGTGGCCCGCGTGGCCCTCGACGGCGTGTCCGGACACCGGCTCGGCGACGCCGGACCCGCCGTACGGCGCGCCCTGCGGGCCGGAGCCGGGATGCTCGCCTCCGAGCAACTGGGCCTGGCCGACTGGCTGCTGACCGAGACGGTCCGCTACCTCAAGGAACGCAAGCAGTTCAACCGCCAGGTCGGCGGGTTCCAGGCGCTCAAACACCGGCTCGCCGGGCTGTGGCTGGAGGTCGCCGGCCTGCGCGCCGCCGCCCGCAACGCGGCCGACGCGCTGGCGACCGGCGCGGACACCGACGTGGCCGTCGCCGTGGCGCAGGCGTACGCGGGCCGGGTCGCCGTCCACGCCGCCGAGGAGGCGCTGCAACTGCACGGCGGCATCGGCATGACGTGGGAACACCCGGTCCACCTGTACCTGAAGCGGGCCAAGGCCGACTCGATCGCCTACGGCGCGGCGGGCACCCACCGGGAAGCGCTGGCCGAACTGGTCGACCTGCGAGCACCCTGACGCCCGTCCGTCCCTTTCCAGGTGATGCCGTCCCATTCCGGGTGATGCCCGTCCCACCAGGGGCGGGCATCTTCCGCGTCCGCCGCCGGACGACATGAACGACCGGCGGCGGTCCGGCCAACTCCCCGCACGGCCCTGCCCCCTGACGACATCGGGACCCCATACTCACAGGCGTCCCGTACGGCACCTCCAGGGAGGCAGAGCATGGCCCTCACCACCCGACGCAGAGCCCTCACCACTCTCGGCGCCGCCCTCGCGGGCGCGGTCGCCCTGCCCGCCGGCACCGCGCTGGCGAGCGAAGGCAGGCCCGGCCCGCGCCCGCTGTGGCGCGCCCACGCCCACAACGACTACGAGCACCCCCGCCCCCTCCTCGACGCCCTCGACCACCGCTTCGGCAGCGTCGAGGCCGACATCTACCTGGTGGGCGACCAACTCCTCGTCGCCCACGACCCCGAGGACCTCGACCCGTCCCGCACCCTGGAATCCCTCTACCTCGACCCCCTCGCCGCCCGCGTCCGCGCCCACCACGGCCGGGTCTACCGGCGGGACCGCCGGGCCCTGCAGCTCCTGATCGACATCAAGACCGAGGGATCGTCGACGTACCTCGAACTCGACCGTCATCTGCGCCGCTACAAGCACCTGTTCACCACCTACGCCCACGGCAGGGTGTTCCCCGGCGCGGTCACCGCGGTGATCTCCGGTGACCGGGCGGCCCGCGCGCCCATGGAGGCGCAGCGCATCCGCCGGGCCTTCTACGACGGCCGCCTCGCCGACCTCGGCAGCTCCGCACCGGCCTCCTTCGTCCCGCTGATCAGCGACAACTGGACGCTCAACTTCACCTGGCGGGGCGTGGGCGCCTTCCCGGCTGCCGAACGGCGCAAGCTGCGGGACATCGTCGGCGCGGCGCACTCCCGCGGGCAACGGGTGCGGTTCTGGGCCACGCCCGACGTGGCGGGCCCCGCGCGGGACGCCCTGTGGACCGAACTGCTCGCCGCCGGCGTCGACCACCTCAACACCGACGACCTCGGCGGCCTGGAGGCGTTCCTCGACGCCCACCGGGACGCGTAGGGCGCCGACGGAGCCGACGGAACAGTACTCGTTCGGAGGACAGGTCAGCCGCCCGGACGAACCCTCCGCTACGCCACACTTACGGCCGAACGCCGCGAAGTGGACGTGGCGGAGGAGGTTGACGATGGCCATTTCCATCTCTGTGGTGCTGTTGCTGTCCGTCCTGGCGGTGATCTTCCTGCGCAACGGCGGGCTCAAGGTCTCGCACGCGTTGGTGTGCCTGCTGCTCGGCTTCTATCTGGCCGGCACGAACATCGCGCCGACCATCCACAGCGGCCTGACCGCGACGGCGGACATCGTCGGCAGCCTCAGACCGTAGGCGGCGGCCGTGACGGGGGGAGGGGGCCGGCGGCCCACGGGGGGCGCTACGCGTCGATGACGCGGGAGCGGATGAGGAAGCGCACCCCCTCGGGTGCCTCCAGCGAGAAGCCGCCGCCCCGGCCCGCGACGACGTCCACGATCAGTCTGGTGTGGCTCCAGGCCTCGTACTGGAGGCGCGACATCCAGAACGCCACCGGCTCCCCGACGCCCTCGACGACCAGCTCCGCGAGCAGGACGTCCGCGTCACCGGTGCGGAATTCGCCGGCCGGGTAGCACATGGGGGCGCTGCCGTCGCAGCAGCCGCCGGACTGGTGGAACATCAGCGGGCCGTGCGCCGCGCGGAGCCGGCGCAGCAGTGCGGCGGCCTCGGGGGTGAGCTCGACGCGGGGAGTCTCCTCGTATGTGTCGTGCATGTCCCGCATGCCAGCACGGCGAAGGTTGCGAGAGGGTTGCACCCGCGGGTTCCGTGTGTGGTGCAGGGTGTGGTTCCGCGTGTGGTTCCGCGTGCGGCTTTACCTATTTTGACATACCTATCGAGTCATATCTATCGTGTCCGGGTGACCGACTCCAGCACCCCTCGCCGGGACATCGACCGTGTGGCCTCCGGGCTCGCGGCATGCCTTCCCGCGCTGCACCGGGCGCTGGACCGACAGGTCACCGCCCAGTACCCGCACCCCAAGCCCCCCGAGAGCCAGATCGCGCTGCTGCGGTTCGTCGCCCAGCGCGAGGGCACCACGGTGCGCGAGGCCGCCGAGGCCCTGCTGATGAAGCCGAACAACGTCAGCGCCCTGGTCACCCAGCTCACCGAGCAGGGCGACCTGGAGCGTCGGCAGGACAGTGCCGACAAGCGGGTCGCCCACCTCCACCTCACGGCCACGGCCCGTCAGCGGCTGTCCGAGGTGCGGGAACTGGAGACCGCGTTCATCCGCGACGCACTGACGTCCCTCACCGAGGGCCAGCAGGGCGCGCTCGGCTCCGCCCTGGACGCCCTCGACGCGCTGACGCGGCACCTCCACCCCGCCGCCGCCCGCTGACCGGGCGGGGCCCAGGCATTCCCGCCGGCCGCGGGCCCACCGTCGTGCCCGCGGCCGGCCCGCCGTGCGCCCGAGGGCCGCCCCGTCCCCCGCACCACCCCTTGAACCTGGAAGAGAAGGCTCACCCATGCCGTCCACGTCCGTGGATCACCCCACCACGCCCGCGGCCGAAACCGCCCCACCGGCGGCCGGCCGCCTGCGGTCCAATCCGTGGCTGACCCTCCTCGCCGTCGCGTTCGGACTGTTCATGGTCCAGCTCGACGGCTCCGTCGTCGCCATCGCCAACCCCGAGATCGGCAGCGACCTGCACGCGTCGACCGCCGAGCTGCAGTGGGTGACCAACTCCTACCTGCTCGCGCTCGCCGCCACCCTCATCCTGGGCGGCAAGCTCGGTGACCGGTTCGGGCGGCGCACCTACTACCTGGTGGGCGTGGCCGGCTTCACCCTCGCCTCCGTCGCCATCGGCCTGGCCGGGTCCATCGAGGGCGTGGTCGCCTTCCGCGCCCTCCAGGGCGTCTTCGGCGGACTGCTGATGCCCAACACCCTCGGACTGCTCCGCTCCGTGTTCCCGCCGAAGAAGTTCGGCATGGCCGTGGGCATCTGGGCCATGGTCTCCGCCGTCGCGACGGCCCTCGGACCCATCGTCGGCGGTCTCCTCGTGGAGAACGTCAACTGGGAGTCCGTCTTCTACATCAACGCCCCCATCGGCATCATCGCCATCGCCTTCGGCATCCTCGTCCTTCCCGAGAGCCGCAACACCTCCGGCCGGGAACGCTTCGACATCCCCGGCCTCGTCCTGCTCGCGCTCGGCCTGCTGGCCGTGGTCTTCGGCGTCGTCAAGGGCGAGACCTGGGGCTGGACGTCCGCGGGCACCCTCGGCTCCGTCGCCGCCGGCCTCGTACTCCTGCTCGTGTTCGGCTGGTACGAGACCCGTGTCGAGCACCCGCTGCTCCCGATGCGCCTGTTCCGCAACCGTGCGCTGACCATCGGCGCGGTCATCACCGCGCTGAACTTCTTCGTCATGCTCGGCGTGATCTTCTTCGTCATGCTCTACCTGCAGAACGTGCGTGGTTTCACGCCGGTCGAGGCGGGCGTGCGGACGCTTCCGCTCAGCCTCGCCTCGCTGGTCGCCTCGCCGCTGGGCGCGGTCCTGACCCAGCGCTTCGGTCCCCGGCTGACCATGCCGCTGGGCATGCTGCTCCAGGCGGCCTCCTGCTTCGGCATGCTCACCTGGCAGACCGACTCCTCCTACGCCACGATGTGGCCGCCGTTCATCGCGCTCGGTCTGGGCGTCGGCATGGTGATGGCCGCCTCCTCCGACGCCATCGTGGGCAACGCCCCCGTCCGGGACGGCGGTGTGGCCGGCGGTCTGCAGGCGACGACCCTGCAGATCGGCGGCGCGCTCGGCACGTCCGTCCTCGTCTCCCTGATCAGCAGCAAGGTCGGTGCCACGCTCACCGGGGAGCTGACCGGCGCGGGCGTGCCCCCGGCCGTGGCCCACGGTCTGCACGAGGCCAAGGATGCCGTGGCGATGGGCGTGGCTCCCGTCTCCGCCGACATGCCGGCCGGCCTGCGGGCCGCCGTGGTGGAGGGCAGCGGGCAGGCGTTCATGAACGGCGTCCACGTGGCCGTGGTCGTCACCGGTGTGCTCTGTGTGCTCGGCGCGGTGGTCGCGGCGCTCGGGATCCGGCGCCGCGCGGAGCAGCCGGCGGACCACTGAGACCGGGCCGGCGGTGCCCTCCTCGGCGTGGGGCACCGCCGGCGGTGTGCCTCAGGTCTCCCCGGCCGCGGAGCGGGGGAGCACCGTGACGCGGTGGAAGTTGCACTTCGAGGGCAGATCCGCCGGGGGGCGCGTCTGATGGGCCTTCAGCGCGATGCTCACCAGGCTCAGCAGCAGGTCGACGTCGGCGTCGCAGTCCAGGTGCACGGTCACCCACCGGGAGCCGGGGACCAGGCGGATGGCGCTGGAGCCGCCGAGGTCGTACTGGAAGCGCTGGATGGCCCGGTGGGTGAGGTGGAGGTCCACGTCCCGGTCCGAGTGGAAGTGGACGATCTCGTCGCGGACGGAGCGCAGTGCCCATCCGGTTCCGCAACTGGCCGGACCCGCGGTGAGGTCGGGCCAGGCTTGCAGCCGTTCGAGGGCGCGCTGGGCCAGAGTCATGGCCCCATCGTCGCCCGATCACCGCTCCGCAACCAGAGGTTGAGCGATTTGTAACCGGCACGTGAGGTCAAAGTACGTACCGGAGCCCCCGGGGGAGGCCCCGCGCCCGTTCGCGCGGTGCCTCCCCCGGTCGCGCTACGGCGCCACGCAGCCGATCGTCCCCACCGGGAAGTCATTGCCCGTGGACGTGGCGGTGAAGCCGAAGGACACGCTGCCGTCCGGTGGGACGACGCGGTTGTGGTCCACGTTCCGGACCGTCACCGTGCCGTCGACCCCGCCGGACAGTGTGCCGTTCCACACCCCGCCGAGCGTGGTACCGCTGCCCGGCCGCCACTGCACGGCCCAGCCGTTCAACGGCTCCGTCCCGTGGTTCATCACCTCGACGGAGCCCTGGAAGCCGCCGCTCCAGGAGTTCTCCACGGCGTACACGGCCATGCAGTCACCGGAGTGCGTGGGCGGCGGGGTCGTCGGGGGCGGGGTCGGCGTCGGGGTGCTCCCCGACCCGCCGATGCCGGTCACCTCGCCGTTGCCGCCGTCGAAGACGACGTCGGAGCAGGAGAAGAAGTTCTCCTGGCTGTCCGAACGCACCCACTGCATGAAGATCAGCGCGTCACCCGAGCGGCCCGAAGGCAGCGCCAGATCCCAGTAGTAGTGGCCCCCGTCGGCGCCCGCCGAGCCCTGCTGGGGCGGGTCGGTCACCGTCTGGATCAGCTCCAGGTCGTCCCAGCCCAGCTCGGACGTGGGCGACCAGCCCGGCTTGGTCAGATAGACCCGGAAGTCACCCGGGTGGGCCGCCCAGTTGCTGTAGTTCACCTGGATCGTCGAACCGGACGTCAGGTGCGTCCGGGGCCAGTCGGCGCGGGCGGCGTTGTAGGCGGAGAAGTCGTACGGGGACCGGTCGCCGGCGCTGCACAGGGTGCCGTCCGGCACGTAACCGGCGCCGCGTCCGCCCGCGTTGGAGTCGAGCACGGCGAACCAGTTGTACAGCGCCGTCGCGCCGCTCCGGTCGAGGGCGCTCTGGCAGGCCGGGTTCGTCGGGTCCAGGGCGCCGGTGCCGGTCTTGGCGTCCAGCTGGCAGAGGTAGGTGCGTGAGCCGGGCATCATCGCCACGCCGTGCGCGTCGGCCCGCCCCTGCCCGAGCAGGAACGTCACGCCGAGCGCGCCGAGCAGGGTGGCCAGTACCGCCGTGAGAGAGAGGTATCTGCTGCGTCGAACCACAGGGGTCTCCTGTTCTTCCGGGTGCTGGGGCTCCCGGTCGTTGATGAACGATCCATGATCGGTCCATGACAATCGAGACGATCGAGGGGAGTGGTCGGGACCTGGTGATCGGGGCCCGGCGGTCGATGTCCGGCAATCAGGCTTGGTGATCAGGAGGAGCGTGCGGTGGAACCCCCGCCCGTCCGGGGAGGGCGCGTCGACCGGACGGGCGGGGAGGCGGGGGCCGGGCGCGGCCGCTACGCCGTGGTGCAGGCGGTGTCGTTCAGGAGGAAGCCGTCCGGCTCGGCGAACGCGCCGCGGTGGGTGCCCTGGAAGCCGAATGTCAGGCTGCCGCCGGGGGCGATCCGGGCGTTGTGAGCCACGCCGGTCGCCGTGACGGCACCTGTGTACGGGGCGACGGAGGCGTTCCAGGCGTTGGTGATCCGCTGACCGGAGGGCAGGGTGAAGGCGAGCCGCCAGCCGTCGACGGGGGTCGTGCCGGTGTTGGTGACGGTGACGTCCGCGGTGAAACCGTCCTGCCAGACGTTCGTGCCGTACGTCACCTCGCACGCCGCCGGGTCCCCGGGGCCGCCGGGGTCGGGGGTGCCCGCGCCGCCGCCGGTCGAGACCGTGGAGGAGAAGGAGTTCACGGCCAGTCCGGCGCCGTTCTGCCACGGCTCGAAGCCGGCCTGCACGCTCGTCAGGTACCAGTCGTCCTCGGCGAGTCCGCGCGCGACGGTGGCCCGGACGAAGTCCATGACGTCGAAGCTCCAGTCGGTGATCGCCGACGGGGCCACGAAGGACAGCACGTCGTTGGCGCCGTTGCTGCCGGTCCACACCTCCCAGGTCCGTCCGCCCACCGCGGCCGTGCCGACCTGGGAACCGATGGGCTGGATCGGGCCCACCCTGTTGAACCAGATCATGATCTCGGTCCGGTTCACCCCGTCGGTCCGGGGTGTCGGGTCCAGCCAGATGTCGTACGAGGCGTTGTAGACGGCGTCGCCGACGTAACCGTACGAGATGCTGGAGGGCGCCTCGGAGACGGTGTCGAGCCGGGCGGGGAGGTTGGTGCCCGGTGAACAGGTCGTGTAGTGGCAGCCGTTGAAGACCGACGGATACGACTTCGGCGCCCCGTTGGTGGGTGCGGATCCATCGGCCTGGCTGACCCGGAAGCCGGTGTCGGTGGCGGTGACGCACTGGGTGGCGCTGGAGCCCCAGCGGTTGTTCTGGACGACGTAGCGTCCCTGGATCGTCGTCGTGCCGAACGGTTCGCAGATCGTGGTGTCCGCCTGGGCCTGCGCCGTCGCGGTCATCAGTGACGCGACGACCGCGAGGGTCGCGATCAGTGCGCCCAGGAGGCCGCGCGGAGTGCGGGCTTGGGGCCGAAACGGTCGCATGGGGGTCTCTCCGGAAGGGTGCGGGGGATGGAGGGGGCCGGTGCGGGAGCGCTCCCGACTCCCCACTGATGGGAGCGCTCCCACTTACCGGTTGACTGGGGACTGTAGAAGCCGCTCATGTCCCTGACAAGAGTGTGTGCGTCGGGTTTGTCGAAGGGATTTCGAAGCCCCAGGTGAGAGACGTGCCGCCGGGAGCGCTCCCGGGTGCCGACGTCGGATCAGGCGGAGTCCCGGAGTACGAGTTCGGTACGCAGGATGACGTGGCGCCAGGCGACGGCGGAGTCCTCCATCTCCTCCAGCAGGAGCCGCACCATCGTGTGGCCGATCTCCTCCAGCGGCTGCCGGACCGTCGTCAGCCGCGGTTCCGCGGACTCGGCCGGCCGGCAGTCGTCGAAGCCGATCACCGCGACGTCCCGCGGCACCCGCCGGCCCGCCGCGCGCAGCGCGTTCAGCGCCCCGGCCGCCATGGTGTCCGAGGCGGCGAACACCGCGTCGAGCTCCGGGTGACGGGAGAGCAGACCGGTCATCGCCCGGCGCCCGCTCTCCTCCGTGAAATCGGCGCACTCGGCGACCAGCGAGGGCCTGACCTCCACACCCGCCGACTCCAGCGCCTCCCGGTATCCGCGCAACCGGCACTGGGCGACGTACATGTCGAGCGGTCCGCTGATCGCCCCGATCGTGGTCCGGCCGCCGTCCAGCAGGTGCGTGACCGCGCCGCGCGCGCCGCCGGTGTTGTCGGCGTCGACGTAGGTGACGCTCTCGTCGCCGGAACGCCGCCCCAGCATGACGGTGGGCAGTCCCGCCTTGGCGAGCAGGTCCGGCAGCGGGTCCTCGGCACGTACGGACATCAGCAGCACGCCGTCGACCCGGCCGCCCCGCGCGTACTCCACGAAACGCTGCCGCTCGGTGTCCGTACGGACCAGGGTGAGCAGCAACTGCACCGGGGTGTCGGTCAGGGCGTCGCCGACGGCATGGACGATCTCGGTGAAGAACGGCTCCCCGAACAGCCGCCAGTCCGTCTCCGTCATGACCAGCGCGACGGCGTCAGCCCGGTGGCCGGCCAGGGAACGGGCCGCGAGATTCGGGACGTATCCCAGTTCGGCGATGGCCCGCTGCACGGCGCGGCGTGTGGAATCCCGCACGCCGGCCGCGTTGTTGACGACCCTCGAGACGGTGCCCCGCCCCACACCGGCGAGGGCGGCCACCTCCTCGAGCGTCGGCGTACCGGGACGCTGCCTGGCCATGCCCGCCTCCCCCTACGAGATCATCCGATATTACGGTCAGTCGCTCGGCTTGGTGGGCCGATCGCCAGGCGTCCGGGGGCGGGCGGGGGCCGTCGGATCGACGGGCACGGTCGGATTGACGGGCACGGCCGGATCGACGGGAGCCGCCGGACCGGTGACGTCCGTGAGGTCCGCGCCCCACGCGGCGGCGCACAGGATGCGGTCGAGTTCCCCGGTGTGGACGGCGGCGCCGAGCCAGGCGCGGGTGAAGCGGCCGGTGTCGGCCGGGAGCAGCCGGCCGAAGGGGTCGCGTGCGCGGTCCCCGGCGGCGGCGTGGAGCTCGGTGAGGAGTTCGGCGGCGGTGCCGAGGCCGTGCCGGCGAAGACGCGTGCCGTCGGCGTCCCGGTTCCCCGGGAAGGCCAGCACACGGCGGCCTCCGGAGGCGGCCTGGTGGACCCGGCGCCGCAGCAGGTGCACGGGTGCCTCGTCGACGGCGGGCGCGGCGGCCGGGGCACCCCCGGGTGCCGGTGCGGCGGGCAGGTCCGCGCGACGGAGCCGGTCGAGACCGAGGTCGAGGCGGCTTCCCGGGTCGGTGGGATGGCTGACGGCAAGGAGCAGGGCGCGGGGCTGCGGGGCCGGCGTGAGCCGGGCGACGACGCGCAGCCGGAGGCCCCGGGCAGACGCCAGAAGGCGGAGGTTCTCGCGGTCGGGAAGCGCGGGATCGTCATGGGCGGCGGCGAGCCGGAGCGTGCGGCCGCCGCAGTCGGCGACCAGGCACTCGCCCGCTGCCTCGCGGACCGTGCCGATGAGCGTGACGTCGAGGAACAGCAGGTCCCGTTCGTCCGTCAGGGCGCGGGAGACCTGCTCGGCCACCGGTACCGCCCACAGGTGGTCCAGGGGCTCGGCGTGCCATGCGGCGCCGGTGGCACGCACGGCCCGTACACCCGCGCCCGCCCCCAGGCGGCCCGTCGGAGAGACGGTCGCGCCGGACACGGCGAGTCCCGCACGCGACAGTTCACGATGTGTCAGGGACGTGTCCCCGATGGGCACGGCGCGGTCGGCGGCGCCGGTGGCCCGCCCGGCGCCGCCCGGGGCCACGTCGGAGACCGTGTAGAGCCGGCCGGCGGCGTCGGCGGTCCAGGTGACGGCGCCCGCGTATCCGGTCGCGGTGAGGACGGGCTCGGCGAAGAGCCCGTACAGGCGCAGGGACCCGTCCGGGGTGTAGGGCCGGCGTACGGTGCCGCGCAGTCCGGCGAGTTCCGGGCCGGTGGCGCCGGGGAGGCGGTGCGCGAGGAGCAGGACGTCGCGGAGGGCGGCGGCGAGGTCGGTGAGACGGTAGGCGGGGTCCGCGCTCCGGGCCGCGCGCAACGCGGTGACGACGGCGACCGCACGGCTCGCCGCCCGGGGGAGGCCCGCGAGCCGTGCGGTGTGCGCGGCGTGCAGCAGCTCGGCCTGGAGCACGGCACCGGAACCGTCGGTGCCGGCCTCCAGCACTGCGGCCGCTGCGTCGTACAGGGCGGCCGCGGCGAGACGTTGGCCGGGGGTGGCCGTTTCGGGGGCGGTTGTTACGGGGACGGCCGTTTCGGTGGTGGCCGTGGCGGCGGTGGGGACCGTGACTGGGGCCGCCGGTGCGGTGGGTGACGGCCGCGGAGAGGCGGGCGGTGATGGAGCAGGGTCCCGAGCCGGGGGAGGGGCGGACGACGGCTGTGCCGAGTCCGTGGCCGGTGGCTGTGCCGAGTCCGTGGCCGGTGGCTGTGCCGAGTCCGTGGCCGGTGGCTGTGCCGAGTCCGTGGTCGATGGCTCAGTGGCCGGCGGCTCCGCGGTCGATGGGTCCGCGGCCGGTGGCTCCGTAGCCGAGGGCTCCGCGGGGTCGGCGACCGGGGCCGCCGACGCCGCGGCGGCACGGTGCAGGCAGCCGGGTGCGAGCAGGCAACCGCAGCGGATCGCCCCGGCGCTGGTCACCACCCCGCCGGGAGCGTGCAGTTCGAGGTCGGTGTCGTCGTCGACGGTGATGCGCACCACGTCGCCCGCACGCACCGTCGGACGAGCCGCCACCTTGGCGACGCCCGCGTCGAGCCGCTTGCGCAGCCGGGGGGTCAGTGCCGCGACGAGCTCGGCGGTCACCGACGGGGCGACCGGCGGAAGCTGTGGGTTCACGCGATCTTCTCTCCTACCCAGCGGGCGAGTTCGAGCGGACTGAGGGCGGCGACCGGCATACCCGCGGCGACGAGTTGGCCCGCCGTCCCGGTGGAGTACCGGGGGCGGCCCGTGTCGTCGAGGCTCGCGCAGCCCAGGACGTGGCAGCCCGCCCCCACCAGGGCGCGGACCTCGGCGAGCAGTCCGCCCAGCGGGTAGCCCTCCTCGAAGTCGCTGACGACCACGACGAGGGTGCGGGACGGCACGGTGACGAGTTCGCGGGCGTGCCGCAGGCCCGCGGCGATGTGGGTGCCACCGCCCACACTGACCTCGAGCAGCAGGGACAACGGGTCGTCGACGTGGTCGGTGAGGTCGATGACCTCGGTGGAGAAGGCCAGGAAGTGCGTGGACAGCGTGGGCACTCCGGCCAGCACCGAGGCGGTGAGGGCGGCCCAGACCGTGGACGCCTCCATGGACCCCGACACGTCGGTCACCAGGATCAGCCGCCAGTCGGCGGCCCGTCCGGCGCGGGTACGGAAGACGGGGTGTTCGGGAATGACCTGGACCGTGCCGTCCGGGGCGCGCCGTGCGGAGGGCAGGTTGGCCCGCAGCGTGCGGGGCAGGTCGAGGCCGCCGCCCGGGCGGCGGCCGGGACGCGGCAGGACCGTGCCGTGCAGCGCGGGGCGCAGCCGTGTGGCCAACTGCCGGGTCAGTTCCTCGACCAGACGCCGTACGAGCGGCCGGAGCGCGGCCAGGCGCGCCTCGGGCAGGCCGCCCGCGTGCCGGAGCACGGTGCGCAGCAGGTCCACGGAGGGCCGCACGCTGTCCGGGTCCAGCTCGGCCAGGACGTCCGGCCGGCCCGTCGCGGCCGCGGCCGCCAGGACCTCCTCGCGGATGCCCGGCCCGAACAGCACCGCCAGCTCCTCCGACCACTCACGCACACCCGGATAGGACGCCTCCCGGCCGCCGCCCCCGCCGCTTCGGCCGGGCCCGGTCATGTCCCCGCGGCTGCCTTCGCCCCGCCCGCTGCCGTACAGCTCGTCCAACGCGGTGGCCAACGAGGCCGCCGACGGGGACAGCCGGTCGGCACGGCGGCCGAGCACGAGCCGCCAGCGGTCGGCGGGGGCGAGGCGGTGATCACCGGCGGCGGGCGGTGTGTCGGGGGTCGTGGTGGTGGGCTCGGGGGCTGGTGGTGTGTCGGGGGCTGTGGCGGTGGGCCCGGGCGTGCCGGTCTCATGGGCAGGGGGCGGGGGCAGCAGTCCGAGTCCGCCGAGAGTGGCTCGGGCCGTCAGGTCCGCGCGGGTCCACAAGGCGAGGGCGTCGGGGTCCACCCCGCCCGTATCGGCCGGCCGGCCGACGTCCAGACGTTCCTCGACGGTGGAGAGAAGCCGGTCGCGGGCGGCCGGGCTGAGCGTGTCGAAGCCGCCGCGCAGCGCCGGCAGCCGGTCGAGGAAGTCCCGGTCGGACAGCTCGCAGACCCGGTCGAGCAGTGGCTGCAGCGCGGGCGCCGCGGACTCCAGCAGCGGGCCGGCGGCCGTCAGCAGCCCGGTCAGCCGGGCGGTGAGAGCGGACCGGGACGCGCGGTCGCTCGCCGCGTCGACCCAGGAGGCGACGCGACCGCCCAGGACCTCCGCGTCCTCGTGCCCGAGGAGCACCCGGACAGCTCCGGCGGCGCCGCGCATCAGGGGCGAGCCGTCGAGCGCCAGCCGGTCCAGGGCGGCGGTCAGCCGGACGCCACCGAGGACGTCCGCCCGGTGGGCGAGCTCCAGCAGGGCGTGCGCGTCCGCCGGGTCCTCTGCCCCGGCGAGACCGTCCACCTGGCGAACCGCGGCGGAGGTGAGGAGTTCGGCCACGGCGGTGGCACGCACCGCACGGCCCTCGTCGGTGCCGAGCGCGGCGATGTGGCCCGTGCGCAACCGGTCGAGCAGACCCAGACCGGTGAGGAGTTCGGGCAGCGCGGCAGTGCCCGGCAGCACCTCGGCGGCCTCCGCGAGCCGCGCGTCGGTCAGCTCCGGCAGGCCGCACTCCGCCGCCTGCCGGAGCCCCTCCAGCGTCTGCGCGGCCATCGGCCCGCCCTCGTCCCGTTCCGCGCGCCACCGCTCGCGCAGGACCCCCTCGGCGGCCTGGGCCGGAGTGACACCGCGTACGCCGACCGCTGACAGCATGGCCTCGGTCCCCGGAGTCCAGCGGACCTCCCACCGCGTCGTCAGCGTCTGCGCACCGCCCGCGCCGACGACCTCCTTCTCCTGTGCGTACGGGACACCGCACACCGTCAGGCGGCGCAGCAGCAGGTCGCGTTCGCGGTCCAGGGTGGAACGCAAGGGGTCCAGTCGCAGATCCCGGGCGGTCGCACCCGGCCTGGTGGCACCTGATCCGCTCGGTCCCCGCCCGGTCGGCCCCTGGCCGGTCGCCCCCGGTCCGGTCGCCCCCGGTCCGGTGGCGCCCGGTCCCGCGGTGCCCGGTCCGGGCAGTCCCAGCGCCGACAGTTCGGCCTCGACGGCCGGAACGAGGCCGCTGCGCGGCGCGCCCGGAGCCGGGCGGCCGTTGCGCGTCCCGACGAGGACCTGCTCCATCGCCCGGGCGACGGCCCGCCCCCTGCCGTACGGCTCGCCCTGCGCGAGCACCGTCTGCACCGCCTCGACCAACTCCCCCCGGCCCGCCGCGGGCAGCCCGCGCAACCGCGCCAGGTCCGAGGCCAGCCGGGTGATCTCGCGGGCGTCGGCGGGCCCCGACGGATGTCCGAGGGCGCGCAGTCCCGCACACACCCGTACGGCCGCTCCCGTCAGTGCCTCCTCCAGCGCCCCCGGATCGCCCGCCGAGCGCAGGACGAGGTGCTGCCACTCAGGGTCCCGGATGCCCGCCGGATAGCCGGACCGCTCGTCCAGGAGGGCGTACGTGTACGGGATGAGGGACGTGATCCACCCGGAGTGGTCGGCCACGTGGCCGGACCGGTCGGCCGGGCCGCGACGGCTGCCGGGGCTGCCGGGCCTGCCGGGGCGGTCCGGCTCGGCCTCGGGCTCGGGCGCGGCGGCGGCCGGGAACACCAGCGCCGGTGCGTGGAAGGCACCTACGACCACAGCGGCACGCGCGCCGTCCGCGGTGGCGGCGGCCAGACGGGAGCGCATCCACCGCTCACGCCGCAGATCCAGCTCCGGCACGCCGCCCGACGAGATGGCCTCCTCGCGCAGCGCCCAGCCGGTGAGGAGCGCGGCACGGCGCAACGCTTCCGGCTCGGACCCCGGAGCTGCGGCCTCGACGAGACGGTCCCAGAGGTCTTCGTCGGGACGCCCGGTGAGCCGGGCCCGGAGAGCGGCGGTGAGCCCGGAACAGTAGGAATCCGGCGCGACGGCTGAGAGCCCGGACGGCCCGGACGGCCCGGAAGGTGCGGATGGCACGGAAGGTGCCGACGGTGCGGAAGGCGGGGCGGATGTGCCGGGGTGCCTCGCCTCGCGCCACGCCCGGTCGGCCAACGGCAGGTCGCAGGCGACGACCGGCACGCCGCGCCGGCAGGCCCAGCGCACGGCGGCCAGCTCGGGGGAGAAGTCGGCGAAGGGGTAGAAGGCCGGCCCCCCGCCCTCCTCGGTGGACGCGGCCGCGAGGGCGACCGGCGCCCGCGTCTCCTCGTGGCCCAGCCAGGGCAGCCACTCCTGCATCTCGGCGGGAAGCTCGACCAGCAGGACGTCCGGAGCGGCCCCGTCCAGCAGCCCCGGCACTGCCGCGGCCAGGGACGGGGCGTGATGCCGTACACCGATGAGGTAGGGCGCCGCGGGAGCGGTGAGCGCGGCGACCGCTTCGTCCGGAGACAGGGGCAACGAGGCGGGGGAGGCCGAGGAGGAGGACGCGGGGGAGGCCGAGGAGCGGGACACGGAAGTCAGCCTTCCAGGTCCGTGCGCAGGTCCCACAGGGTGCGCCAGGTGGCCGAACCCTGCTCCGCGCGGCGCCGGACCGGGCCGTCCCAGTAACCGCGCAGCCGCGCCGCGTCGGCCGGGTCGTCCTTGCGGACCACGCCGAGGAGATGCCCGGGGAGCAGCCCCAGTACGTCGCGGTCGCCCGGGAAGTACGCCGCGGCCAGTCCCAGCGCGCCCGCGACGGACACGGCTTCCGCGGTGCTCATCACCGTGGACGGCCGCTCGACCTCCCAGCCCTCCGCCGAACGGCCCTCGCGCAGGTCGCGGAAGGCGACGACGAGGGCCTCCAGGACGGCCTCGTCGACCCGGAACGGCGCGCCGGACCGTTCGACACAGGCCCGAGCCTGGCTGCGGACCAGCGCCGTCTCCGCGTCCAGGTCCGGAATGGGGCCGACCGTCTCGAAGTTGAAGCGGCGTTTGAGCGCGGCGGACATCTCGGAGACGCCCTTGTCGCGCAGGTTGGCGGTGGCGATGAGATTGAAGCCGGGCGTGGCGTGCGCCAGGGCGTCGTCGGTGCCCGACAGTTCGGGGACGGCGATGCGCCGCTCGGAGAGCAGCGAGACCAGGGCGTCCTGCACCTCCGGCAGACAGCGGGTCACCTCCTCGACGCGGGCGATGCCGCCCCGGCCCATCGCGGTCAGGACCGGGGAGGGCACGAGTGCCTTCCGGCTGGGTCCCTGGGCCAGCAGCAGAGCGTAGTTCCAGCCGTACTTGAGCTGGTCCTCGGTGGTGCCCGCCGTGCCCTGGACGACCAGGCCGCTGGTGCCGCACACGGCCGCCGCCAGCAGCTCGGACAGCATGGACTTGGCGGTGCCGGGCTCGCCGACGAGCAGCAGGCCGCGCTCGCCGGCGAGGGTGACGACGCACCGCTCGACCAGTGCCCGGTCGCCGACGAACTTGCCCTCCACCACCAGACGGCGCGGCACGCCCTCGGGCGCCTCCGCGTCCTCGGGCAGCCGCAGGGCCCGGCCGTCGCTGCCCATGACGAACGTGACCACGGCCCGGGGGGTGAGCCGCCAGGCCGGCGGGCGGGGCCCGTCGTCGTAGGCGGCGAGGAAGGCCAGCTCGGTGGCGTACCGGTCCTCGGGCGGCACGATCTGGCGGGCGGTGTCGGGGGAGAGGGTGGTGGTCATCGACGGATCTTCCGGTGGGCTCGGGCAGGGGTCATGGGAGGGCGTGCGGGTGGACTCGCCTGCGCGGTCATCGGCGGCGGCCCTTCCTCGTGGCGCGGGTGGTGAGCTCCTCGTAGCCGGGTGCTTCGCCGGCGCGCACCCGGGCCCAGGCGACGGCGAACAGCTCGGGCACCGGGAGGAGCGGCACGGCGCGGAGTCCCGCGTGGACGGGATAGAGGCTCTCCTTCCACGTCTCCACCGGCAACGCGGGCGCCTTGAGGTCGCGCCAGCCGCAGGGCAGGAAGAGGGAGCGGCCGGCCCGGGGCCGCTTGGCCTCCACGACCAGCTCCGTCGCGGCGAGTTCGGCCCGGGCCTTCTTCAGACGGCCGGGTTTCCAGCCGGTCCAGCGGGCGCAGTTGCGGTCCGTCGGGTCGGGCAGGGCGAGCAGCTGCAGATAGAGCGCCGCCGCGTCCTCGCCCAGCCCGTGGGCCGCGGCGACCTCGGTGACGAGCGCCGGTACGCCGACCGTGGGGTCCTGGGCCGCTCCGGTGGGCCCTTCGGGATCGAGCCCGGCGGCGAGGGTCCGGGCCAGCTCGTCGCCGAGAACGGCCCGCAGGGACCGGAGCCCGGAGCCGCGCGAGGCACCCACCAGCCCTTCGAGGAGCCCGAACACGGCGTCGTCCGGGCCGGTGAGGCCGGCCGGGCGCACCAGCACGGTCTCCCTGTCGCTGTGCCAGGGGTGCAGTACGAGCGCCTCACCGACCCGCGTGGTGCCGTCCGCGCCGGCGCCCCCGGTGTCGGGGAGTCCGTACAGCTTGCGGAGCTCGGTGGCCGTGCTCCCGCCCTTCTCCGTCCACGAGACGTCCAGCTCGAGCAGCAGCCCCGGGTCGGCGACGCGGCGGCGCAGCGCGGCCAGGCCGTCCGGCAGGGCCGCGCGCAGGGGGTGCCCGTAGGGCAGGGCGTAGGCGAGTGAGGTGAGGGCGGTGACCGCACTGGTCAGGTGGTGGCGTCCGGGCACCGCGGCGGGGTCCTCCGCGACCAGCCGGCCGTCCTTGTCGGGCCGTTGGACCGTGGTGCGGCTGAGCCAGGCGGTGCGGGCCGGATTGAGGACGTCCTCGGCGGAGGCGGTCGGAAGGCCGTCGAGAGCGGGCGCCAGGTCCTCGGGCACGCGGACGAAGGAACCGAGACGCTCGGCCCACATCCGGCCCGCGGCGCCCGTGTCGGGCCCGGCCGTCCACAACTCCGCCGGGTCGTCGGGCAGCAGGGCGCCGACGAGTGCCTGCCGGTCAACGGCGAGGAGCGAGTTCAGCATGCTCCTGCCCGAGTTCAGCTGGCGCGGCTTGAGCCCGATCGTGGTGAGCGCGTCGGCGCCGAGCTGCTCCGGCAGCCCGGCGAGGAGCACCGTGGCCTGGAGCGGGCCCAGGCCCGCGTGCGTCGCCGCGGCGAGCGCGGCGGGTGCGTCCGGCTGCCAGGGAGCGGCACCCTTGTCCCGGATCAGCCGGGTGACGGTGGCGAGGCCGTCGCCCGGGAACGCCGAGGCGTGGCGGGTCTCCTTCTCCAGAGTGAAGTGGGCGACGGCCCCGAACGTGCCCGTCGGGTCGTGGTCGAGAGCGAGCCAGTTGACGCGGCCGCGACCGTAGTCGACGTTCTGGCAACCGAGGACGACCACGGTACGACCGTCCCGCCGCAGCACCTGACCCGCGCGCTCCTGCTTGTCGTGCTTGTCGTGCCTCTCGTACGGCTCGCTCAGCACGATCTCCCGCAGGCCGCTCCCGGGAGCGGCCAGCGGCCCTTCGGCCAGTGCTTCGAACAGGAGGAGCAGTGCCTCGCGCTCGTCCTCCGCCACGGTCGGTGCGGCGGCCCGGTAGGCCAGTGGCCGCACCACCTTCAGGAGGGCCGGCCAGACCATGCCGATACGGGGGACGGCGTGCTCGTCGCTGCGCCATCCGTCGCCGGGGGCGGTGCGGCGGGTGCTGTCGGACAACTGCCTGCCGTCAGCGGGCTTCCCGGAGAGTACGTGGTTCACGGCGCGGATCTGCCGGAGCGCGGTCCACTGGCTGTTGCCCGCCCAGGATCCCCACATGCGGGCCAGACCGTCGGTGGCCGTGCGCAACGTGTGGTCGTCACCGTGCTCGGGACGGTAGTCCGCGAACATGCCCTCGGCCCGCTTCCGGTCCGCCTTCGGCTGCTCGACGGGCGGCGTGACGAACCTGGTGACCGAGTCGGTGATCTGGAGGGTCGAGCGGACCAGGGCCGCCACGCCGGTGAGGAGCCGCTCGTCGGTGAGGCCGGGAAGCGACCGGGACACGGCCTGCCGTACGACCTCCTCGGCGGTCGGCACAGCGGTCCCGCCGTCGGCGGTCACACCGCCCGGACCGCCGGTCCCACCGCTCGCTCCGCCCTGCCCGCCGGTCGGACCACCGCCCGTTCCCGGACCACCGCCCGTTCCCGGACCACTGGCTGCCCCGCCGGTGCCCTCGGCCGCCTTCACCAGCGCCTGACGCTCGGCCAGCGCCCGCGCCGCGTCGCGCACCAGCTCGGCCGCCCGCTCGTCGGTGAGCGCGCGCAGCAGGGCCGACGCACGCTCGTCACGGGGACGCAGGGCGTGCCAGAAGGCGACCGGCGGCACGAGTGGGGTGCCCGCGGCGAACTCCCCGCCCCGTTCGTTCGGTGTCACCCGGCCGAGCACGCCTGTGCCCGTACCGTCGTCCGGCGCGAACAGGGCGATCCGGCGCCGCGTCCGGGCCACGACGGGCGCGGCGCCCCCGGGCATCCGCAGCGCACCGAGCGGAACGACCCGTTCCCCGTGCTCGGAGGCCCGCAGCGTGACGGTGCGGCCGTCGGGCGTTCCGGTGGTCGTCAGGGTCTCACCGGCCTCGTCCTCGGCACGCACCCAGCGGCCGAGAACGGTGCCGTCCGTGCCGAACGGGCTTTGCTCCAGCCCCGGTTGCAGCGGGAGCACCTCACACCGGTCCTGCAGCAGCGTCGCGTCGTCCCTGATGCCGGTCCGCAGGAAGGCGGGCAGGGACGCACGCCCGTGGGTGCCGGTCGCCGGGTCGTACTCCAGCCACACCTGCTGCCGGCCCTGCCTGCCCTGCCGCCAGTACAGGCCGCCGTCCCCGATGACGGGACGGCTCGCGGGCAATACGGTGTCACCGGCGTGCAGGGTGCGCCCGCCGGTGGCCCGGCCGCCGTCGGGCAGCGGAATGGACGGCGCGCCGGCGTTGTCGCCGCGCCACCAGTGGGTGATCTGCTCACCGGTGAGCGTGACCACCTCGGAGGGCCGGGTGGACCAGTAGCCGCACTGCTTGCCCTCCTTCCACCACACCACGAGCAGTTCCCCGTCGGTGTAGCGGAACTGCGGGCGCCGCCAGCGGTCCAGCTCGGCCGGGAGCCGCAGGTCGTGTTCGAGCAGGACCCCGTCCGGGCCGACGACGACCGCCTTGTGACCGCGGCTCAGGATCAGGCAGGGCCAGGCCTCGTTGACGATCAGCGTGTTGTCGCGGTCCTTGCGTGTCTCGGCGTCGAGCAGCCGCAGGGCGTCGTCCAGGGCGGGCCAGCCCAGTTCGTCGAGGATGCCGGCCCGCAGGGTTCGTCCGAGCAGCGGAGCCGTTTCGTAGGCGGCGGCGCGGGCGACCGCTTCGGGGTTGACTCGGGGAGCCACGGCCCGGAAGGGCCCCAGCCGGTGCAGTGCCTCGCGGGCCCCGGGCAGCCCCACCGAGCCGGTGAGTTCCCCGACCGCGCCGTCCAGCCATTCGTGCAGGACGCCGCTCAGTACCCGATGGCCGGCGAGGTGCTCGAGTATGTCAGCCGCCTGCCGGTCCTCGGCCACGGCACCGACGGCCCGCAGCAGCAGGGGACGCAGCCGCGGATCAGCCGCGACGGCGGCCAGATCACGCCGCCCGGGCCGGGTGTCCCGCGCCCAGCGGTCCAGTCCGAGATGGACCTCGGTGCGGGGGTCCGGCAGGGCGAGGGGGATGTCCGCCGCCGCGCAGAGGTCCAGCAGGCCGATGTCGGCGCCCATGTACCGGCGGCCGGTGAACAGGTCGACGGGCCGTCCGTCGGCGCGCAGCCGGGACGCCATCCGCGCCACCAGGTCGAGGGTGGCCGGCGAGGTGTCGCACACCGTCGCGCCGTGCTTGCGGTGGGCGGCCCAACGGCTGAGCCAGTCCGCCGCGTCGACACCGTCCGCCGCGACGACGGGCCCGCCCGTACGGTCCGCACCGTCGCCTTCATCGCCTTCATCGGCTTCGTCGGCTTCGTCTGCCTCGCGGGTCAGCAACCGGTCGGCGCCGCACTCGGCCAGCAGCGTCAGCCAGAAGTCGTCGCTCTCCACGTCGCGGTCCAGCCCGGCAGGCATGATCTCCAGCAGCCGGGCGCGTACGGCCGGTCGCCGGCCGGCGAGGACGGGCAGGGTGGTCCGGTAGGCGGTCCAGAAGGAGGCGGGTGCCCGGACGGCGGCGGGCGAGGCGACCAGATCGGCGACCAGGTCGCACTCCGCCTGGACGCGGGACAGCCCGGCCGCCTTGATCAGGACGCGGGCGTCCTGCGGCAGCGACGCGTACGGCGGCACACCGGCCGCGCAGCGCTCCACCGCCAGCTGCCGGAACTGGTCCCACGCCTCGGCGGCGTCCAGCCGGCCGGAGAGGTCCTTCACGTGCTGCTTGAGCGCCTTGACCGTCAGTGCCCCGGCGAAGGCGAACTCCAGGAAGACGGCGCGCTGCCGCTCCTCGTCGACCTTGAGCGCGTGCACCCGCTCGGCGTCGCGGGCCTTGCCGAAGAAGGCGGCGGCGTAGGTGGTGTTGTCGTACTGGAGGAAGATGCGGGCGGCCTGCTCGTAGAAGGTGGGCAGGAAGTGCGGCACCGCCCGGCCGAGCCGTTCACCGAGTGCCTCGAAGCCCTCCTTCGCGGTGCCGGGGCGGGACTTGGCCTGCCGCGCGATCCGCTCGACGTCCTTGACCAGGGCCAGCGCGTGATGTCCGTTCGCCGGGTCGTTGACCAGTGCCCAGGCGGGGAATCCGAGGGTCTCCCGCCTGACCTGCCCGACCTCGGGAGTCTCCGCGTCGCGCACGAGGCCGAGGAAGTCCAGGGCGAGGTCCTCGGCCTCGCCGAGGGTGCCCGGCACCAGCCGGACGACACTGCGGTCGCCCAGAGCGGCATGGGTGTAGGTACGGACGGTGAGGGTGTCGGCGTCCTCCCGGTCGGTGCTGCCCGGCGGCAGGAGGGCGCCGGCCTCGAGGAGGGCGGCTGCGGTGGCGTCGTCGTAGGCGGTGGTCCGACGAGTTGCGGGCGTGGCGTCGTCGTGCGCGGCGGCTCCGCCCGGCGGGATGGTGGCTCCGTCCTGCGCGATGGTGGCTCCGCCCGGTGTGGCGGCGGTCCCGTCGGCTGTCATGGTGGTGGTCCCGTTCACGGTGCTCACGCCGCCCGCTCCTCGTCCTCGATGTCACGTCCGGCGTACAGCGCGGCAGCCATGCGCATGCCCTCCGACCAGGCCACCGGCCCGATCCCGCCGAGCTTCAGCACGCGGCCGGCGCTGTCGGTCCACATCAGGGGACCGGTCTCCGTCTCCTCGTAGCCGTCGTAGTCGCCGACCCAGACGCGGGCCTCGACGCCCCGGCCCCCCTCCCGTACGGAGCAGACGGCGTATCCGCCGCGCACGCGGTAACCGAGCTGGGTGACCCGCCCGTGCAGGAAACGCAGTTCCTTGAAGGCACCGCCCGCGTACTCCTCGACCGAGGTGCTCTCCGCGTCGAGCGCGGCGGGGCGGTGCCAGACCTCGCGGAAGAGCTGCTGGGCGCGCTGCTCGACGCCGAGTTCGACGGCGAACTCCCGTAGTTCCCCCAGGTCTTCGAGCAGCACGGGGTGCGGGAGACGTACGAGGCCGGGGGAGATGCGCACGGTGTCCCCGTCGAGGTCGACGAGACCGAGGCCGCGGTCGGGGTCGGCGTCCCGCAGGAACCCCGCGACCTCGCCGTCGGCGCCGGTGACGACGAGGTCGCGCAGGGCGGACCGCCAGGCCGGGTCGGGCCACACCCGGGTGAGCACGGCGAGGGGGACGGGCAGTGACCGCACCATCCACCGCTCCACGTCGGTCAGGCACTGGCGTTCGTGCCGCTCCAGCCACTCGGTGAGCTGGCGCAGCCCCACCACGGCGGGATCGTCCGCCAGTTTGGCCGGCACCGACTTGAGCCGTCGTCCGGCGGCGTTGCGGCACACCACCTTCCCGTCGTCCAGGGCCACCTCGTAGTCCCCGGCCGCCACCCACCCCATGAGTGCCTCCCCGCACCGCAGTGATCAAGTGCTGAAAACTCTAGGCCAGCCCACTGACAACGCGGCGGGTGCTGGGGACGGCCGGGGAACGGCCGGGGTACGGGCGCCGTGCCGTCAGTCGTCCAGGCGGACCGGCATCAGCAGGGAGTAGACCGTCCGTCAGCACGGTCGACTCGAAGACGAACGCGATGACGCGACGGCGGCTAACTTCCGGAGGCGGTGAAGTAGGCCAGCTCCCATGGGTCGTGTGCGCTGAAGACCGTGATCTCGTCCGCGTGGTCGCGTCGGAGGGAGCGCAGTCGGTCGCGGGTCGCATCGCGAGCTGTGGCGTCGGTCTGTGCTCCCTGCTGGACCGGGTCGAGGACGGGATGAGAGAGGGGCGGCGTGTGCTCGAGCTCGCCGTGATACATGTACGCGTCGCCCGCGTGCAGCAGCCACCGTCCGTGGCCGTCGCGCACGGCGACACCCGAGTGTCCCGCCGAGTGGCCAGGCAGTGGCACCAGCAGCAACTCGCATACCAGCCCCTGCGGTCGCATCACGTCGGGGAAGCCGAACCACGTTGTGCGGTCGGCCATGGTCGCGGGGGTGAGCAGCGGATTGTGCGCCCGGTGCGCCGGCACGAAGCGGTCGAGGGTGTGCCGGTGGTGCGCTGCCGTGGGGTCGGTGACGGCCCGGTATTCGTCGGGGTGGACATGCACCTGCGCGTGCGGGAAGTCCGGCAGTCCTCCCGTATGGTCGCGATGCAGGTGGGTGAGCACGATGTGCCGCACGTCCTGGGACGCGTACCCGAGGCGGACGACTTGGCGCAGGGCGCTCTCCTCGGGATTCAGCTCGGGCTGGGCGTAGGCGACCCAGTCCGCACCCAGCGACCGGTCAGGGTGCTGCAGGTCGGCGGTGCCGAGGCCGGTGTCGACCAGGATCAGCCCGTCCGAGTCCGTCTCGATGAGCAGGCAATGGCAGGCAACGGCCCGTTCGCGGTTCACGGCGCCGGCCGGAAGCTCTTCGCCGAGTGGTGGAATCTTGCGGAGAGAACCGCAGTTGAGGTGGTGGATGCGCACAAGGCCCCCCTGGAGGCAAGCTGGCGGGGTTTTCGACGGACATTAGGAGGGGGCTTCGTGACTCACCAAACCGTTGGACACGCACCGGCAGGTGATCAGGACGGCCCGCTGGCGGACTGTCCTGACAGCGCCCTGGTTCCGCCTGGCCACGAACCGCGATGCCCTGTTGACATCACCCTCGCCGCGTTGGGTGGTCGGTGGACGCCGCTGGTGGTCCGCGAGTTCCTGCGCCGCGGTCAGGCCACATACTCCGAACTGTCCGCCGCCCTGCCCGCTCTCTCGGACAAGGTCCTCTCGGACCGGCTGGCCCAGTTGACCGGTGCGGGCGTCATCGAGCGTCACCGCACCCCGGGCTGGCCTCCCCGCGTCCGCTACATTCTGACCAGCCGGGGCCGGGCGCTGGAACCAGTGGTGCGCAGCATGTGGGAGTGGGGCACGGCGCGACGGGACACCCTAGGCTGATCGGCAGACCCGTCCCGTCGAACACGGCCTGGATCTCGCCAGTCCGCCGCTCTACCCCCGCTCGTCCCGGCCAGGCCTGCCCCGAGCGGCGGCCCCACGGAGCGCCCCGGCCCGGTGCCCGCCCGCCGTCTGCCATTCTTGCGCCGTGCAGAAGCCCAGCGCCGTCACGCCCGACGCCCCCGCGACGATACGGGCGCCGCTCCTCACCCAGGATTGGCTCGACCTCGCGTTCGTCCACTGGGCCGTCGAGCCCGCCACCGTGGCGGGGCTCATGCCGCGCGGCACCGTTCCCGACACGCACGACGGGCTCACGTACGTCGGTCTCGTCGCCTTCCGGATGCACCGGGTCGGCTGGCTGGGGCTGCCCGGGGTGCCGTACTTCGGCTCGTTCCCGGAGACCAACGTGCGGCTGTACTCGGTGGACGCGCACGGGCGGCGCGGTGTGGTCTTCCGGTCGATGGACGCCTCACGGCTCCTGCCCGTGGTGATGGGCCGCGTCGGCTTCCGGCTGCCCTACCTGTGGTCCCGCATGTCCGTCCGCACCGTCGGCGACACCGTGACCTACACCAGTTCCCGCCGCTGGCCCGGCCCGCGCGGCGCCTACAGCCGCATCACCGTACGGCCCGGCGAACGCATCGACGAGCCCACCGGGCTGGAACACTTCCTCACCGCCCGCTGGGGCATGCACAACGCGTTCTTCGGCGGTGCGGCGTATCTGCCCAACCAGCATCCCCGCTGGCCCCTGTACCGCGCCGAGCTCCTCGCCTGCGACGAGGACCTGATCGCGAGCGCCGGGATCCCGGCCCCCGCCCACGCCCCGGCCAGCGTCCTGTACTCACCGGGCGTCGCGGTCCGCCTCGGCCGCCCGGTCCGCGCCGGACGCCGTTGACCGTACGCGGTGCGTCGCCGTAGGCCGTGCGTGGCTGTTGGCTGTACGCGGTGCGTCGCCGTAGGCCGTGCGTGGCGTGTGGCTGTTGGCCGTACGTGGCGCGTGGCCGCCGGCATCCTCACCACCGTCGGCTTCCCCACCCTCACCCTCACCCTCGCCCTCCGCGCCATGCGGCTCGAGCTCGCGGCCACCGACCAAGGTTCGAACGCGACCATCGCGTCGAGTCGCCAGGCCGGCCGGACCGTGACCGTCGTCGGGCAGGCCGACGGCCGGGCGACCCGAGCGACCGGTCACCGCACCGCCCACCCGGCAGCGCCGGAAAACCCGCGTGCTGGGACGGATGGCGGCCGGTGGGACGGTGCGCCTCCACACCGTCCGGAACGGTCGGCACGCGGACGGATCCGCCCATGGGGTCGGAGACGAACAGCAGTTGGCCGGAGCTCATCGCGGACCCGTCTTCCCCGATGGTCTCCCGACCAGCCTCTGATGAAAACGATTATCATCGTGTACCTTGCCTCGTGTTCAGGACCATGAGAAGAAGCGAGGGCACCGATGCCGGCCTCACCGTCGAGATTCGTCCGACGCTGGATCACCGCGGCGCTAGTGGGTTCCGTCCTGGTCGGATGCGGCACATCCGCCGAACCCACGGGTGGTGGCAAGGCCGCGAAGGCCGACGCCAGGACCGACGTCACGGTGGAACCCATCAAGGCGACACGGCAGTTGACCGACGCGAACGGCGTCAAGATCTCCCTGGAGCGGGAACCCGAGAGGATCGTCTGCCTGTTCGGGCTCTGCGACGACATCCTGACCGAGCTGGGCATCGTCCCCACGGCCACGAACAACGCTCTCCTGGCCCACCCCGACTTCCTGGGGAAGGAGCGGGCGGCCGAGATCGACGTTATTCCCGGAGGGTTCATCGCCCCCGAGGTGGAGGCGATCCTCTCCCACAAGCCCGATCTCGTGATCGGCCTCGAGGACACCCACGGCAAGCTGGCCCCCGCCCTGAAGGGCGCCACCACGTTCTGGGCCATGCAGCCCGAGAAGTGGCAGGACAGTGTCGGCTATCTGCGCGACGTCGCCGCGCTCACCGGCCGCACCGCCGAGGGCGAGAAGGCCGAGAGGGCCTTCCGTGCCAAGCTTGCCGGCGCCGAGCGGGCCAAGAGCGACAAGACCGCGCTCGTCATCTTCGGCAGTGACGAGAACTTCGGCGTCGCCACCCCGGGCACGGACGTGACCGCCGGTCTGTTTCCCAAGCTGGCCGACTATCCCTGGACCTCTCGTGGTGTGGAGGGAAGTTACAGCCTCGAAGAGATCCTCGCGCGCGACGTCGACGTGCTGTTCGTCGAGACGATCAGCTTCGGCGAGCCGGACGGCAAGCTGTCGGAGAAGCTCGCGAAGAACCCCCTGTGGGGCAAAATCCCGGCCGTGCGCAACGGGGACGTCCACGAGGTGAACTCCGAGGTGTGGGCCAAGGGACGGGGCACCCGCTCGCTCGGCATCGTCCTCGACGAGGCCACGGCCGCGCTGCGATGAGAGAGCCGACCGCCCGGGCCGCGGCCGCGGCCGAGGACGTGACGTCGGGCGGGCGGCGGTCCGTACGGTCCCCGCGCGACCCGCGCGCGGGCAGGGCGAGCAGGCGGTGGCAGCTTCTCGTGGTGAGCGCGCTGCTGGTCGCGGCGTCCGTGTGCATGCTGAGCCTGGGCACGCCCTACGTGCCACTGCACCGCCTTCCCGGAGCATTGCGGGACGCGGACGGCACGCTCGCCGGGATCGTCGTCACCGAACTGCGCGTCCCCCGGCTGGTGCTGGCGCTGCTCGCCGGTGCCTGCCTGGGCGCGGCGGGCCTCGTGCTGCAGGAGGCGCTGCGCAACCCGCTCGCCGTCCCCGAGATGCTGGGCGTGTCCTCCGGGGCCGCGCTCGGGGTCGCGGCTCCCCTGGTGCTGGCGGTGTCCGTCCCCGCCGTCGCGCAGCCCCTCCTGGCCGTCGGCGGGGCCGCGCTCGGCGGCGCGCTCACACTGCTGGCCGCCGGACTGGGGCGCAGCCCGTCCGCGGTACTGCTCACCGGGGCCGCGGTCGCCGCCGCCCTGCAGGCCGCGCTGCTCGTGCTCATGATCATGGCCGATCAGATGGACCTCCAGCTGATCTACCGCTACCTGCTCGGCTCGCTCTCCGCCCGTACCTGGGACGACGTCGCCGGGCTGTGGCCGTGGCTGCTCGTCGCGGTGCCCGCACTCGTGCTGTGCGCGCCGGTGCTCTCGGTACTGCGGCTGGGGGACGAGGACGCCGAGGCGCTGGGTGTCCGCGTGCACCGGGCCCGGTTCGCCGCGCTGGCGATCGCGGTCCTGCTGATCGCGCCCGTGACGGCCGTGTGCGGTCCGGTGGCATGGGTCGGTCTCCTCGCCCCGCATCTGGCCCGACGGCTCGATCCGACGGCGGACGCCGTGCGCTGGCTGCCCTGGTCGGCCGCGTGGGGTGCCGTGGTGGTGGCCGTCGCCGACGTACCGGCCCGGCTGGCACTGGCACCGGTGGAGACCCCTGTCGGCGCCTGGACGTCCCTGTTCGGCGTGCCCGTCGGGGTCGCTCTGCTCCGGTCGGGAAGGCGGAGACCGAAGGCCTCCGGCCCGGCGGCGGGCTCCGAGGCCGCCCGCCCGGACCGGCGGGTCGCGCCGGCCGCGTCGCAGGAGGGCGCCCGGTGAGCCGGGGGTCCGGAGGAGGGAGCAGGGTGAACCGGCGTTTCGCAGGAGGGAGCGTGGTGAGCCGGCGTTTCGGAGTGCTCCTCCTGCTCCTCGTCGTGTGTGTCTGCGGTGGACTGCTGGCCGGCCGCGGCATGTCCCCGGCCGTGGTCCGCGAGGTCCTCGGTGGGGGCGGCGACACGACGGAGCGGCACATTCTGCTGCAACTCCGCCTGCCCCGCCTGCTGGTGTCCCTCGGCGCGGGGGCCTGCCTCGGCGTGGCGGGCCTGATCCTCCAGTCCGCCCTGCGCAACCCGCTCGCCGGACCCGAGGTCACCGGTGTGACCCCGGGCGCGGTACTGGGTGCCGTCACCGCGACCGGCCTCGGACTGGCGGGCTGGGAATCGCCCCTCGCCGTCGTCGTCGCCGCGTGTCTGGGCGGGTTCGCCGGAGCCGCGCTGACGTGGCTGCTCGCGGGCCGTGGCGGGGGCGATCCCGCGCAGACCGCCGTGCACGGGGTGCTGGTGTCGGCGGTGCTCGGCGGGCTCACCGCCATGGTGCTGCTGGTCGCACCGGGACAGCTCGGCAGTGTCGTGCAGTGGCTCGTCGGCACGACGGAGGGGCGGGTGTGGCAGCACTGGCACCTGCTGTGGCCGTGGGCGCTGGCCTGGGGCGTACTGGCCTGGCTGCTGGCCGGGCCGCTGACCCTGCTGCGCTGCGGCGACGAGATCGCCGGTGCGGCCGGGCTGTCCGCCGTGCGTGCCCGGACCCTTGCCCTGGTGTGCGCCGTGGCACTGACGGCGAGCGCGGTGGCCGCGGTGGGCGCGCTGGGCTTCGTCGGGCTGCTCGTTCCGCACCTGGCCCTGGCGGTGTTCGGTGCGGACCTGCGGGTGACGCTGCCCGGTGCCGCCCTCGTGGGGGCCGCCGTGGTGAGCGGGGCGGACGCGGCGGCCCAGCTGATGTCGCGGCTGCTGGCCGTCGTGCTGGACACCGAAGGGCTCACGCTGCCGGTCGGGGCGCTCACCACGTGTATCGGAGCGGTGCTGCTGCTGGTCGTCGTACGCCGGGCACCGAGCCGAACGTTCTGATGTCGACGAAGGACAGAACATGACCGAATCCGTGGGTATCCGTGCCGAGGGAGTCCACTTCGGCTACCCCGGCCGTCCCGTGCTGCGCGGTGTCGACGTGACCGTCGAACCCGGCGAGCTGACCGCCCTCATCGGCCTCAACGGCTGCGGCAAGTCGACCTTGCTGAGGCTGGCCGCCGGCCTGCTGCGGCCGGGTCAGGGGCGGGTCCTGCTCGGCGGCGACGACGTCGCCGGCCTCTCCCGGCGCGCCACGGCGCGACGGGTCGCGCTGCTGCACCAGTCGGCCCCGGCCGTCCCCGGCATGACGGTCCGGCACCTCGTCCGGCAGGGGCGGTACGCGGCGCGCGGCCCGCTCGGCATGCTGCGCGAGGGCGACGACCCCGTCGTACGGCGGGCGTTGCGCGACGTCGGGGTTGAGGAGTGGGCCGACCGGGACGTGGACGCGCTGTCGGGCGGTGAACGGCAGCGGGTCCGGCTCGCGATGGCGCTCGCCCAGGACACTCGCGTCCTGCTGCTCGACGAGCCGACCACCTACCTGGACCTGCATCACCAACTCGACGTGCTGCAGACCGTGGTGCGCCTGCGCGAGGAGCGCGGCCTCACCGTCGTGATGGTGCTGCACGACCTGGCCCACGCGGCGCGGTTCGCCGAGCGGATCGTCGCCCTGCGGGACGGCCGCGTGGTGGCGGACGGGACGCCGAAGGAGGTGGTCACCCCCGGGCTGCTCGCCGATGTGCTCAACGTCGCGGGCAGGGTCGGCCGGGACCCCGAGGGCGGCTGGCCGGTGTGTTACCCGGATCACCCTCTCCCGGGCGTGGAATATGAAAATGATGTTCACTAGATTGCGCTCTGGGGCGCTGTCGACCTGCTGCCCGGGAGCGGTACCGCCTGGCTGCGCTGTCACCGCGAGGGCCGGCGGTCTGGCTGGAGCCCCTCGCGGCCGCTCCCGGAGACGTCACCTCGGCCCACGTCCGTCGAACTCACCGTCACCGCACGGCGCAGCCGGCCTCGGTGCCGCACCAGGCGCCGCACCCGGCAGGGCCCGGATCGTCCACGGCGTGGCCCTCGGCACCACCCACTCAGGAGGGGGAACCCCGTGATCGTCCACCCAGAGCTGCGGCGTGCCGCACGGCACGCACAGCGCCCCCTGCTCGCGGCGACCCTCCTGCAGGGAGCCGTCACCCTCGCCCACCTCGCGCAGGCCGTGCTGCTCGCGATCGCCCTCGCCGGCGTGGCCCGGGGCGACACGGACCGGCTCCCGCCGCTCCTCGGGGGCGTACTCGGCGTCGTAGCCGCCCGTGCGGGGCTCGGTCACTGGCAACGGCGCACCGCCACCCGTGCCGGGGCGCGGGTCAGGGTGCGGCTGCGGGACGAACTCCTCGCCCACCTCGGACGGCTCGGACCGGCGTACCTGACCGCCGCGCGTGCCGGAGCCGTACGCGCCACCCTCGTCGACGGGGTCGAGGGCGTCGACGCCTACGTCTCCCGGTACCTGCCGCAGCTCCTCGTCACCGTCGCCGTGCCGCCGCTGCTCCTCGCCGTCCTGGCCGCCGTCGAACCGGTCGCCCTGCTCGGTCTCGTCCCCGCCCTGCTGCTCGGCCTGCTCGGTCCACGCGCCTGGGACCGGCTCCTGGCCGAGCGCGGCAAGGAACACTGGGACACCTACGAAGGCCTGGGCGCCGACTACCTCGAAGCACTGCAGGGCATGCCCGCACTGCGGGCCGCGGGCGCCGTCGGACGCACCCGCGAGCGACTGGAGGTACGCTCCGCGGCGCTGCACCGGGCGACCGTCGCCAAGCTCCGCGTGTCACTGGTCGACACCGGTCTCACGGACCTGGCCATCCAGGGCGGCACCGTGGCCGCCGCACTGCTCGCCTGCTGGTCGGCCGTCACCGGTTCCGCCACGCCCACCGGCACCTACCTGGTGCTGCTCCTGGCCTCCGAGTGCTTCAGGCCCGTACGCGACCTGTCCCGCGAATGGCACGCCGGATACCTGGGGGCGTCGGCGGCGGACGGACTCGCCGCACTGCGCACCGCCGACCCCGAGGTATCCGATCCCCAGGTCCGCGACCCGGCGCCGGAGCGAGCGCACTGGCCGGATCCGCCGTGCATACGCTTCGAACACGTGGAGTTCGCATACGACGGAGCCGACGGGCCGGTCCTCCGCGACGTCACCTTCACCGCCGAGGCGGGGCGCACCACCGCCGTCGTCGGGCCTTCCGGCGCCGGCAAATCCACGCTGCTCACCCTGCTTCTGCGCCACCGCGACCCGCAGCGGGGCCGGATCACCGTCGACGGCCGAGACGTGGCCGGGTACGGACTCGACTCGCTGCGGCAGGGCATAGCCGTCGTCTCGCAGGAGACCTACCTCTTCCACGCCTCCATCGCCGACAACCTGCGCCTGGCACGGCCGGACGCCACGGACGAGGAACTGGCCCACGCGGCACGGGCGGCCGGCGTCCACGACGAGATCACCGCCCTCCCCGACGGCTACGCCACCCTGCTCGGCGAGCGGGGCGCCACCCTGTCCGGCGGACAACGCCAGCGCCTCGCCCTCGCCCGGGCCCTGCTCGCCGACGCCCGGGTACTCGTCCTCGACGAGGCCACGAGCGCGGTCGACGAACGCCGGGAGGCCCACATCGTCCGGGAACTGCTCGACGCCGCCGGAGACCGGACCGTCCTGCTGGTCGCCCACCGGATCGCCGCCGTCCGGCACGCCGACCGCATCGTCGTCCTCGACGGCGGTCGCGTGGACGCAGTCGGGGAGCACGCCGCCCTCGTGGCTGCCGGAGGCGTCTACGCGGAGCTCGTCAAGGCCGGTCACACCGAGGAAGAGGGGCTCGCCGCATGAGCAGCACCATCGGCACCACCACCGTGGTGACACCGGGCGGCACCACCGACGCGTCCGTGCCCCCGCGGGGCTCACTGCGCGCTCTGCTGCCCGCCCTCACCGGGCACCGTGTCATGGCGGCCCGCACCTGCGTCGCCGCACTCGCCGAACAGGGCTCACTGGTCGCGCTGCTGACACTGGCCGCACACAGCGTCGGAACCGCCGTCATCGAAGAGCAGGCCCCCTCACCCGGTACGGTCACGGCGCTGATCGCGCCCGTCCTCGTACGCGCCCTGATGACCTGGCGCGAGATGGATCTCTCGCACGACCTGGCCTACCGGGTGCTGGCCGAACTGCGCGTGCGGGTCTTCGACGGGCTCGCCCGCAGCGCCCCCGCCCGGGTGGCCGGACGCCGCAGCGGGGACCTGGCCACCACCGCGCTGGCCGACGTCGAGGCGCTGGAGTTCTTCTACGCGCACACCACGGCCCAACTCCTGGCATCCGGCGTGGTGTTCACCGGCGGGGCCGTCACGCTGGCGGCGGTGGAACCGTGGCTGCTGGCGGCGGTGCTGCCCTGCGCCGCGCTCCTGACCGTGGCCCCCTTCACCGACGCGCGTGGACGCGCCACGCGCGGGGCCCGCACCAGGACCGAGATCGCGAAGCTCTCGGCCGACACCGTGGAGACCGTCGACGGACTGCGTGAACTGCTCGTCTTCGGAGGGCTCGCCGAGCGGCGCCGCCGCCTCGCCGAGCAGGGCCGGCGGGTAGGTGCGGCACAGCGGGCCGAGGCCTCCTGGGAGGCCATGGCCGCAGCCGTCCGTGATCTGCTCATCGTGCTCGCGGTCCTCGGCGTGGTGCTCGCGGCCGCGCAGTCCGTGAACTCGGGTCGGCCGCACGGCGCATGGGCCCCGGCCGCCATGGTGCTGGCCCTGTCGGTGCTGGGGCCGGTCGCCGAGTCGGCCCGGTCGCTGAGCCAGGCCGTGGGGCTGCGCGCCGCGGCCGCCCGCGTCGACGCGGCCGTGAAGGCCCCCGCGTCGGCCCCGCCACCCGCCGCCGTCCGTCGGCTTCCCCCGGGCCCGCTGGGTGTCCGACTGCACGGGGTGTGCTTCGACTACGGGGGCGGACCCGTACTCGACGGAGTCGACCTGACGGTTCCCGCCGGGCAGACGCTTGCCCTGGTCGGTGTCTCGGGGGCCGGCAAGTCGACCTGCGCCCACCTGCTGGCCCGCTTCTGGGACCCGTCCGCAGGAGCCGTCCAGCTGGTGCCCCGTGACGGCGACCCCGTCGACCTCCGCGACGTGGCGGACGCCGAACTGCGCCGTGCCGTCGCCGTCGTGGGGCAGGAGACGCCCCTCTTCCACGGCACCCTCGCGGAGAACCTGCGCCTTGCCGCACCGGACGCGGACGACGAGGTCCTCGCCGAAACCGCCCGGGTGTGCGGCGTGGACGGGATCGCCGCCCTGGACTCACTCGTCGGGGAGCGCGGCTCCACGCTCTCCGGCGGCCAGCGGGCCCGTGTCGCTCTCGCCCGCGCCCTGCTGGCCCGGCCGAGGGTCCTCGTGCTGGACGAGACCACGGCCCACCTGGACAACGCCGGCGACGCCCGGCTCGCCGCCGCGCTCGCCGGAGGTGATCGGACGACCGTCGTCATCGCCCACCGTCCCGCCACCATCCGCCGCGCGGACCGTATCGCCGTCCTGGAATCCGGCCGCGTCGTGGAGGAGGGCACCTGGGACGACCTGACCACCCGCCCGGGCGGCGCCCTCAACCGCGTGCTGGCCGTCACGCCGTCCTGAGCTCGCCGTCCGGTGAGGGGCGCCACCGACAGCGCCGGGCCGACGGGCAACCGCCTCCGCGGTGTCGCGGGCAGGCGCGGGGGAGCGGCCGTGCGTGCGGTGATTTCCTCGACGGTGACGTCCCGAGGCGGTCTCGACGAGGTCGAGGCCGTCCCGGTGACGCGACGACGCCCGAGGCCGGGGAGGACACCGTGGACGCACCGCCCGCCAGCGAGGTGGCTCGACACAGGAAATGCCGCGAGCCGCGACGGGTTTCGCGATGTTCCGCGGGCGTAGTGTCGACCCGTCACCGAGGAGGACTTCTGATGCGCAGCGTGACCTATTCGATGGGCGTCTCACTTGACGGCTTCATCGTCGGGCCGGACGGCGACTTCGACTGGACGGTGCCGGACGAGGACGTCTTTCGTTTCTGGATCGACGAGATCCGCGAGGTCGGCGTCCACCTGTTGGGACGACGGCTGTACGAGACGATGCTGTACTGGGAGACCGCCGATCAGGATCCGTCGCTCGACGACTCGATGCTCGAGTGGGCCGCACTCTGGAATCCGCTCCCGAAGGTGGTGTTCTCCACCACGCTGTCGGCGGTGCAGGGCAATGCCCGCCTGGCTTCCGGCGGTCTGGCGGAGGAGATCGAGCGGTTGCGAGCCGAGCCGGGGGAGGGGGACATCGCGATCGGTGGCGCGACCCTCGCCGCCGAGGCGGCCGCATCGGGTCTGATCGACGAGTACCGGGCCATGGTCTACCCGGTGCTGGTCGGCGGTGGCATTCCGTTCTTCCCCCAGCACGAGCGTCGGGTGGATCTCGATCTCGTCGAGACCCGCACCTTCAACTCGGGCATCGTCTACCTCCGCCACCGGGTGGCGCGCTGACCTGATCATCAACGTCCGGTGTCGAGCGGTGCGTCGAACGCGACCATGCTCGACCTCTCATGGCGGGCGCCGGGGCCGGTCACCCACGAGGCTAAGGGCTGTCCCGTAAGTGATCTTGCCCAGCTATGATCTCGACCGTGTCACGCGTGATCACAGCGTCTGAGCCCTCCTGGATAGCCCCGTTCGCTGGTGTGGCTCCGCGCCAGTTCAACCGGGTGGTGCGTGCCCTGTGGCGGAAAGACGCCGACGTCGCTCGACGGGGCCGGCCGTGGGGGATTCCGCTGGAGGACCGAGTGCTTCTGGTCGCTGCGTACTGGCGTACCAACCTGACCCTGCGGCAGCTCGCTCTGCTCTTCGGCGTCTCGAAGTCCGCAGCCGGCCGCATTGTCAGGCATGTCGGGCCTCTTCTCGCGTTCCGGCCCCGTAAGCGGTTTCACAAGGACGCCGTGCTCATCGTGGACGGCACTCTGGTTCCCACCCGCGACCACGCGGTGGCGGAGCGGTCCAAGAACTACCGGTGCTCGACGAATCACCAGGTTGTCATCGACGCGGACACCCAACTGGTGGTCGCGGTCGGCCGACCGTTGCTGGGCAACCGCAACGACTGCAAGGCATGGGAGCTATCCGGGGCGAAGGCCGCCGTCGGGAACACCGCAGTGATCGCCGACGGAGGTTACCGAGGTACCGGGCTCGTCATCCCACACCGCCGCACCCCTGGACAGAGCGATCTGCCCGCCTGGAAGGTAGAGCACAACGTCTCTCACCGCAAGGTCCGTGCTCGGGTCGAGCATGCCTTCGCCCGGATGAAGACCTGGAAGATCCTGCGCGACTGCCGCCTCAAAGGCGATGGCGTGCACCACGCGATGCTCGGCATCGCCCATCTGCACAACCTCGCGTGCCGCGACTGACCGCACCCGGCCCGAAGCACTGTCCGTTCAGGATTCGGCGGGTAAGAGCTGGACCAGGCCGACCCCGTTCCCCTCGTCCACCTTGGTCTGGGTGGCACGGATCCTGCCGCGAGGCCGCTGGGAGTCAGGCGCGGCGGGCGGCCCACACCGTGCGCTCGGTGCGTACGACGAGGTCCTCGCGGAGCAGCAGGCTGTTCGGGCTGCTGGTGTCCAAGAGCTCGTCGAGTGCGGTGAGGTCCTCGGGGCTGAGAGCGGGGGCGGCGACGCTGCGGATTCGCTGCAAAATGCCGTAGGCGTAGCGGCCGACGGCTTCGTTGCGCGCCCCTGCGACGCTGACAGTGAGGGTGCGATCGTCCTCGACGGTGAAGCCGGCGGCGGTCAGCATCGGGCCCCAGTCGGCGCCGCGGTGCGGAACGCGCTCGGCGTGGAAGCTGTTGGTCGCAGCATGAGCGCGCTCTTCGAGGCCGGGCCGGTTTTCCGGGGCGTGGGCAGGCAGGAAGCGGGGGACGCCCGCGAGCTCGACGACGGCGAACAGGCCGCCGGAGGCGATCAGTTCGCGGACGTTACGCAGGGCGCGTTCGGGGTTCGCCATGTGGTGCATCGAGGCCGAGGCCCACGCCAGGTCCGGCTGACCGAGGTCGGGCCACTCGCGGTGGTCGAGGTCGGCCTGCACGGTCCGTACGCGCTCCTGGATGCCGCGGGCGCATGCCTTCTCGCGCAGGAGCTTCAGGTGCTCGGCGGAGGTGTCGACGGCGGTGATGTGCGCATCGGGGAAGCGTTCGAGGAGGGCGAAGGTGCCCGCGCCGGTGCCGCAGCCCAGGTCCACGATGTGGCGGGGCTCGTCCTTCAGCGGCAGCCAGGCTGTGATTGACGCAATGTGTTCGGCGAGTACCTCGGCATCCAGGTCGAGGATCTCCGCCTGACCGCCGTCGCTGTGTGCATGGTGTCCGCCGTGGCCGTGGCCGTGGCCGGGGCCGGGGTGGTGACCGCCGTGACCGTGGTGGGGGGTGTGCTGATGAGTGTGGGTCATGACTCCACCGTAAGCCGACCATGCGCCTGCCGCACACATCGTTGCGTATAAAGCAAGGATGTGGTTCGGTGCGCTGCTCGGCACGCAAGATCGCGTCGCTTTGCCGGGACCTCCCTCCGGCCGCGGCCCGCTATGCGCAGGGGCCCTGAGTGCCTGTGCGGTCGGCTTCGGAGTCGTCGGTGTCGGCGTCTTTCTGGTGGCCGCGGCGGGCGTCGCGGTCGAAGATGCCCATGATCTCGCACGGTCCGCCCTCGGCGCCGATGGCGTGCGGCATCATGGTGGGGAACTCGGCGGCCTGGTTGGTCTCGATGCGAAAGCGCCGATGGCCGAGCATGAGGCTCGCGGTGCCGGACAGTACGACGAGCCATTCGCGGCCGGGGTGGGCGCGCATGCGGGCCGGGTTGTCGGGCGGTGGGTCGGTCATCCTCTGGCGCATCACGGTCATGCCGGGGTCGCCCTTTACGGGCCAGCGCATCATGCCGTGGGCGCCGTCGATCATCGGGCTGATGACGACGTCGTCGGCGGCGTTCTCCACGAGCTGGTCCAAGGTGGTGTCCAGGGCGCGGGCGAGGGTGACGAGCTGGTCCAGGGCGAGGCGGCGCTGACCGTTCTCGATGCGGCTCAGCGAGGACTGGCTGAGGTTGGCCCGAGTGGCCAGTTCCTCCAGAGACCATCCCTGTGCGACGCGCAGTGCGCGGATCCGTTTGCGTACGAGGCTGTCGAGCTGCCCATCTTCTTGCGTCATAGGCAACATGGTATGCCCTTCATGCAATGTGGGCTTAACGTCGAACACAGCTGGTCCGGCACCGAGGGGCCAGGTACGACGAAAGGGCGCGACATGTCTGCGCAGACTTCCCGATACGAGAGCGACGCACTGCCCACCGAAACCGTGGATGTGGTGGTGATCGGCGGCGGTGCCGCGGGCCTGAACGGCGCGCTGATGCTGGCCCGCTCGCGCCGTTCGGTCGTCGTGATCGACAGCGGTACCCCGCGCAACGCCCCCGCGGCAGCCATGCACGGCTTCATCGTCCTCGACGGTACCCCGCCGCCCGAGATCCTCAGGCGCGGTCGTGACCAGGTACGCCAGTACGGCGGCCGGATCGTCTTCGGGGAAGTGGCCACGGCCGAACCTTCCGCCCCCTCGGCCGACGGCGACCTGCGGTTCACCCTCACTCTGGCCGACGGCCGCACGCTGACAGCGCGCCGGGTGCTGGTGGCCACCGGCCTGCGCGACGTGCTGCCCGAGGTACCCGGCCTGCGCGAGCACTGGGGCCAGAGCGTGGTGCACTGCCCCTACTGCCACGGCTGGGAGGTGCGCGACGAGCCCATCGGCATCGTCGCCACCGGCCCTCTGTCCGTTCACCACGCCTGGCTGTTCCGCCAGCTGACGGACGACCTCATCTACTTCACCCGCGGCACCGAACTGGACGCGGACATCCGCGCCCGCTTCGCCGCACGCAACATCCGCATCATCGAGACCGACGTGAGGGAAGTCGTCAACGACGACGACGGTGCGCTCGCAGGCGTCCGCCTGACCGACGACACCTTCGTGGAGCGGCGGATTCTGGCTGTGGCCACGCAGATGCAGGCCCGTACCGAGGGCTTGGAGGGCCTGAAGCTGCCCATGGAGGACCTGCCCGACAACATGGGCCGCCGCTTCGCTTCCGCCATGGCCGGCACCACCGAGATCCCGGGTGTGTGGGTGGCGGGCAACGCCACCGACCTCGCCGCTCAGGTCGGCGCCTCCGCGGCGGCCGGAGCCCTGGCCGGCTCCCACATCAACGCGATGCTGGCCACTGCGGACACCGACGCTGCCTTCGCCGCCGCGCAGAGGGCCACCGGCTGACCCGTACGTCCGCTGCCGAACAACTGCGCGACCGCCATGCGGCGGTCCGCGCGGTGAGCAAATCCCCCATCTGATCGATGTGGCGCCCGGCCCTGCCCCGGCGCTGATTCAGCATGTCCTTTTGGAAGGAACCATGAGTACCCATCAGCCTCCCCACTCGCCGGATATGGCGGCCGACGCAGAGGGTGTGCCGGATGCGCGTCAGCTGCGCGCGATCCTGATCACCGTCTCGATCGCGTTGATGGCCGTGATCGCCTCGGTGTCGGGGCTGAGCGTGGCCCAGACCCACCTGGCCGTCGAGTTCGGCGCCTCGCAGACCGCCGTCCTGTGGATGATCAACAGCTACACCCTCGCCCTGGCCGCGCTGCTGCTGCCGCTCGGCGCCATCGGTGATCGCCTGGGTCGCAAGCCCATGTTGATTGCGGGGTTGGTCATCTTCGGCGCCGCCAGCGTCCTCGCGGGACTCGCCCCGACGGCCGGGGTAATGATCGCGGCCCGGGTGGCCGCGGGCGTCAGCGCCGCGATGATCATGCCGATCACCCTGGCCGTGATCACCTCCACCTTCCCCGAGGAGGAACGCGGCAAGGCGATCGGTGTGTGGACCGGTGTCGCCGGAGGCGGCGGCATCGTCGGTATGTTCTTGTCCGCCTTGCTGGTCGACGTCGCCGACTGGCGCTGGCTGTTCGTACTGCCCGTAGTCCTGGGGGCCGTGGCGCTGGCGATGACACTGAAGTCGGTGCCCAACTCCCGCGAACGCTCCGCCCATTCCTTCGACACCATCGGCGCGCTGCTCTCCATCATCGCCGTGACTGGTCTCATCTTCGTCCTGCAGGAAGGCCCCGAGCGCGGCTGGGCCGCCCCCATCACGCTGGTCAGCCTGGCCGTCGGCGTCGCCGCCGCCGTTACCTTCGTGGCCTGGGAGCTGCGCCGCCGCGATGCCTCGCTGTTGGACGTACGGCTGTTCCGTGAACGCGGCCTGGCCAGCGGCTCGATCACCCTGCTGGTCGTCTTCGGTGTCCAGGCCGGTATCGCCGTGGTCCTCTTCCCGTTCTTCCAGGCTGCGCTGGGCATGTCGGGGCTGCTGTCGACCGTGGCGCTGATGCCGATGGCCGTCATGATGATGATGGGCTCGGGCCTGGCCCCGAAGGTGGCCGCCAGGATCGGTGCCCGCTCCACCATGGCGGTGGGCGTCGCCCTGTCCGCGCTCGGCCTGGCGCTGATGGCGATGTTCGTGTCCGTGGACGGCGGCTACCTGTCCATCCTGACCGGCATGATCGTCATGGGTATCGGCATGGGGCTGTCGATGACGCCCTCCACCGAGGCCATCACCGGCTCCCTGCCCCGAACCAAGCAGGGCGTCGCCTCCGCGCTCAATGACGTCACCCGCGAGTTCGGCACCGCCCTCGGCATCGCGACGCTCGGCGCGCTCCTGGCCAGCGGCTACAGCAGCGCCATCGACGGCAAGCTCGACGGCATCCCCGACGGGGCCGCGGACACCGCACGCGAGGGCATCGCCAACGCCATCGAGGTCGCGCCCACCACAGGACGCCACGCCCAGGATCTGATCCACGCCGCGCAGCAATCCTTCGTCGACGGCTGGCAGCAGTCCATGTGGGTCGGCGCCGCCGTCATGGCCGCCCTGCTCGTCTACGTCGCCCTGCGCGGCCCGAAGAACACCGCCCCTCGCCAACCCGACGCCGAGGCAGCCCCCGAGGCCGGGGTCACGGACAACGCCGCCGCTCGCTGACCTCGCACAAACCCCGTGCGGGCGGAGCACGACGCCGCCCGCACGGCAGCCCGCAGTCGGGTACACCTCGACCACGGGGTGTACCCGACTGCCGCACCCCGGCCGGCCGCACCTCACCAGCCCGAAGATCAAATACGGGACAATCCTTAGGCAGGAACTCCGCTATGCCTCAGCCTGCTGTCGCCCGCCTGCGTCAGCTACTCCCGCCACCTGTCTCCGGAGGGGACACGGTGGACTGGGACGGGCTCGCCGGCGAGGCGTGAACTGGCGCGAGATGCAACCACCAGGCTGCTGACTCGCACCGGTACCCGAGCGTGCTGCTGTCCACGTAGACGCCGGCGGGGAATTCCCCGATGCCAGGGTCGTCATCCATGAATTCCTGCCTCCCCCCGGCACGCGTTGCGAACCACCACGGCCGGAGGATACTGAGATTGGGGCCGCGCAGCATGCCGGTCCAAGAGAGTTTATGGCCGCTATTGCAGCGGCAGTGAATAACAAATGAATGGCGGCAGTTCAATTGCGGAGAAAGTGTCATGCATGGGCAAGTGCGGGCAGTCATCGATAACGAGCCGATCGCGATGATCAAGGTCAGCGTCTATCGTGATCGGACTCTCATCGACAAGACGTATACCAACGATGAGGGTCGTTACAGTGCTGAGGTTCCCGAAGGAGAACTGGTCACCGTAAGGTTCGATACGCACCATTCGCTTACCAATGCCGAAGACTGGCATCCGTCGGTGGTCGCCAATGTGGTCGCTGACGACAGGATTCCACTGGACCGCCTTTTGCTCAAGACTGGTCATGGTGCAGACGCGGAATCGGCTGTGGACGCTCTCAGTGGGTATCTGTTCGCTGTGGAAAGGGAGGATGAGGACTACGCTCGAACGGCAGAATCCCGCCTGTCAAGACTGAAACAAACCAGCGAGGTACTCCAGGGAATCCAGCGAAAGCTCCAGGAGCACTTCAAGGCGAAGACCTAGGTGGCCGAACCCGGCTCTGCACCGTCCGGATGCTGCTCAACCACGGGACGGCCTTGGCGGCGACGTCATGCGGTGGGCCGGACCGCAGGTGAGCGAGGCGAGTCCGTCGTGGAGGTCCAGGCGTCGTTCCCGGCGGACGGCGAGGCGCTTGAAACCGGTGAAGCGGTTGACGACCCAGGAGAGTGAGTGGTTGAGTACTCACATGAAGACGGAACGCCGGCAACTGTCCACAGCCGAAGAACGCCGGGAGACGGTGTTGCGCACGGCCATCGGGGCGTTCGCGGCCCGGGGGTACTTCGGGACCACCACCACCGAGGTGGCGAAGGCCGCCGGTATCTCGCAGGCCTACGTCTACCGCCTCTTCCCCAACAAGGAGGCGCTGTTCACCGCGGTCGTCGACCACTGCTTCGTCCGGGTCCGCGCCGCTCTCGAAGGTGGCGCGGCGAACGCCGGAGGCGCTGCCCCCGAAGTGGTCCTCGACTCGATGGGTGACGCCTATGCCCGCTTGATCAGCGACAACGACCTCATGCTCGTCCAGCTGCACGCCCAGGCGGCTGCCGTCTCCGAGCCGGCGATCAGGGAGGCGGTGCGGGCGGGGTACGCCCGCACCGTCGAGTACGTCCGCAGTGCCTCGGGGGGCAGTGAGCAGCAGGTCCAGCAGTTCTTCGCCGTCGGCATGCTCTGCCACCTGCTGGTCTCCATCGACGCCGAGGCGGTCTCCGCACCCTGGACCCGCACCCTGGCCGCCGGGATCACGCACTACTGACACGCTCTTCACAGGCGGCCCCGTGTCGGCGTACCCGGTGGCCGCTTCTTTTGGGCCGAGGAGTGAGTGTTCAACCACACACCACCCCGCAGTGCACCCCTTCTCTCGAAACCGAAACCGAAACCGAGGTCCGCCATGGCCAGCAAGCCCTACCTGACCGGTCACTACGCTCCCGTTACGGACGAGATCACCGCCGCCGAGCTGACCGTCGAAGGCACCCTGCCGCCCGAACTGACCGGCCGTCTGATCCGCAACAGCCACAACCCCAAGCCCGGCATCACCCCCACCCACTGGTTCAAGGGCAGCGGCATGGTGCACGGCGTGCGGCTGCGCGACGGCCGTGCCGAGTGGTACCGCAACCGCTGGGTCCACACCCCCGCCCTGGACGGTGCCCCCTACATGACCGACCAGGGACCCGACCTGACGGTCAGCACGGCCGGCACGCACGTCATCGAGCACGGCGGGCGGCTCCTGGCCCTGTCGGAGGCGGCGCTGCCCTTCGAGCTGACGGCCGATCGGGAGACGGTGGACGCCTACGACTTCGGCGGCAAGCTCACCTCCACCATGACCGCCCACCCCAAGGAGGACCCGGCCAGTGGAGAGCTGCACTTCTTCTCCTCCTCCCCGTTCCCCCCGTACCTGATCCACCACGTCGCCTCCGCCGACGGCCAGGCACTGGACAGCCAGGAAGTACCCGGAGCGAGCGCCGCGCTGAAGCACGACTTCGCGATCACCGAGCACTACGTCGTCTTCCTCGAGGGCTCGGTCACCTTCGACCCCGGCGAACACTCCGGAATCCCCTACGGCTGGAGCGACGCGCAGGCCTCACGGATCGCCGTCATGCCGCGCGGAGCGGGCGGCGCCCGGCAGACCCGCTGGTTCGAGATCGGCCAGGGATACGCCATGCACTTCGCCAACGCCTACGAGGACGCCCGCGGGCACATCGTCGTCGAGGGCCCCGCAGTGGGCCGCGAGGGCTGGCAGCGCTCCTGGAACTGGTGGGTGGGCGCCGCGGACCGGGGCGCCGAGCCGAACTCCGGTTCCCGTAGCCGCCGCTGGACCGTCGACCTGGCCGCGGGCACCGTCGAGGAACAGCAGACCGACGACCTCACGGTGGAGTTCCCCACCATCAACGACCGCTTCACCGGCAGCGAGCACCGCTTCCAGTACGCGCTGTCGTTCCCCGACGACCAGGGGATCGGCAACCACACCCTCGTGAAGTACGACCGCTCCACCGGCGCCCGCCGGCTGCTGCCCTTCGGCACCGGCCAACTGCCCAGCGAGGCGGTCTTCGTCCAGGCGGAGGGCACCACCGGCGAGGACGAGGGATACCTCATGACCATCGTGAGCGACCTCAACGCCGACGCGTCCCGGATGGTCGTCCTCGACGCCTCCGACCTCACCGTGCCCCCGGTCGCCACGATCCACCTCCCCCGGCGGGTGCCCGCGACGATCCACGGTTCGTGGATCCCGGACGCCGCCCTCTGACCCGCCCCGGCCCGCCCAGCACTCGCCGACTCGCACGACACGTGACAAGGAGCTCTCCCATGTACGACTCCCACACCCCCTTTTCCGCCGGCACCATGACCACCGAGGCGGTGCTGCCTGGCATCGTCGACCCGGACGGCATCCAGATCCGCACCCGGCCCGTCCGCCCGGCCGGCCCCGGACAGGTCGTGCTGGCGATGGAGGCCGCCGGAATCTCCTTCGCCGAGCAGCAGATGCGCCGCGGCAAGTACTTCGACCAGCCGCCCTTCCCCTTCGTCCCCGGCTACGACCTCGTCGGACGGGCCGTCGACGTGGGAGAGGGCGTACCCGGCGAGCTGCTGGGGCGGCGCTTCGCGGTCCTCACCAAGACCGGGGCCTGGGCCGGTCACGTCACCGTCGACGCCGGCGACCTGAGCGCGGTACCCGAGTCCGTCGACTCCGCCGAGGCGGAGACCTTCGTGGTCAACGGCATCACCGCCTGGCAGATGCTGCACCGCATCGCGAAGATCCGGCACGGCCAGACCGTCCTCGTGCACGGCGCCAACGGCGGCGTGGGCTCCACCCTCGTCCAGCTCGCCCGCATCGCCGGTGCCAGGGTCGTCGGCACCGCATCGGCCAAGCACCACGACGCCGTCCGGGCGCTGGGCGCCGTCCCCGTCGACTACCGCGCCCCCGACCTGGAGGGCCGACTGCGCGGACACGCTCCGCGGGGCTACGACGCGGTGTTCGACCACGTCGGAGGCGAGGGCATCGTCGCCTCCTACCGCCTGCTCGCCGCCAAGGGCACCCTCGTCGCCTACGGCACCGCCTCGACCCGCGACGTCCAGGGCTCGTCGAAGGCGCCGGTCCTCAAGCTGTTCGCCCGCCTGATGGTCTGGAACGCGCTCCCCAACGGCAAGAGCGCCCACTTCTACAACATCTGGGCCGGTCGGCGCCGGCTCGGCACCTTCCGCGCCAAGCTGCACGCCGACCTGGGCCACGTCTTCGCCCTGCTCGCCGAGGGCGAACTCGTCCCCCAAGTCGCCGCGCGCCTCCCGCTCACCGAGGTCGGCGAAGCGGTGCGGCTGGCGGAATCCGGCACGGTGGTGGGCAAGGTCGTCCTGGTGCCGTAGACACACGACGCACGCGGTGCAACTCCCCGCCCGGCAGCGAGCGCCGGCCGCCGTCGCAGAATGCGGTGAGCGCCGCCGTGTCCAGGGCTCCGGCCAGCGCGACGACATAGATCATCTCCGTCTCGAACAGCCCTGTGCACCCTGGCTGAGAAAGCCGCGGGGGAGCCCCAGGGCGTGCACCGGCGCGGGCACCCGGGCGTCGGCGCACGCCTGGGCCAGCGCCGCGCCCACCCCTCCGGTGCGCACCCCGTCCTCGACGGAGAGCGTCAGGCGGTGCCGTAGCCGAGCGCCTCGATGGGGAGGCAGGACCGGGCCGCCACCACGAAGGTCAGGGCGAAACCGTGCGTGACGAGGATCTGGTGCTCGGTGCCGAGGCGCAGGACGTCGTCCACAGCGGCACGGATCCGTTCCGCGGACGCCGTCCTGGTCTCGGCGCCCTCGATGCCCTCGTGGTGGTACATCCGGTTGCCCGTCACCGGGGGCGGCAGGAAACGCCTCTCCAGCGAGCCGGTGTCCCCATGCCGGGCAGCACCATCCCCCGGAGCCTGTTGCTCCTTCACTTCAGGGGAACCGCGGCCGGCACGGGCCGGCCCGCGGTCGGCATGAGCGCTAGAAGAACCCGAGCTTCCGAGGGCTGTAGGAACAAAGGATGTTCTTCGTCTGCTGGTAGTGCTCCAGCATCATCTTGTGGTTCTCCCGGCCGATCCCCGACTGCTTGTAGCCGCCGAAGGCGGCGTGCGCCGGATACTGGTGATAGCAGTTGGTCCAGACACGCCCCGCCTGGAGGGCGCGGCCCGCGCGGTAGGCGGTGTTCATGTCGCGGGTCCACACCCCGGCGCCGAGGCCGTACAGGGTGTCGTTGGCGGTCTCGATCGCGTCGTCGAAGTCGCTGAACGGCGTGACCGAAACGACCGGGCCGAAGATCTCCTCCTGGAAGATCCGCATGCGGTTGTGGCCCTCGAAGATCGTGGGCTGCACGTAGTAGCCGCCCCTCAACTCGCCGTCGTGCTCGACGCGTTCGCCACCGGTGAGTACCTTGGCGCCCTCCTGCCGGCCGATGTCCAGGTAGGAGAGGATCTTCTCCAGCTGGTCGTTGGACGCCTGCGCGCCGATCATCGTGTCGGTGTCCAGGGGATGCCCCGGCTCGATCAGCTCGGTGCGGGCGACGGCCGCCTCCATGAACTCGGCGTAGGCGCCGCGCTGGACCAGCGCGCGGGACGGGCAGGTGCACACCTCGCCCTGGTTGAGCGCGAACATCGTGAAGCCCTCGAGCGCCTTGTCGCGGAAGTCGTCGTCCCGCGCCCAGACATCTTCGAAGAAGATGTTCGGCGACTTGCCACCCAGCTCCAGCGTGACCGGCTTGATGTTCTCCGAGGCGTACTGCATGATCAGCCGCCCCGTGGTGGTCTCCCCGGTGAACGCCACCTTCGCCACCCGCGGGCTGGCCGCGAGCGGTTTGCCCGCCTCCGCGCCGAAGCCATTGACGATGTTCAGGACGCCGGGCGGCAGCAGGTCCGCGACCAGGCTCAGCCAGTAGTGGATCGACGCCGGGGTCTGCTCGGCGGGCTTCAGGACCACGGCGTTGCCGGCGGCGAGGGCGGGGGCCAGCTTCCAGGTCGCCATCAGAATCGGGAAGTTCCACGGGATGATCTGCGCGACCACACCCAGCGGCTCGTGGAAGTGGTACGCCACGGTGTCGTCGTCGAGCTCGCCGAGCGAACCCTCCTGCGCGCGGATCGCGCCCGCGAAGTAGCGGAAGTGGTCGACGGCGAGCGGGATGTCGGCCGCCAGTGTCTCGCGCACCGGCTTTCCGTTCTCCCAGGTCTCGGCGACCGCCAGGCGCTCCAGGTTCGCCTCCATACGATCGGCGATCTTCAGCAGGATGCCGGAACGCTCCGTCACCGACGTGCGGCCCCAGCCCGGAGCGGCCTCGTGAGCGGCGTCGAGCGCCCGCTCCACATCCTCCGCCGTACCGCGCGCGACCTCCGTGAACGGCCGGCCGTTCACCGGTGACGGGTTCTCGAAGTACTGCCCGCGCGCCGGCCGCACGTACTCGCCGCCGATGAAGTGGTCGTAGCGCGACTGATAGGAGACGATCGCGCCCTCGGTGCCGGGCGCCGCGTAACGGGTCATCCTGTCTGCCTCCCTCGTCCAGCGCTGCCCGCCGTTGGACAGCTCTGCGCGTGAGGCTAGGCAGCGGGACGTTGCAGGGACGTTGCGTGCGCGGCGGTCACCGACCGGAGGCGGGAACCGTGCCCGCGACCGTCGGCTGCCGGCCGGCGGTCACCACGCGTGAGGCGCCGCCGCCAGTTCGGACTCCAGCGCGGCGAGCCGGGACCGGACCGCCGGCGTGGGCCGGACCGCGGCCAGCGCGCGCCACACGTCGAGATCGTCTTCGCCCCACGGTGCGTGCGCCCAGTCGGCCAGCAGGTCGGGATCGCGGCAAGCGATCAGCGCGGCGCGCAGACCGTCGGCGAGCCGGTGCCTGAGCCGCACCACCGCCGGAGCCTGCGACCCGGGCAGCAGCGGGCCGGCGTACGCCGCCACGGCACCCGTGACCGCACCGGCACGCAGGCGACGTTCGACGACGGTGGCGTCGGTCTCGACGGGCAGCGCGAGCCGGTACGGCCGGGACGCCAGCCGGCCGGGCCCCAGGATCCCGCGCAGCCGGGCCAGTTCGGCACGGAGGGTCACCGGCGGCACCGACTCGTCCTCGTACAGTGCGCACAGCAGTTCGTCGCCGGTCAGGCCCTCCGGGTGGTGGGCCAGCAGCACGACGATCTCGCTGTGCCGCCGGCTCAGCCGTATTCTGTGACCCTCCGCGCTCAGCAGGGCCTCGTCACGGCCCAGCGCGGTCAACTCGGCCGCCTCGGCCGGGGACTGTTCCGGGGTGAGCAGTGCCAACTGCGACTCGGCGGCACGCGCGACCGCCTGGACGAAGCCCAGGCTGTGAGGGTGCGCCAGATCGTCCCCGCCGGTGATGTCCACTGCGCCGAGTACCCGCCCGGTGCGGGGGTCGTGCACCGGAGCCGCCGCGCACGTCCACGGCTGGACCCGCCGTATGAAGTGCTCCGCCGAGAAGACCTGGACCGGCCGTCCGACGGCCACCGCCGTGCCCGGCGCGTTCGTCCCGACCGCGGACTCCGCCCACCGGGCACCCGGCACGAAGTTCATCCGTCCGGCCCGGCGGCGGATGGCCGGATGCCCTTCGACCCACAGCAGCCTGCCGTGCGCGTCGCACACCGCGAGCAGGTGATCGCCGTCGGCGGCGAACGTGCCCAGGAGCTCGCGGATCAGCGGCATCACCCGGGCCAGCGGATGCTCGGCCCGAAAGGCGCCGAGGTCACCGTCCGTGAGCTCCACGCTCGCGGTGCCGTCCGGGCCGACACCTGCCCGGACCGACCGCCGCCACGACTCCGCCACCACGGCACGCACGGGCCGCGGCACCGTCCCTGCCTCGGTGAACGTCGCATGTGCGCGCCGCAGTGTGCGCGCGCGTTCGACGGGATCGGCCCCCGATTCCAGAGCCAGCCATGAATCAGGCAACTCGGCCTCCCCGGGCGGTGATGCTGACGGTGACGCGCTGCGGACATCGTCACTCCGCGGAAACGCGCCGACAACCTCTTGGACCAGCCGGATCACCCCGGACGCGGGCCCGCCGGCGGTCAGGCGAAGTTGACCAGCCTGATGTAGCGGGTCCAGTCCCACAGGGGCCCCGGGTCGGTGTGGTCGCTGCCGGGTACCTCATGATGCGCGATGATGTGCGCGCGGTCCTTGGGGATGCCGTACGCGGTACAGATCGCCGCGGTGAGCCGGGCCGACTGTTCGTACAGGGCGTTGGTGAAGTATTCGGGCCGGTCCACCCACCCTTCATGTTCGATTCCGATGCTGCGGGTGTTGTAGTCCCAGTTCCCCGCGTGTCAGGCGATGTCCGCCTCACGCACACACTGCGCCACGTGCCCGTCGGAGGACCGGACCACGTAGTGCGCGGACACCTGCTTCTGCGGATTGCGGAAGATGGAGAGGGTGTCGGCGTACGTTTCCTGTGTGACGTGGATGACCACGTGGTCGACGGGATAGGCCGAGGGGCGGCTCGACCGGGTGTAGTTGGACGTACTCGCCGGCTGCCACTCGGCGGAGGGGTAGTCGACGGCCCGGGGCCGAGCGGCGGCCCGTGTGGAGGAGAGCAGGGCGTGGGGGACGGCGGCGAGCGCGGCGCCCGTCAGGAGCCGTCGCCTGGTCGGAACCGGTGCTGTCCTTTTCCTTTCCATGGGGGACTGCCTTTCGTCGGTGGGCCTCGAGCCCTGTGGGGGGTGCAGGGTGCTCCGCTGCATGACGTTGCAGGGAAGGAGAACGCGACGCGGACGTTCGCCGCCCTCCTGGCGAGGGACATCCGCGCGAATCACCGTACGGGCAGCGGGGGTTGCGCAGAAGGGTGCCGCGCCGTTCCGTGGACGGCCGCCGCCTTGTGGACACCGCGCTCACTCGATCGAGTGGCCTGGGTGTGAAGCGGGGCTGTTCGGGCGCCCATGGTCGAGGCCGGTTTGGTTCCGTCACCGCCGCCGGTGATGGTTCGGGGCCGGGATCGGGTTTGCCTCGCTGCGGTCATGGCGGCGGGTTCGGGTTTGTCTCGCGGCGGTCATTGGTTCGGGGCGTTGCCTCGCGGCGGTGATCGGTTCCAGGCTCGGTTCGTAGCCGTAGCCGTAGCCGTAGCCGTAGCCGTAGCCGTAGCCGGTCCGGTCAGGCCCGCTCCGCCACCACCGCCGGGTCGTCCAGGACAGCGCGCACAACCGAGTGTGCGGCGCCGAGCAGCGGTCCCTGAGGGCCGAGCTCCGACACGGAGACCGGGCAGGCCGGTCCCGCCGTGCGCCGGGCCAGTTCGTCCCGCAGCGACGGCAGCAGCCAGGGTGCGAGTCCGGCCAGCGCGCCGCCCAGCACCACGCTCTCGGGGTCGAGCAGGTTGACCGCCCCGGTCAGCGCGATGCCGAGCGCCGTGCCCGCGTCGCGCAGGGCACGTCGTACGGCCTCGTCGCCCTCGGCGGCACGCCCCGCGAGCAACCCGACGCGATCCGCGCCCGGCTCCACGCCCGCCGCACGCAGTACCGCCTTCTCACCGGCGTACTGCTCCAAGCACCCGCGCCCGCCACAGGGGCACTCCGGCCCGTCGGGGCTGACCGGCATGTGCCCGAGCTCGCCGGCGAATCCCCGGGTACCGCGCAGCAGCCGTCCGTCGACGACCACGGCCGCACCGATGCCGATCTCGGCCGAAACGTGCAGGAAGTCCCGTGGGGTGCCTTCGCCGAGCCACAGTTCGGCCAGCGCGCCGAAGTTGGCCTCATTGTTCACGGTCAGCGGCAGGTCCGCGGGCAGCAGTGCGCCCAGATCCGCGTCGTGCCAGTCCAGGTTCGGCGCGCGTACGACGGTACGGGCGTCCCGCGCCACGAGACCGGGCACGGCGACCGCGAGCCCGGCCGGCCACAGCCCCTCGGCCTCCGTCTCCGAGACGACCTGTCGCACCAGGCCGGTGAGCTGCTCGATCACCGGCTCCAGCGAGCGGCCCCGATTGCTGCCGTACCGCACGACTCGTGACCGCACCTGGCCACGCAGGTCGACCGCGCAGACCGCGAGGTGGTCGACGCCGACCTCCGCCCCGATGCCGGCCGGGCCCTTCGCGCTGACAGCGAGCGCCGACCCGGGACGCCCCACCCGGCCGGGACGCTCGGGGCCGAGTTCTTCCAGCAGGCCCGAGCGGATGAGCTCGTCCACGAGTGTGGACACCGCGGCACGCGTCAGCCCGATCCGTGAGGCCACGGCTGCCCGGGACAGCGGGCCCTCGGCGCTGACGGTGTGCATCACCCGGGCGAGGTTGCGACGGCGCATCCCCTGCTGGGTGTCCGGCAGCGGGCGCCCGGGGCGGGCCGGGTGTGCTTCGTGTGGCGGTGCGGTCATGCCTCCGTCAGCCCCTGGTCTGTCATCGGTCTGTCATCGGTCGGTCGGTCGTCGGTCGGTCATCGGCCTGTGCCCCGGTCGGTCCCATCCTCGGCCATGTACCGCCTGGGCGCGGGCCCGCCGGACGTACGTCGTCTCCGACAGCGCCCGGCGGTCGCCGAGGGCACTGCCGGAGGACAGCCGGGAACGTCCACGGGCGACGCCCCCCTGGGCGGCCTGGCCCAGGACGCTCTGCGACGACGAGCGTCGGGTCGCGCGGGCCCTCTGGCTGCCCGCTTGGCTGTCCTCCGTCGGCGCGTGCCGGGCGCGTTTCCACGGTGGACGTCTCCGTCACCGGTGAACGTGATCGCGGCCCGGGCACACCCTCCGAGAGTGTGCGCAGGCCGCCCGTCACGTCGGCATGCCCGGCGACGCCCCGCGCCCGGTGCCCCGCGGGAGCAGCCCGTGACGGTGCCCGTCGATGGCGTCGCCCGCGTGAACGCGTCCTCAGCGGGAGTCCGCGTTCCGTTCCAGCAGCGGTGCCGCGTCGGAGAGTACCCCGCTGATCCTGGTCAGTGTCGCCTCGTCCCGTTCCACGGCGTCGAGTACCGGCCCGGCAGCCGTGTTCCAGCGCCGGGCGACCGCCGCCGCGTCCTCGCCGGTCAGCAGGCCGGCCGCCTGCGCCGCGGCGCCGAGGGCGACCAGTTCCCTGGCCTCGGGGATCTGGACCGGACGCCCCGACAGCCGTCGTATGGTCTGCTGCCAGGCAGTCCCGCGTGCGCCGCCGCCGATCAGCAGCAGTGGCGTGGACGGGTCCGCGTCGGCGTCGAGGACCAGGTCGAGCGCGCCGAGCAGCGAGTGGACGGCGCCGTCGTACGCCGCCTGGAGCAGCTGGCCGGCGGTGGTGTCGTGGCGCAGGCCGTGCAGAAGGCCGGAGGAGTGCGGCAGGTTCGGCGTGCGTTCGCCGTCCAGGTAGGGCAGGAGCGTGATGTCGGTGCCGGGCTCGACGGCTTCCCGGTCCAGGCCCAGCAGGGCCGCGACGCGGTCGACTGCGAGTGTGCAGTTGAGAGTGCAGGCCAGCGGCAGCCAGTCGCCGCGGGCGTCGGCGAAGCCCGCCACGGTGCCGGTCGGGTCGGCGGGGCGTCGCTCCGAAACGGCGTACACGGTGCCGGACGTTCCGAGGCTCATCACCGGTACGCCGGGACGCAGCCCGAGTCCCAGCGCGGCTGCCGCGTTGTCGCCGGTCCCGGCGGCGACCAGGGTGCCCCTGGAGAACGGCAGGTCGTGGCCGTCGCGCACGGTGCCGGCCACCTCCCCGGGCCGGACCACTCGGGGCAGCAGTGCCGGATCGAGCCCCACGCGCGCGAGGATCTCCTCGTCGTACGCCTCGGTGCCGGACGCCCACCATCCGGTGCCGGACGCGTCGCCGCGATCGGTGGTGCCCTCACCGGTGAGGCGCTCGGTGAGGTAGTCGTGGGGGAGGCGTACGGCCTTCGCCGAGCGCGCGGCCTCCGGCTCGTGCTCAGCCAGCCAAGCCCACTTGGTCACCGTGAACGAGACGCTGGGCACGCTGCCCGTGCGCTCCGCCCAGAACTTGGGGCCGCCCAGTTCCTCGATGAGACGACGGGCCTGCGGGGCGGAGCGCACGTCGTTCCACAACAGGGCCGGACGCACCGGGTCGCCGTGGACGTCCAGCGTGACGAGTCCGTGCTGCTGCCCGCCGATCGACACCGCGGCGGCCTCACGCGCGGCGTCACCGCACTGGTGCAGGGCCTCGCGCAGCGCGTCCCACCACTGACGCGGATCGCTCTCGCGCCCGGCTCCGGTGGACACGACGTGGGGGGCCTGGCCGCTTGCGACGACCCGGCCGGTGGCCGCGTCGACGACCAGCGCCTTGGTGGACTGGGTGGACGTGTCCACGCCGACGACGAGCGGACCCTCGGCTGCTGACATCGGACTTCTCCCTCTTCCGCGGCTCTGCGGGGATCTGACTGGACTTGCCTGGACGGACCTGCACTGAGCAGGGGTTTCGCGGTTCCTCGGTCCTCGTGACTCGGACGTCACTCCTTCGGGGACGCCTTGTCTCTTCCCAGGACCGTGTGTGCATACTAATTTGTAAAGCGCCATGACGAAATAGTCGGCGGCAAGTGATCGGCAGCGAGCGAGGAGCCACGGAATGAACTACCAGCCCACTCCCGAGGACAGGTTCACGTTCGGTTTGTGGACGGTCGGTTGGCAGGGTCGGGACCCCTTCGGTGACGCCACCCGCCGGGCGCTGGACCCGGCGGAGTCGGTGCGGCGCCTGGCCGAGCTGGGCGCCTACGGGGTCACGTTCCACGACGACGACCTGATCCCGTTCGGGTCGAGCGACACCGAGCGCGAGGAGCACGTCAAGCGGTTCCGGCAGGCGTTGGACGCGACGGGCATGAAGGTGCCGATGGCGACGACGAACCTGTTCACGCATCCGGTGTTCAAGGACGGCGCGTTCACCGCGAACGACCGGGACGTGCGCCGGTACGCCCTGCGCAAGACGATCCGCAACATCGATCTCGCGGTGGAGCTCGGCGCCAGCGTCTATGTCGCCTGGGGCGGCCGGGAGGGCGCGGAGTCCGGCGCGGCCAAGGACGTGCGGGACGCGCTGGACCGTATGAAGGAGGCCTTCGACCTGCTCGGCGAGTACGTCACCGAGCAGGGCTACGACCTGAAGTTCGCGATCGAGCCCAAGCCGAACGAGCCGCGCGGTGACATCCTGCTGCCGACGGTGGGCCATGCGCTGGCGTTCATCGAGCGGCTGGAGCGGCCGGAGCTGTACGGCGTGAACCCGGAGGTCGGCCACGAGCAGATGGCGGGGCTGAACTTCCCCCACGGGATCGCGCAGGCGCTGTGGGCGGGCAAGCTGTTCCACATCGACCTCAACGGCCAGTCGGGTATCAAGTACGACCAGGACCTCCGGTTCGGCGCGGGCGACCTGCGATCCGCGTTCTGGCTCGTGGACCTGCTGGAGAGGGCCGGATACGCGGGGCCGCGGCACTTCGACTTCAAGCCGCCGCGGACCGAGGACCTCGACGGGGTGTGGGCGTCGGCCGCGGGCTGCATGCGCAACTACCTGATCCTCAAGGACCGGGCTGCCGCCTTCCGCGCGGACCCGCAGGTGCAGGAGGCCCTCGCCGCGGCTCGGCTGGACGAACTGGCCCGCCCGACCGCGGAGGACGGTCTCGCGGCGCTGCTGGCCGACCCGACCGCCTTCGACACGTTCGACGTGGACGCGGCCGCTGCCCGCGGCATGGCCTTCGAACACCTCGACCAGCTCGCCATGGACCACCTCCTCGGCGCCCGCTGAGCGGTCCGGCCGCTGTGCGAAGGCTCCGGCCCCTTCCGGTTCACGGACGCTGTTGATGAATCCCGTCGCATGACGCCGAGCGGAGCGGCGGTCCCCGGCGACGCGCCGAGTGCGCGCTTCTCGCCGGGGCACTCGCTCCGACCGAGGCCCCAGGGCAGGTGCCTGGCGGCCGTCGGACGGATTCGCCCACAGCGCACGGTTCACGGACGGGGCCGGAGCCCGTCCGGCTGTGAGAACCCGTGCGCAGCCGCACGATCGGTCACCGGGTCTCGTTGCTGCCGCTGCCGCTGCCGCTGCCGCTGCCGCTGCCGCTGCCGGTCAGGCGGGCCGGTGCGGCGTGGGAGTCCGAGTCGTTCGTCGTCCTGAAGCCGCGCATCCACGGGGGGCAGGCATCCCGGGCGGTTCACGGAAGCTGCCGGGCGCCGTTCGGAACCTCTCCGCGCCCCCGCTCCGCATGCGTGCCAAGGTCGGCAGGGCCCGGCATCCGCGCTCGTCGCAGGTGGTGCTTGGTGCTCCTCGCCCGGCCCTGCCCCAGCCCCGGCACCTTGTCGCCGATGCCGGGACGGTCCTGCGCCGGCCCTCGTCCCGGGCAACGGTCTGTTCCTCGCCCGGTCCCGGTACCCGCGTCGGCCGGGGCCGCCCCGACGCTCGGTCCCGGTACCCGCGTAGGCCGGGGCCGCCCCGACGCTCGGTCCCGGTACCCGCGTAGGCCGGAGCCGCCCCGACGTCGGGGCCGGGTATCAGGGCTCGTCCCCGGCGGCGAGCACCGCCGTGGCCAGCGCCGTCGCCGGATCCTGAGTGGCGCCGCCCACGGGGATCCAGTGGCCGCGCTCCTTGCGGTAGGGCCACCAGCGGCCGTCGGGGTCCAGGCGGAGTTGGTGCGGCGCGCCGACGACGGTCCACCGGTTTGCCCGCGCCCGCAACGACGGCCGCTCGTCCTCGTCCCAGGCCGATTCCAGTGCCGCACGCGCGCGTGCGAGCGTGTCGCCCGTAACCGTCCACTCCTCCTCGAGCACGGACAGAGCGGCTCCGCCGCCGAGCCGCCACGCGTGTACGGCGACGGCCAGTGCCTCCTGGCCGCGCCCCGAGCCGTCGCCGAGGCGGTGCAGCACCTCCGTCCCGGGGTCGCCCGCGGCCAGGCGTACCGCGTCCTGCGAACAGGTCGCTTCCTCGCCCACCGCGAGCCGACCGTGCGCGCTGTGCAGGGCCTCGGCGAGCAGACGGTGGCCCTCCGCCGCGGTCCGGGAGGCCAGGAAGGCCAGGGCGGCCGGGTCGACGCCCGGGGGCGGCGCGCTCTCGGTGTCCAGGGACGGTGGTACACCCGGACCCTCCCGGAGGTCGGGCGGGACAGGCAGCGGAGGCAGTACGTGCCCCGCCGCGTACGCCTCCGCGGCGTCCACGCCCTCAGGGCGCGAGGCATCGCCCTCTGAGGGTGTGTCGCCGCGCGTCTGAAGGGCGTCGAGTACGGCCCGCTCCGCGCGTCCCCGCATCAGCAGCAGGACGAAGGGGTCCTGGTCCAGCAGCCGGGCAACCTGGTAGCAGAGAGCCGCCGTGTGCCCGCAGTGGTCCCAGGCGCCGCAGTCGCACTCCGGTTCCAGGTCGCCCAGTCCCGGCAGCAGGTCGATCCCGGCGTTCGCGGCGTCCTCCACCAGGTGCGGCGGCATGTCGCGGTCCAGCAACGCCGCGACGTGCCCGGACCGCTCGATCGCCATGTCGACGAAGTGGTCCCACTGGGCGTCGGACAGCTTCTCCAGCAGGACGTCGGCCCGGTGCGCCGTGCGGTCCCGGTCCTGGACGACCGCGGTGATGCGTCCCGGACGTACCGACACCGCGCCGACCGCTCCCGCGCGCGCGAGCCGGCGGCCCGTCTTCACCTGTGCCGTGTCCAGAGCCGCGTCCTCCAGTGCCTTCAGCCAGGCCAGACCCCACCAGGTCTGCGCGAAGCCCCGCCCGTGTGCGGGCGGCAGCGCGGCGAACGTCCGTTCCGTGTCATCGTCGTACCGGGTCATCGCATACCCCCTCGCAGCTCGACCAGGTCGGCCAGCTCCGCGTCCGTCAGCTCCGTGAGCGCCGCCTCACCCGTTCCCAGCACCGCGTCGGCGAGTTCCCGCTTCCGGTTCAGCAGGGCGGCGATGCGGTCCTCTATGGTTCCCTCGGCGACCAGCCGGTGCACCTGCACGGGGCGGGTCTGGCCGATGCGGTAGGCGCGGTCGGTGGCCTGCGCCTCGACGGCCGGATTCCACCAGCGGTCGTAGTGCACGACGTGCTCCGCGCGCGTGAGGTTCAGTCCGGTGCCCGCGGCCTTCAACGACAGCAGGAAGACCGGGACCTCGCCGTCCTGGAACCGCCGCACCAGCGTCTCCCGACCCGTGACGGACGTGCCGCCGTGCAGGAACAGCGAGGCCACGCCGCGGGCGGCCAGGTGCTGTTCGAGGAGACGTGCCATCTGCACGTACTGCGTGAAGACCAGCACACTCGCCTCCTCGGCGAGGATGGTGTCGAGCAGTTCGTCCAGCAGTTCCAGCTTCCCCGAGCGGCCCGTGATCCTCGGCTGTTCCTCCTTGAGGAACTGTGCCGGGTGGTTGCAGATCTGCTTGAGACCCGTCAGCAGTTTCACGATCATGCCGCGACGCGCCATGCTGTCGGCTCCGGCGATCTCCGCGAGCGCCTCGCGCACCACCGCCTCGTACAGCCCGGTCTGTTCCGCGGTCAGCGACACCGGGTGGTCCGTCTCGGTCTTCGGCGGCAGCTCTGGGGCGATTCCGGGATCCGACTTGCGGCGCCGCAGCAGGAACGGCCGTACGAGCCGCGCCAGCCGTTCCGCCGCCGCCGGGTCCTGGCCGCCCTCGACGGCCTGTGCGTAGTGCCTGCGGAAGGTGCCGAGCCGGCCCAGCAGCCCCGGGGCGGCCCAGTCGAGGATGGCCCACAGTTCGGAGAGGTTGTTCTCCACCGGGGTGCCGGTGAGCGCCACGCGCGCGCGTGCGCCGATGGAGCGCAGTTGCCGCGCGGTCTCCGAGTACGGGTTCTTCACGTGCTGGGCCTCGTCGGCCACGACCATGCCCCACTGCACGGCGGAGAGCCGGTCGGTGTCCAGGCGCATCGTGCCGTAGGTGGTGAGCACGAACTCGCCCTCGGCCAGCCCTTCCAGGTCGCGCCTGGCACCATGGAAGCGGCGTACTGGCGTGCCGGGTGCGAACCGTTCGATCTCGCGCTGCCAGTTGCCCATGAGGGAGGTCGGGCACACCACCAGAGTGGGTCCGGCGGCCGACGCGTCGGTCTGCCGGTGCAGGTGCAGGGCGATCAGCGTGATGGTCTTGCCGAGGCCCATGTCATCGGCGAGACAGCAGCCCAGGCCCAACGACGTCATGCGGGCCAGCCAGTTGAGCCCCCGTCGCTGGTAGTCGCGCAGTGTGGCGTCGAGGGCGGCGGGCTGCTCGACGGCATCCTGGGCCTCGGGGTCGGCGAGCCGCTCCCGCAGGGCCGCCAGCCATCCCGTGGGGCGCACCTCGACACGGTGCCCGTCGACCTCCGTCGAGCCCGTCAGGGCCGCGGAGAGCGCGTCGACCGGCGTGACCTTGTGGTCCTGCCGGGTACGGGCGCGGCGGGCCTCCTCGGGGTCGACGAGCACCCACTGGTCGCGCAGGCGTACCACGGGACGGTTGGCCTCGGCCAGCAGCTCCAGTTCCTCGCGCGTGAGCCGCTGCTCGCCCAGGGCGAAGGACCAGTTGAAGGCCAGCAGCGCGTCGGCGGACAGGAACGACGGGCCGGTGTCCGACGAGGCCGTGCGCGGCGCCGGCTCGTCGTCGGGCGGTCCTACCTCCGCGCGGGCGGTCAGGTCCCGGGCCAGCTCTCTCGGCCAGTGCACGTCGACGCCCGCGCCGGCGAGTGCCTGGGAGCCCCGCCCGAGGAGCTCGGTGACCTCTTCGTCGGCGAGTTCGACGGCGTCCGGCACGGCGGCGGAGAGCAGCGGTGCGAGAGCGGGCCAGGCCCGTGCCGCACGGCGGAGTGCGAGCAGCACGTCCATCCGCGCGCGCGTGCCGAACGCGTCGCCCACGCCACCCGCCCACACCTCGGCGGTGTCCGCGACGAGCGCGGGGTCGCTCACGCTGTGTACCTGGAGCACGGCCCGGAACGCCGGCCCGGTGTCCTGGGAAGCCGCGGCCGACAGGCCACGCACCTCGACACGCAGCGACAGCCGTACGCCCATGTCGTGTCCCGCGGCGATGTCGGCGGCCCATTCGCTCAGCTCGGGCGTGCGCCGGGGCTCCCGCGAGGCGTAGGCGGGCCCGGCCGTCACGAGTTCGGCGGCGGGGGAGCGGGGGAGTGTGTCGGCCAGGGCGTCCAGGAAAGCACGCACCAGCCGTTCCGGGTCGGGCAGCCGCAGGGGTTCGACATCGTCGACGGGTACCGCGTGGGCCTCGGGCGGCATGGCGGCGGCGAGATGGCGGACCCGCTCGGTCTCCTCCGCCCCCAGCGGGCCCATGCGCCAGGCGTCGTGGTCGGTCGCGGACAGGCCGGGCAGCAGCAGCCCGCGCGCCACCAGGTGCAGTGCCTCGACGGCGACGGCGCCCCAGAACACGGTCGCCCGGTGGCCGTCCGCGCCGGCACGCGCGCGCGTGAGGACCGGCAGGGCCGCCCGCACCGGCAGCAGCACCGCGGGCACACCCACCGCGGCAACGCCGTCACCGTCGGGCAGTACGACCGTCAGGTTTTCCGCGGACCCCGGTGACAGGGCCGCGGGGACCTCGCCGTCGGGCCGCCAGAAGGCGACTTTGCCGGTGCGGGCGGGGTCGCCGGGCAGGAAAACGGCACAGCAGCGGGCGAGTTCGGAGATCTCGGAAAGTGTCGCCGGGAGGGTGGTCTGCGCAGCGATGATGTATTCCTCAAATTTGACTAGCTGGGGACGCGGTCGCTGGCTGTACATGATTGCCGAGGCTTCGGGGTGCGGTCGGGCTGTGGCGTGAGTCACTCTTCAGGTGGGGGATGCTCTCTCCGGAGGGAGTGGCCGACGGGGTCTCGCGGATGCGTCAGGGATCTCAGCGATGCGACGGGATTTCAGGAGGTGTGCAAGGGACCTCAGGGGTGCGTAAGGGTACGGCCTCAGGGGCGTCTCAGGGTCGCGGTACGGAACCGCCGGGAGCGCGGGCCCGTTTTCAGGACAGAGAGCGGCAGTGGCCGCGAAGGAGGCGACACCATGTCGAAGAACGCCAAGGTCGCAGCAGGGGGTGTGGCGGCCGGGCTCATCCTGCTGATCTGGCTGCCCTGGTGGGCCGCCCTGCTTATAGTTCTGGGAGTCCCGGCGGCCGCGTACCTCATCCTGGACCCCGCGCAGCGGCGCAGGCTGCGCCGCGTCACGCGCAAGGAGATCGGCCGCTGAGGCGCTGACGCGGCGCCGAGGCCGTCTCGGCAAGGGCCAGGGAGCGGACGGCGCCGCCGTCCGCGGTCCTGCCGGTCGTGTGGTCCGCCGGCGGCGCGGTGGCCCCGCCCCACCCAAGCCGTCTGCGCGTCCAACGCCGACCGGGAGCAGGACAGGACCGGCCACGGTCTCCCGGGCTCCCTGCCGCCCGGACCGTCGACGTGCGTGCCGCCGCGGGCCGTGCGGCAGCGGTGCGGCTCGCCTCGACCGCAGTGCCGACCGTGTGCGCGCACCCGTCGGAGCCGGCGGCCTCGGCGCGGGTCAGCTCGGCCGTACGGCCATCGCGTCGAGGGCCTCCAGGAGTCCGGGCAGCAGCGGACCCCGGCCCACCGGCAGGACCTCACCGGGTTCTTCGTCGAGCAGGACGAAGGCGATGTCGTCGGTTCTGGCGACGAGCGACCAGCCGGGGCCGTCGGCACGCAGCGTCCGCGCGTCCCCCGGCGCGAACGACGACCGGACCCGGCCGAGCGGCGGAGGCGTGTCGACGTAGGCGCGGGCCTCCGCGAGCACCCGCCGGACACCGCCGTGTCCGGACCGACCGGCGTCGGCCTTGTTCGTGGCGCCGGCCTCGTCCGTGGCGTCGTTCGCGACGTCCTCGCCGGCGCCTGCGCTCCCCACCGGCCCACTGCCCGGCGTGCCGCCCGCCGAATCGTCGTCGCCGCGCGCCACCAGGGATTCCGCGTCGTCGACCTGTTTCCGCCACTGCGTCCACTGCAGGGCGATCTCGTCGGCTCCCAGGCGCCGCTGCGCGGGCCCCCAGACAGTGGTGTCCGGCGGCGACAGCGCGGGCTGGTCGGCCGACTCGGGGCCGGGATCGTGCGGTGCGGGCAGGCCGGGGGCCGCCACGGCGACCGCGAGAGGCCAGCCGGGCAGCGCGGCGACGACCGTACGCTCGTCCGGCGACAGGTCGTGCTCCAGGCCGCAGTCCCAGGACGCCACGGCGACGGCGACCAGCGAGACGTCGTCGATGACGACGGTCCACCGGGCGCCGTCACCGTCCTGACCGAGCACCAGGCCGTAGCCGTCGGCCAGCGGTGGGAGACCGATCGCCGCGCACGCCTGCGGGTAGTCGTCGCCCAGCACACTCGGAAACTGCGCCGGTGTCAGCAGCGCCGCCGTGAGCACGTAGAGCGCGTCGTCCGCGGTGGCGACGGCGTCCTCGTCCGTCCCGGCCATCCCAGCCTCCCCATCGGTTCGCCCAATGGCGCGCACCCTAGTGTGGTCGGGAAGCCGTTGTCACGACTCCCAGACGCACCCGAGCTGCGGCTTTTCCGGGTGGACGGGGGCGAATCGACCACTCGCGCCGGACCGTAGGGTCAGCCCGTGGGCAGTCCCAGGAGCTCGCGGGCCACGTCCCGGGGCGACTGGCCGCGTTCCCGCGCGAGCGTGATCACGGCCCGGCACGCCAGCTCGTTCACGCCGAACGACAGAGCCTCCGGTGACACCCAGCCCGCCGCCTCGTCGATCCGCTCCTGGTCGTCGTCCGCACACGCCGATACGTACGCGGCCGCGGCCTCGAACAGGTTGTGCGAGCGCTGCTCCCCTCTCGTGTCGCCCCCAGTTCGCCGAGCGGCGCGAGTTCTCTCCCAGGCCTCGCGGATCCTGCCGAACAAACGGACCACCCCTCCCTGCCAACGGCCACGGCCGTACGTACATCTCCCCCTGTTCAACGTAGTGTTGACACTCCGGCGGCAGAAGGGAACGGTCACGGTGAGGCGTTTCGAACGGCTGGCACAGATCCGGCGGATGGACCCTTACAGGGATGCTTCGGAGATCTACCGCCTGGCTTCGGCCTATGAGTTCCCCTGGGACTTCGCCCGCGCCCTCGAGCTGGCGCTCTACCGCACCTACGCCGTTCCGAGCATCGGCCGGCTGCTGGCCGAGACAGCGGAGTTCACGGGCCGGCCGCAGAAGCGGTACGACGACACGGCGCTGCTGCTCGATGCCGTGGTCGAGCACGGATTCGGCAGCGAGCAGGGCCGCACGGCCATCCGGCGGATCAACCAGATGCACCGCAGCTACGACATCACCAACGACGACATGCGGTACGTCCTGTGCACGTTCGTCGTGACTCCGAAACGCTGGATCGACACCTACGGATGGCGAAGGATGTCGCGCCACGAGACCATCGCCTCCGCGGTCCACTACCGCACGCTGGGGCGGCACATGGGCATCAAGGACATCCCCGGTTCCTACGAGGAGTTCGAAGCCTGCCTCGACGCCTACGAGGAGGCCCACTTCGCGTGGGACGAGGGGGCGCGCCGGGTCTCCGACGCCACCCTCGACCTCATGGCCTCCTGGTACCCGAGTCCTCTCGCCCCGCTCCTGCGGATCGGGACCCTCGCCCTGCTCGACGAGCCGCTCCTGCGGGCCTTCCGGTACACCCCGCCGAGTCCCGCCACCCGCACGCTCGTGCGCCGCGCCGTGCGGCTGCGCGGCCGCGCGGTGCGCCTGATGCCGCCGAGGCAGGCCCCGCACCACGCCCGGCAGAACCGGGAGATCAAGGGCTATCCGAACGGCTACCGGCTGGCGGAGCTGGGCACCCGCCCGGTCCCGGGCGTACGGAGCTGCCCGGTCCGCCACCTCGGCACGTCAGGCGCCGAGTGAACCGATCGTCTCGCGCAGCCAGCTGAGCTCGGCCCGGGAGGTGGCTCGCGCGATGGTCAGGACGCCACGCCGGAAGGGGTCGTCCACCTCCTCGGCGCCCAGTGGGCGGTCGCCGTCGCCGTCGTCCTCGCCCACCGGAGGCCCGAGCTGGTCTCCCGCCTGGTCCTCACGGAGGCCAACCTCGACGCCTCCCCGCCGCCGACCGCGGGCAGCAGCCGCATCGCCTCCTACGAGGAGGACGACTTCGTCAACGGCGGCCACGTGCGCGTGCTGGAGAGCGTCGGCGCTCTGTGGGCGGCGACGATGCGGCTGGCCGACCCACGAGCCCTGCACCGCTCCGCCGTCGGACTCCGACGGGGGACGACGCCCGTGGTGCGCACCCTCCTCGAAGGGCTTCCGATCGACCGTGTGTACCTGCAGGGCGAGCTCAGCGGTGAACTGGAGGGCCGCGAAGCGCTGGAAGCCGCCGGCGTGCGCGTGGTGACCGTGCCGGGGGCCGGGCACGACGTGATGTTCGACCGTCCCGACGCCTTCGCGGCGGCGGTCGCGGGACGGAGTTGACCGCTCGCCCTCGGTCAAGCGGTCAGGTCCTCGCGCACGGCCAGGGCCAGGAAGCGGACGTCCTCGTCGACGTACGACGTCATGCGCCACCCGGAACCGGCCAGCAGCGGCCGGAGATTGGACTCGGCACGCAGATCGTCCGGCGTGATCCGCCGCCCCTGCCGGGCCGCGAGCGCCGCCCTTCCGATCGGGTGGAACAGCGCCAGCACACCGCTGGGTCTCACGACGCGAGCCAACTCCCGTAGGTTTTCCGCGGGATCGGGCAGGTGCGCGACGAGGCCCGCCGCGAATACGGCGTCGAGCGACCGGGATCGCAGCGGCAGCGCCGCGACGTCGGTCAGCAGCAGCTGTCCGTCACGGTCCCTCCCCGCCCGTACGGCGGCCTGGAGCATGGCGGGTGTCAGGTCGGCCCCGACGACGAGGCCCGACGGTCCCACGGCCGAGCGCAACGGGCGCAGGGCGCGTCCGGTGCCGCAGCCCGCGTCGAGCACGTGGGCCCCTTGGCGCAGGCCCAGCTCGGCGACCGCGGCCGCGTAGGCGGGGCCGTCGTCGGGGAACCGGCTGTCCCAGTCGGCGGCACGGGCGCCGAAGAACTCCTGGACGTGCGTGTGGTCGTTGCTCATCTCCGCATGATCCCCCAAAGGCACAGCAGGTGCCGCGGGGCACATGTTCGAGTGTGGTGCGGTCGATCCGTCGTTTTCCTGGGGCAGACAGCGACGGCTTCCGGCATCCGCCCCCGCAGTGCGCCCTTGCCGGGACCGGCGTCCCGGGGCCATGGGATGGGGCAGCTGGACCACGCCGCCCCGGGCCGGCTGCCCCCGCGCCGGCACGCCGCTACGACGACCCACGGCGCCCCGCGCGACCTCGTGCTCGAGCCGGGAACCCCGGTCGCGCGGTGAGACGCCCGGGACCGCGACACGGGGAAGGAGGTGCTGATTCTGCCCGTCGAGTGTGCCGGGCGGATGCACACCGCCCGGCTGCCCGACTCCACGCGCTGACCGGAGCGGCTCTCCCGGCCGGGACGGCCTCAGTCCGCCACGGCCTTCTGGGCCAGGACCTTGTCCACGGTGACACGGACGAGAAGCTCGCCCGGAACGCCGTTGCGGGCCCCGAACTCCTCGGCGCGCTCCTCGCCCATGTACCGGGCCCCGATCCGGGCGGCCCAGTGACGGAGGTCGTCGAGGTCCTCCGAGATCCGGGCGCTTCCCTGCAGCACGACGAAACCGAAGGGCGGCCGGTCGTCGTCCACGCACAGGGCGACCCGGCCGTCACGGACCAGATTGCGTCCCTTCACGGTGTCCTTGCCGGTGTTGAACACGACGTCGTTCCCGTCCAGCAGGAACCAGATCGGCGCCACATGCGGGCTGCCGTCCGCCCGAACGGTCGAGAGCTTCCCGGTGCGGGTGCCGTCCGAGACGAACGCCCGCCATTCCTCATCGGTCATCTTGTGTGCCATGCCCCCATCCTCCTTGCCCGTAGCACGAGCGTGGTGAAGGCTGGCGGGCAGATCCTCCGACCAGAGGGGGCGACCATGCACACGGGGACAACACGGGGAGATCGGATCATGGTGCAGAACCAGGGACTCGGCTGGCTGCTGGACGACCTGACCGAGCGCGTCGAACACGTCCGGCACGCGTTGGTCCTGTCCAACGACGGGCTGGTCACCGGAGCCAGTACGGGTCTGCGACGCGAGGACGCCGAGCACCTCGCCGCCGTCTCGTCCGGACTGCACAGCCTGGCCAAGGGCTCGGGCCGCCACTTCGGCGCGGGACAGGTACGCCAGACGATGGTCGAGTTCGACGATGCCGTGCTGTTCGTCACCGCCGCCGGCTCGGGCAGCTGCCTGTGCGTGCTCAGCGGCGCGGAGACCGACATCGGACAGATCGCCTACGAGATGACGCTGCTCGTGAACCGGGTCGGTGAGCACCTCGACATCGATGCGCGACAGCCAGGCCGGATATCGCCCACAGAGCTCTGACCTGGGCATTCAAAGCACCCGTGGGGTCGGCCGCGGAGTTGTCCACAGGCCCGCCACGAATGTCGCGACAGCGGCTACGGTTTTTTGTGTCAGGCGGGCGCGGACGGCGTCGGCCGCACACTCCACGGGGGAGACGAGCATGTCCGGCAACACCATCGGGCACGAGATCACGGCCACCACCGAGCAGATCGGCGCCCCTTGCGGCACCAGTCGCGACAACTCGCTCACGCCGGGCCGCGCGGCGCGAGAACTCGGCCTCAAGCGCCGCGACTTCGACCTCGCGGTACGTCTCGGCCGCATCCGCACCGTACCCGACGAGGGAGGAGGAGGGGGCGGCCGGCGCGTCGCCCGCGACGAGATCGAGCGGATCCGGGCGGAGGAGGGCCTGACCGAGGCGCTGAGGGAGAGCGTCCGAGCCGTCGGGACCACGGAGGGGGCGGCCCTCATGGGAGTGACCAGGGCCAGGTTCACCCGCCTCGCACGGCTGGGGCTGCTGGTGCCCGTGGCGTTCTACGTCAACCGCTACCGCGCCGTCGTCTGGCTCTACCTGGCCGACGACCTACGGCAGTTCGCGGCCGACGAGAGGATCTCCGCACTGCTGAGGGGCCGAACACCCGAGGGGCTGCGGGACCAGTTGGCCGAAGGCCTGGACCTGCGACCCCGCAACTGGCGGGGCCGGCACCTGGGATTCCTGCTCCGCCAGGCCGACGACCCGTGGGCCCGAGCCGCGGCCGTGGCGTCGCTGCTCGACCCGGTCGAGGTCTCGGAGGTCGTCAGGGACCCCTACGAGCGTTCCCATCTGAACCGGTTCCGTCCGGCGCCGCCGGCCCACGGCTCGCCCGGCTCCCCGGCCGCGCAGCTCGTGGAGGAGATCATGACGGCGGCCGACCCGGACGAGATCGACTGGCTCCGCACGGACCTGGCGGGCGCGGTGGAAGCCGCTCGCGGTCAGCGTCCGGCGCCACGCCCAGTGCCACGCCCGGCCCTTCGCCCGGTGCCGCCCCCGCCCGACCGGGAATCCACCCGGCACGAGGCGGAGCCGACCGGACGGTTCCGCAGCCTGCTCGGCCGACTGCGGCGCAGAGCCGCGTGACCTACAAGGCCCGGAACAGCCCTTCCTGGACGACGGAGACCAGCATGCGCCCCTCCGTGTCGTAGATCCGCCCCCGGGCCAGGCCCCGCCCGCCGGTGGCGATCGGCGACTCCTGGTCGTACAGGAACCACTCGTCCGCGCGGAACGGCCGGTGGAACCACATGGCATGGTCCAGCGACGCCATGTCGAAACCCCGCGGACCCCACAGGGGTTCCACCGGGATGCGCACGGCGTCCAGGAGGGTCATGTCGCTGGCGTAGGTCAGGGCACAGGTGTGCACGAGCGGGTCGTCGCCGAGCGGCCCGACCGCGCGCATCCACACCGCGCTCCGGGGCTCGGCGCTCCGGACGTCATCGGCGTTCCAGCGCAGCCGGTCGACATAGCGGATGTCGAAGGGCTGGCGGCGGGCCATCCGCTCGAACTGCTCCGGCAGCGCGCCCAGATGCTCCCGCACCTCGTCGGCGACCGTCGGCAGGGACTCGGGATCCGGCACCTTGCGGGCCGGCGGCAGCTGGTGCTCGAAACTTCCCTGCTCAGGCTTGTGAAAGGAGGCGGTGAGATTGAAGATCGTGCGGCCCTGCTGCACCGCGGTGACCCGGCGGGTCGTGAACGACCGCCCGTCCCTCACCCGTTCCACCTGGTACACGATCGGGACGCCCGGGCGCCCCGGCCGCAGGAAGTACGCGTGCAGCGAGTGCACCGGGCGGTCACCCTCCGTGGTGCGGCCCGCGGCGACCAGCGCCTGGCCGGCCACCTGGCCGCCGAAGACCCGCTGCAGCGACTCCTCGGGACTGCGGCCACGGAAGATGTTGACCTCGATCTGCTCCAGGTCGAGCAGGGCGACGAGGCTCTCGGCCGGGTTCGTCATCAGTGGGATTCTCCTGTGTTCACAGCTGGCCGACATCGGTGACGCGGACGACCGCCCGGCCCTCGGCGTCGGAGGCCGTGAGGTCGACCTCCGCGCTGATGCCCCAGTCGTGGTCGTCGTTCGGGTCGTCGAAGATCTGCCGCACACGCCACAGGCCGTTTCGCGGCTCCTCCTCGATGACCAGCAGCTTGGGACCGCGGGCGTCGGGGCCGGTGCCGAGGTCGTCGTACTCGTCCCAGTACTTGTCCATGGCCTCGCCCCACGCGTCGGCGTCCCAGCCGGCGTCGGAATCCATCTCGCCCAGCGCCTCGACCTGGTCGAGGGCCGCCAGCTCGACACGGCGGAACATGGCGTTGCGGACGAGGACACGGAAGGCGCGCGCGTTGGCGGTGACCGGCCGCACCTGGTCGGCCTTCTCCTGCGCCTCCTCGGCGGTCATCTCCTCCGGGTTGGCGAGCTGCTCCCACTCGTCCAGCAGGCTGGAGTCGACCTGGCGCACCATCTCGCCGAGCCACTCGATCAGGTCCTGCAGGTCGTCGGACTTCAGATCGTCCGGCACCGTGTGGTCGAGGGCCTTGTAGGCGCTCGCGAGGTAGCGCAGCACGATGCCCTCGGTACGGGCCAGTTCGTAGTGGGAGACCAGCTCGGTGAAGGTCAGCGCCCGCTCGTACATGTCCCTGATGACGGACTTCGGCGACAGCGGATGGTCACCGACCCAGGGGTGGCTCCTGCGGTAGGTGTCGTAGGCGTGGAAGAGCAGTTCCTCCAGCGGTTTCGGGTACGTGATGTCCTGGAGGCGCTCCATGCGCTCCTCGTACTCGACGCCGTCCGCCTTCATCGCGGCCACGGCCTCACCGCGCGCCTTGTTCTGCTGGGCGGCGAGGATCTGCCGCGGGTCGTCCAGCGTGGACTCGACGACGGACACCATGTCCAGCGCGTACGACGGCGACTCCGGGTCCAGCAGCTCGAAGGCGGCCAGGGCGAACGTGGAGAGCGGCTGGTTCAGCGCGAAGTCCTGCTGCAGGTCCACCGTGAGACGGACGACGCGTCCCTCGGCGTCCGGCTGATCGAGTTTCTCGACGATGCCGCCGTCCAGCAGCGAGCGGTAGATGGCGATCGCCCGACGGATGTGCCTGAGCTGCTGCTTGCGCGGCTCGTGGTTGTCCTCCAGCAGGTGCCGCATCGCCGCGAAGGCGTCGCCGGGCCGGGCGATTACCGACAGCAGCATGGTGTGGGTGACGCGGAAGCGGGACGTCAGCGGTTCCGGATCGGAGGTGATGAGCTTGTCGAACGTGCTCTCCGACCACGCCACGAAGCCCTCGGGAGCCTTCTTGCGGACGACCTTGCGCCGCTTCTTCGGGTCGTCACCGGCCTTGGCGAGCGCCTTCTCGTTCTCGACGACGTGCTCGGGCGCCTGGGCGACGACGAAGCCCTCCGTGTCGAACCCGGCGCGCCCGGCCCGGCCGGCGATCTGGTGGAACTCCCGGGCCCGCAGCGTCCGCACCCGGGTGCCGTCGTACTTGGTCAACGCCGTGAACAGCACGGTACGAATGGGGACGTTGACGCCCACGCCGAGCGTGTCCGTTCCGCAGATCACCTTCAGCAGGCCGGCCTGCGCGAGCTTCTCCACCAACCGCCGGTACTTGGGCAGCATGCCGGCGTGGTGGACACCGATGCCGTGCCGGACATAGCGGGAAAGGTTGCGGCCGAACTTCGTGGTGAAGCGGAAGTTGCCGATCAGCTCGGCGATCCGCTCCTTCTCCTCACGCGTGCACATGTTGATGCTCATCAGCGCCTGTGCCCTTTCCACGGCCTGCGCCTGTGTGAAGTGCACGATGTAGACGGGAGCCTGCCGGGCCGCCAGCAGATCGGTGAGGGTCTCGGTGAGCGGCGTGTAGCGGTACTCGTAGGAGAGCGGCACGGGCCGCGTGGCCGAGCGGACCACCGCCGTGGGACGGCCCGTGCGGCGCGCGAGGTCCTTCTCGAAGAAGGAGACGTCACCGAGCGTGGCCGACATCAGGACGAACTGGGCCTGCGGCAGCTCCAGCAGGGGAATCTGCCAGGCCCAGCCGCGGTCCGGTTCCGCGTAGAAATGGAACTCGTCCATGACGACCTGGCCGACATCCGCGTGCTTGCCGTCACGCAGAGCGATGGACGCCAGGACCTCGGCGGTGCAGCAGATGACGGGGGCGTCGGCGTTCACGGAGGCGTCGCCGGTCAGCATGCCGACGTTCTCGGTGCCGAAGATCTTGCACAGCTCGAAGAACTTCTCCGACACCAGCGCCTTGATCGGGGCCGTGTAGAAGGTGACCTCGTCCCGGGCCAGGGCGGCGAAGTGGGCGCCTGCCGCGATCATGCTCTTGCCGGAGCCGGTGGGCGTCGACACGATCACGTTCGCGCCGGAGACCGCCTCGATCAGCGCCTCCTCCTGGTGGGGGTAGAGCGTGAGACCGCGCTCCTGGGCCCACGCCTCGAAGGCTTCGTACAGGGCATCGGGGTCGGCGGTCCGCGGCAGCTGGTCGATGAGGGTCACGCCCCCATCTTGCCTGCCCCGAGTCGTGATGGGGGAATCGGCTGTCCGCATGAAGATCACGAACGCTACGCTGGGTCGCCGACGAGACATCGGTGGACCCGGACAACTGCACAGTGGTACACGAGGAATGGGGCGGGCAACGGCGATGATGGGACCAGCGCACTCACTGTCGGGCGCCGCGGCGTGGCTCGGGGTCGGGGCGGCGACCGCCGCCGCAGGGCATCCGATGCCCTGGCCGGTGCTGCTCGCCGGAGCCCTGATCTGCGCCGGCGCGGCGCTCGCTCCGGATCTCGACCACAAGGCGGCCACCATCTCCCGGGCCTTCGGACCGGTCTCACGGGGCCTGTGCGAGATCGTCGACAAGCTGTCGTACGCCGTCTACAAGGCGACGAAGAAGCAGGGCGACCCGCGCCGCTCCGGCGGGCACCGCACGCTGACGCACACCTGGCTGTGGGCGGTCCTCATCGGCGGGGGCACGTCGGTTCTGGCCATCACGGGTGGCCGCTGGGCGGTCCTGGCGATTCTCTTCGTGCACATGGTGCTGGCCATCGAGGGCCTGCTCTGGCGGGCGACTCGCGGCTCCAGCAGCGATGTGCTGGTCTGGCTGCTGGCCGCGACCAGCGCGTGGATCCTCGCCGGGATACTGGACAAACCCGACGGTGGCGCGGACTGGCTGTTCACCGCGCCGGGCCAGGAGTACCTGTGGCTGGGGCTGCCGATCGTGCTCGGCGCGCTGGTGCACGACATCGGGGACGCGCTGACCGTCTCGGGCTGCCCCGTGCTCTGGCCGATACCGATCGGCCGCAAGCGCTGGTACCCCATCGGCCCGCCGAAGGCCATGCGGTTCCGGGCGGGCAGCTGGGTGGAGCTGAAGGTGCTGATGCCGGCGTTCATGCTGCTCGGGGGAGTGGGCGGCGCGGCGGCCCTCAACTTCATCTGAGGGACGCGGGGCATCCGGCCAGGTCAGCCGGTCCCGTCGGCGCCCTGCCCCTCGCCTGCGCCGTAGCGCCGTTCGAAGCGGGCGACACGCCCCTCCGAGTCAACCGTCCGCGCCTTGCCCGTGTAGAAGGGGTGGCTTTCGGAGGAGATCTCCACGTCCACGACCGGGTAGGTCTCGCCGTCGTCCCACGCGATGGTCTGATCGCTGGTCGCGGTGGACCGGGTGAGGAAGGCGTACCCGGCGCCGCGGTCACGGAAGACGACGGGCCGGTACTCGGGATGCTTGTCCTGCTGCATGGCTGCTCCTCGTGCGGCGCGGATCATCGGGGCGACGACGCGGAAGCGCCGCCGCGGGTGGTGTCAGCCGGGCAGGGAGTCCTCGTCGACGACGTGCATCGCGGCCTCCTCGGCGGAGGCAGCCGCGCCGTCGATGCCCACGTCCATGGCGACCAGCGCGGGCTCCTCGTCCTCGTGTGCTCCCTCGTCGGGCGCCACGAGCCGACCGGAACGGTCCGTGCCGACCTCGTTGTCCAGCAGTTCGCCGTCGGTGCCGTCCGAGTCGCCCAGTCCGTCGCCATCGGGTGCGAGCACGTCCGGCCGCTCCTCGGCGAGCCGCTGCTCCAGTGTCTCGCCCTGACGGCGCTCGGCGGCAGTCACACCGGTGTGCTCCACCGCCCAAGGGCGCTCGGGCGGGGACCAGCCCCGGTCGAGGGGATCGTCGACACCGTCGTACTCGAGGGTGTCCTCGCCGTCGAGCAGCCCGGTGTCTTCCCTCTGCTCGGATCCGTCGGGCTGGTAGACGTCATCTCCCCATCCGTCGGCGCTGTTCACGGGTACCTCCAGGGGGGTGGGGCGGGCCCGTTCTCTCCGTGGACCACGGCGGCCGCCGCTGCACGGGGCACAGGCGCCACCCGTCGCAGTACCGCACTCGTCCAGGGCCTGCTCCGAGCCGGTGCCTCCTTCCACCCTTCCACTCCCGTTCGGGACCCCGCAACGGCACGGCCGCCGACCGGGCACCCGACGCCCCGGCCCCCGGGCCGGCCAGTGGCCCTGCACCGGCCGGACCAGGGGCCGGAACCTGCCGAGCACCGACCCCGTCCGGTCGACCCTTTCTGGTCGGCCCTTTCCGTCGGCCCCGTCCGGTCGGCCCCGTCCGGTCGACACCGGCCGACTCGGGCTTCGGGTCGACTCGGGCTTCGGGTCGACTCGGGCCTCCGGTCGACTCGGCCTCCGGTCGGCTCCGGACGAACACCGGCCGACTCCGCCGAAAGCCGATGGGCTGGGTCCGGCCGAACACCGGGGGGCCTGAGTGAGTACCAGCCGCCCTTCACGGCGCCCGCCGCCCACACCGCCCACACCGCGCCCAGCCGCCCCGTCACGTCCGCATCGGCACCGCAACCGCAGCCGGCCATCGCGGGCAACCGCCGGGGCCGGGCGTATCGCCCCGCCCGGGCGGTTGCCGAGCGGAGCGTGCTACCCGTGCCAGGACCGCCACAGCGCGGCATACGCGCCGTCCGCCGCGACCAGCTCGTCGTGGCTGCCCAGTTCGCTGATCCGGCCGTTCTCGACGACGGCGATGACATCCGCGTCGTGGGCGGTGTGCAGGCGGTGGGCGATCGCGACGACTGTGCGGCCGTCCAGGACCCTGGCCAGGGACCGTTCGAGATGGCGAGCGGCCCGGGGGTCGAGCAGGGACGTCGCCTCGTCCAGCACCAGGGTGTGCGGGTCGGCCAGCACCAGGCGGGCCAGCGCGATCTGCTGGGCCTGTGCCGGAGTGAGCGCGAAACCGCCCGAGCCGACCTCGGTGTCGAGTCCCTCGTCGAGGGCGCGGGCCCAGTCGGCCGCGTCGACCGCGCCCAGCGCCGCCCACAGCTCGGCGTCGGTGGCGCCGGTCCGGGCGAGGCGGAGGTTGTCGCGCAGGGAGCCCACGAAGACGTGGTGCTCCTGGTTGACGAGGGCGACGTGCGAGCGGACCGCTTCGGCGGACATCCGGGACAGTTCCGCGCCGCCCAGCGTGATCCGGCCGTCGCGGGGACCGTAGATGCCGGCCAGCAGTCTGCCCAGTGTGGATTTGCCGGCGCCCGAGGGCCCGACCAGGGCGAGTCTCGTGCCGGGAGCGACCTCCAGCGACACCTTGCGCAGGACGTCCACGCCCTCGACGTAGCCGAAACGCACACGGTCGGCGTGCACGTGCCGTCCGTCGGGCGCCAGGGACGAGTCACCGGCGTCCGGCTCGATGTCCCGCACGCCCACCAGCCGGGCCAGGGACACCTGGGCCACCTGGAGCTCGTCGTACCAGCGCAGGATGATGCCCACCGGGTCGACGAGCATCTGCGCGATCAGAGCCGCCGTGGTCAGCTGACCGACCCCGATCCAGCCCTGCAGGACGAACACACCACCGATCAGCAGGACGGAGGCGAGCACCGTCACATGGGTGACGTTGACGACCGGGAAGAGCACCGACCGCAGCCACAGCGTGTAGCGCTCCCAGGCGGTCCACTCCTTGATCCGGCGCTCCGACAGCTCGATGCGGCGGGCGTCCAGACGGTGGGACTCGACGGTACGCCCGGCGTCCACGGTCTCGGCGAGCGCGGCGGCCACGGCGGCGTACCCGGCGGCCTCCGAACGGTATGCGGAGGGCGCCCGCCGGAAGTACCAGCGGCAGCCGATGACGAGCAGCGGCACCGCGATGAGCACAGCCGGTGCCAGCTCGGGCGCCGTGACCACCAGCCCGCCCAGCAGCAGGACCACCCACACGACGCCGATCGCCAGCTGCGGCACGGCCTCGCGCATGGCGTTGGCGAGCCGGTCGATGTCCGTGGTGATCCGGGAGAGCAGATCACCCGTGCCGGCCCGCTCCAGCACGCCCGGCGGCAGCCCGACCGACCGCACGAGGAAGTCCTCACGCAGATCGGCCAGCATCCGCTCGCCGAGCATGGCCCCGCGCAGCCGCACCTCCCGCACGAACACGGCCTGCACGGCGAGGGCGATCACGAAGAACGTGACCGTGAGACCGAGGTTCGGTTCGCGGGCGTCGTCCGACACCCGTTCCACGAGCCCGCCCAGCAGATAGGGCCCCGCCATCGAGGCGATCACGGCGACGGTGTTGACGGTGACGAGGAAGAGGAACGCGCGGCGGTGCCGGCGCAGCAGTTCTCCCGCGTACGCGCGTACGGTCGCGGGCGCGCCGACAGGCAGGGTGCTCGCCGTCGTCGGGGCCGCCGGGTCGTACGACGGTGGCGCGACGCCGATCATGCCGTCTCCTCGATCTCTTCCAGTCGGTGCAGTACGTCGTCGCCGAGGACGTCGTCGTCCAGGGCCTTCGCCGGCTTGTCCCCGGCGGTCGCGTCCCGGTCCGACGCTGTCTCCTCGTCGGTCTCGCGGGTCACCACCGCCCGGTACCGGGGCTCGGTGTGCAGCAGGTCCCGGTGGGCGCCGACCGCGGCGACCTCGCCGTCGTGCAGGAACACGATCCGGTCCGCGCGGTCCAGCAGCAGCGGCGACGAGGTGAACACCACCGTGGTGCGTCCCGCCCGCAGCGTCCGCACGCCCTCCGCGATCCGTGCCTCGGTGTGCGAGTCCACGGCGGAGGTCGGTTCGTCCAGGACGAGCGCCTCCGGGTCCGTGATCAGGGACCGGGCCAGCGCGAGCCGCTGGCGCTGGCCGCCCGACAGCGAGCGGCCCCGCTCGGTGATGCGGGCGTCCATCGGGTCGTCGGCGCCGAGTGATCCCTGCGCGAGTGCCGCCAGTACGTCCCCGCACTGGGCGGCGGCCAGCGCGTCCTCGGCGCCGACGGTGCCGGACGCGGGTACGTCGAGCAGTTCACGCAGCGTGCCGGAGAGCAGCACCGGGTCCTTGTCCTGCACCAGCACGGCGGTGCGAGCGGACTTCAGTGGCAGCTCGTCCAGCGGAACCCCGCCCAGCAGGGCCGACGTGCCCTCCTCCGAGGGGTGTCCGCCGAGCCGTTCCGCCAGCCGGCCGGCCGCGTCGGGGTCGCCGCACACCACGGCGGTGAGCCGGCCCTTCGGCGCGAGGAGACCGGTGGTCGGGTCGTACAGGTCCCCGGCCGGGACCTCGGCGGGACGCGACCCCGCGGTGTCGGTGGCCCGCTCCAGCGCCAGGACCCGTGCGGCCCGTTTGGCCGAGGGCCGGGAGAAGGAGTACGCCATGGCGATCTCCTCGAAGTGCCGCAGCGGATAGGTGAGGATCATGACGGAGCTGTAGACGGTGACCAGTTCGCCGACGCCGATGCTGCCCTCGCGGGCCAGATGGACGCCGTGCCAGACCACCGCGACCAGCAGCAGCCCCGGCAGCAGCACCTGGATCCCGGAGATCAGTGACCACATCCGGGCGCTGCGCACGGCCGCGTGGCGTACCTCCTGGGAGGCGCTGCGGTAGCGGTCGAGGAAGAGCTCCTCGCCGCCGATGCCGCGGAGCACGCGCAGTCCCGCGACGGTGTCCGAGGCGAGTTCGGTGGCGCGGCCGGCCTTCTCGCGCTGCACGTCGGCCCGACGGGTGGCCCGGGGGAGGAGGGGCAGTACCGCGAGGGCCAGCACCGGCAGGCCCAGGATCACGACGACGCCGAGCGCCGGCTCGTAGACGAGCAGGGCCACGCAGACCAGCACGATGGTCAGCGCGGCCGCGGTGAAGCGGGAGACGGCCTCCACGAACCAGCCGATCTTCTCGACGTCGCCGGTGGAGACGGCCACGACCTCGCCGGCCGCGACGCGACGGGTCAGTGCCGAGCCCAGCACCGCGGTCTTGCGGGCCAGCAGCTGCTGGACGCGGGCCGCGGCGGTGATCCAGTTGGTGATGGCGCTGCGGTGCAGGAAGGTGTCGCCGACCGCGTTGCCGACGCAGCACAGCACCATGACCCCGCCGGCGAGGGCGAGCCGGGTGCCGGAGCGGTCGACCACGGCCTGGATGGCGAGACCGACGCAGAACGGCAGGGCGGAGACGGAGGCGAAGTGCAGCAGGCCCCAGGCCAGCGACTTGAGCTGTCCGCCCAGCTGGTTCCGGAACAGCCACCACAGGAATCGGGGACCCGAACGTGCGTCCGGCACGCCCGGGTCGGGAAACGGAAGGTCTCGGATCTGCATGGCATCCCAGTGGCTCGTGTCAGGGGGTGCCGTTCACGACGGCATCAAGAGGCTGCAAACCGTGAAAGGTTCGCGTCGCGGCATGCCCAAAATCAAGCGGTTTTCCGCGGTGGGGTACGAATCCGGCTGCCTCCGCCACCCACCTGCCGCGCCGGTGCGGTGCGGTGCGGTGCGTGTGCGAACGCGGACCGATGCGGAGCGGCAGGTGGGCGGCGTACACCCGGTCCGCCGCCTTCGCGGCGCGCCGCGGTGGTGGCCCAGGCAGTACTGGCACGACTTCGACCACGTCATCGCCATCGACCACAACCGGGTCAAGGGCACCTCGCCGCATGACCCGACCCGCCCGGAGGACGTAGCCGAGGGCGGTGGCATCTGGCTGCATATGGACCACGGCGGCGGTACGTCGGCCTGCGCAAGCCGGCGATGGGCGCATCCCGAGGCCTGACACCACCTCAAGGCTTGGCCACGTGTCTGAATGGCGTGACCGCGAGCCGCCGGTCACGCCGTCCGCCGGTCACGCCGTCCGCCGGTCACGCCGTCCGCCGGTCACGCCGTCCGCCGGTCACGCCGTCCGTCGGCCCCGCCCGAGGTCGGGCCCGTCGATCAGCGTGTCCAGGAGGCCGCCGAGCACCGCGCGCTGCTCGTCCGTCAGCGGGGCCAGGATCTCCTCCGCGGCGCACCGGCGTGCGCCGTGCAGTTCCCGCAGGGCCGCGTGCCCTGCGGCGGTGAGCTCGATCCGGATCACCCGGCGATTGGCCGGGTCCGGTACGCGGCGCACCATCCCGGCCGCCTCCAGTCCGTCGACCAGCGTCGTCACCGCCCGCGGCACGACCTCCAGGCGCTCGGCCAGATCGGCCATACGGGGCGGCGAGCCGTAGTGCGCCAGGGTGCGCAGCAGCCGGGACTGGGCCGGTGTGATGCCGAGGTCGCGGTGCTCGAGATGGCGCTTCTGGATGCGGTGCACGCGGCGGGTGAGCCGCAGCAGCTGCTCCGCGAGCAGGCCGTCGGGATCGGGGGCGGTCATGGGGGAACAATATCAGGATGATGTTCATTGTGAGTATAGGTAACAATGACTTATGATCCGTGAGATCCGCGCACGTCTGCCCGGCGGCAGGCCGCGTCGGCCTCCCTCCCGCCGTCTTCCGAAGGAGCCCATGCACCCCGGTCGCGAATCCACCTGGACCGCACCCGCCGACGCCAGGGAACAGCCCCGGCAGGTGCGCCGCATCCTGAAGCTGTTCCGTCCCTACCGCGGCCGCCTGATGATCGTCGGGCTGCTGGTCGGCGCGGCGTCGCTGGTGTCGGTCGCCACGCCCTTCCTGCTGAAGGAGATCCTCGACGTCGCGATCCCCGAGGGGCGCACGGGCCTGCTGAGCCTGCTCGCCCTCGGCATGATCCTCGGCGCCGTCCTCACCAGCGTCTTCGGTGTGCTGCAGACGCTGATCTCCACGACCGTGGGCCAGCGCGTCATGCACGACCTGCGCACCGCCGTCTACGGCCGGCTGCAGCAGATGTCCCTCGCCTTCTTCACCCGCACCCGCACCGGCGAGGTCCAGTCCCGCATCGCCAACGACATCGGCGGCATGCAGGCCACCGTGACCTCCACGGCGACCTCCCTGGTCTCCAACCTCACCAGCGTGGTCGCCACGATCGCCGCCATGGTCGTCCTCGACTGGCGCCTGACCGTCGTCTCGCTGCTCCTCCTTCCCGTCTTCGTGTGGATCAGCCGTCGCGTCGGCAGGGAACGCAGGAAGATCACCACGCGGCGCCAGAAGCAGATGGCCGCGATGGCCGCCACGGTCACCGAGTCGCTCTCCGTCAGCGGCATCCTGCTCGGCCGCACCATGGGCCGCTCCGACTCGCTCACCCGCGCCTTCGCCGACGAGTCCGAGAGCCTGGTCGGCCTCGAGGTGAAGTCGAACATGGCGGGCCGCTGGCGGATGGCCGTCATCACGATCGTCATGGCCGCCATGCCGGCCGTCATCTACTGGACCGCGGGCATCGCCCTCCAGCTGGGCGGCCCGGATGTCTCCCTCGGCACCATCGTCGCCTTCGTCTCGCTCCAGCAGGGACTGTTCCGCCCGACCGTGAGCCTGCTGTCGACCGGCGTCCAGATCCAGACCTCGCTCGCGCTCTTCCAGCGCATCTTCGAGTACCTGGACCTGCCGATCGACATCACTGAGCGCGCCGACCCCGTCCGCCTCGACCGCATCAAGGGCGAGGTCCGCTTCGAGGGCGTCGAGTTCCGCTACGACGGCAAGAGCGGCCCCGTCCTCGACGGCATCGACATCACCGTCCCCGCGGGCAGCAGCCTCGCCGTCGTCGGCCCGACCGGCGCCGGCAAGTCCACACTGGGCCACCTGGTGCCGCGGCTGTACGACGTGACGGCCGGCCGGGTCACCCTCGACGGGGTCGACGTGCGCGACCTCGACTTCGACACCCTCGCGCGCGCGGTCGGCGTCGTCTCGCAGGAGACGTACCTCTTCCACGCCTCGGTCGCCGAGAACCTGCGCTTCGCCAAGCCGGACGCCACCGACGCGGAGCTGGAGGCGGCGGCGCGGGCGGCGCAGATCCACGACCACATCGCCGCCCTGCCCGACGGCTACGACACGGTGGTCGGCGAGCGCGGGCACCGTTTCTCCGGCGGGGAGAAGCAGCGCCTGGCCATCGCCCGCACCATCCTGCGCGACCCGCCCGTCCTCGTCCTCGACGAGGCGACCAGCGCCCTGGACACCCGTACCGAGGCCGCTGTGCAGGCCGCCATCGACGCCCTGTCCGCCGACCGCACCACGATCACCATCGCGCACCGCCTGTCCACCGTCCGGGGCGCCGACCGGATCGTGGTCCTCGACTCCGGGCGCCTGGCGGAAGAGGGCCGGCACGAGGAGCTCCTGGAGCGGAACGGGCGGTACGCGGCCCTGGTCCGCCGGGACGCCCGACTGGAGCCGACAAGATGACGATATGCCGGGTTTGCGTGCAAACGGGGGTTACCGTGCCCGCATGCAGACGAACACTCCGAGACGGAGCACGAGAGGCACCGGGAGAACGATCCGACTGACGCGCCGGGGCCGTATCGCCCTGATCGTGACCGGCGCCGTCGTGGCCGGTACCGCGGTGGCGGTGCCGTTGCTGGTGACGGACGAGGAGGGCGACTCCCGCCCCACCTCCCTGGTGATCCCGGAGGGCTGGCGCGCGACCCAGGTCTACGAGGCCGTCGACAAGACCCTTGCTCTGGCCCCCGGCACGACCAAGAAGTCCCTGGCCAAGGCCAACCTCGAGCTGCCCAACGACGCCGAGGGAAACCCGGAGGGCTATCTCTTCCCGGCGACCTATCCGCTCGGCGACAACCCGACGCCCGAGAAACTGCTGACGGCCATGGTCGACACGGCGAACGAGCGGTTCAACGGCGCCCCGATCGCCGCGGGCGCCCAGCGCAACGCGCTGAACGTCTATCAGGCGGTCACCATCGCCAGCATCGTGCAGGCCGAGGCCGCCACCGAGGAGGACATGGGGAAGGTCGCCCGGGTGATCTTCAACCGGCTGGAACGCGGCATGCCGCTCCAGATGGACTCCACCATCAACTACGCCCTGCGCCGCTCCACCCTGAAGACCACCACCGAGGACACCAGGATCGACAGCCCCTACAACTCGTACCAGCGCATGGGCCTGCCTCCCACGCCCATCGACAATCCGGGCGACGAGGCGATCCGCGCCGCGATCACGCCGACCCCCGGCGACTGGCTGTACTTCGTCACGGTCAAGCCGGGCGACACCCGCTTCACCGCCGACTACGCCGAACACCAGCGCAACGTCGCCGAGTTCAACCGCATCCGGCAGAGCGCCTCGAAGGAGCCCGCCGAGACGCGGTGACCGGCCGGCGTCACGTGGCGACCGGTTCCTGTTCGGCCAGCAGTCGCCTGATGTCCCGTACGGCCGCGCGTCCGGCCCGGTTGGCGCCCACGGTGCTGGCCGACGGCCCGTAGCCGACGAGATGGATCCGAGGGTCGGCGACGGCACGCGTCCCCTCGACACGGATCCCGCCCCCCGCCTCCCGCAGCCGCAGCGGCCTCAGATGGCCGATCGCGGCCCGGAACCCGGTCGCCCACAGGATGACGTCGGCGGCCGCCCGCCGTCCGTCGCTCCACTCGACCCCCTCGGCCGTGATCCGGTCGAACATGGGCCGCCGGTCCAGCACCCCCGACTCCAGACCCGCCCGGATCGCGTCGTTCAGCGGCAGTCCGGTCACCGACACCACGCTCTTCGGCGGCAGGCCCTGCCGCACCCGTTCCTCGACGAGCGCCACCGCGGCCCGGCCCGCGTCCTCGTCGAAGGGCCCCTCACGGAAGACGGGGGGCCGCCTGGTCACCCATGTGGTGGCCGCCGCGTACGGGGCGATCTCCAGCAGATGCTGCGTCCCGGAGGCGCCCCCGCCCACCACGACCACGCGCTGCCCGGCGAACTCCTCGGGGCCGGCGTACTGCGCGGTGTGCAACTGCCGCCCCCGGAAGGTCTCCTGCCCCGGAAAGCGCGGCCAGAAGGGCCGGTCCCAGGTGCCGGTCGCGTTGATCAGCGCCCGCGCCGTCCAGAGGCCGGCCGACGTCTCGACGAGCAGCCGCCCGCCCGTCCCCTCGCGCACCGCCCGCACGTCGACGGGCCGCCGCACCCGCAGATCGAAGGTCCGCTCGTACGCCGCGAAGTACTCGCCGACGACCTCGGCGGACGGCCGCGCCGGATCCGCGCCGGTCAGCTCCATACCCGGCAGGGAGTGCATGCCGTGCACCTTGCCGTACGTAAGCGACGGCCAGCGGAACTGCCAGGCGCCGCCGGCCCGGGGCGAGTGGTCGAGCACCACGAAGTCCCGCTCGGGCTCGAACCCGGCGCGCCGCAGGTGATGGGCCGCGGCGAGCCCCGCCTGACCGGCACCGATGACGACGACCTCGACCTCCTGTGTGTTGTTCACATTTCTACCAACGGATTCGCGCGTCCCGGTCTTCCCCCGGTCCGCCCCAGGACGATCACGGGCCCGACGCTCCCCCGTCCGGCTCGCCGCGTACGTCAGGATGGGGGCATGCCAGATGCCTTCACCACCCGAGTCCTGAACCTCGTCACCGGCTCGTCGGAGCGGGTCGCCGACATCACCGGTGACTGCGAGTCCTTCCTGCGCGATGCGGCGGCCGGCCGCGACGGTCTCCTCAACGTCTTCGTCCCGCACGCCACCGCCGGCATCGCGGTCATCGAGACCGGCGCCGGCAGCGACGACGACCTGCTGGCCGCCCTGCACACCCTGCTCCCCGCCGACGACCGCTGGCAGCACCGCCACGGCAGCCCCGGCCACGGCCGCGACCACGTCCTGCCCGCCTTGGTACCGCCGCACGCCACGCTGCCGGTGATCGGCGGACGCCTGGAACTCGGCACCTGGCAGTCGGTGTGCCTGGTGGACACGAACGTCTCGAATCACAACCGTCAGGTGAGGTTGTCGTTCCTCGGATAGTGCCGCGTCTGACGTCACTGTAGGAGTGGCATCCGGCCGCACGAACGAGGCGCCCTTCGGAGCGGTCATAGCCGCTCCGTCCGGCGGTTCCTCCCGTCAGGGCATCGCCACAGTCGGACCGGAGCTCCACCGTGCGCGAGGACTGGCCTTCGCCCCACCGCGCGGTCTGCTCGTGTCTGGTGGAGACCGACGGGCATCACCGGTCGCCGGGGAGCTGACGTCACGAGCGTGGTCGGCGTCAGAGGTGCCGGCGCATCACTGCGATGCAATTGGCTCGAGCCGCGATTGATCGGTCCCGGGGATACGGCACGCCGAGGTTCATCCCGCTGTAGGTGGTGATCGGGGGTTGCTGCCAGGCGAGGCTCATCCGCGCGCCGGCATCCGCTCGGGCCGTCGCTACGAGAGCCGAGCAGGGGCCCGCGACGGCTGATGCCTCGATCTGCAGCCAGGCTTGGCGAAGTGCCATCCGTGCGAGCAGGTCGCTGACCTCGTCGGTGAGCTGCTGTCGCACGGCGGGGGATGACTGGGGCCGGCGCCGTGTGCGGTACGGCATCTCCAGGTACTCCTCGACCGTGGTCAGTGCTTCGGCGAAGGTCTTGGCGCGGCTTTCCCTGCGTACGGCCCGCTGACCGAGGGGTACGTCAGGTAGGCGCCGAAGAGAGCGATGCAGGGGACGATCAGCGCGGCTGTCCGGGTCCAGGTCCTGCCGCTGTCCGTCGTCCGTGCCGCCGTCGTGGTGACCTGCACACATCACTCCCCGGCATGCCGTGAGGGGCGTCCTCCGCTGGGAGGTGTCGAGCTCTCCCGTCTCCGTTCGTATGGGCCGGCTTCCTCCACAGCGGCGGCCGGAGCGTCGTCGAGCCGAGGTCTGCGTGGGGCAATGGCAGTCGCTCGTCGGCCCGTGGACCTGCCTTGTACAGCCATGCCGGAGCCCCGTTGGTCTGCCAGTCGCACAGCACCTCGCCGGTGCGGCGATCGGTGCGGGAGGCGATCTGCGGGAAGACAGCGCCGCGTACACCTGATGCAGGCCGAAATCGCCAGCAGCGCAAGGAAGTTGATCGTGAGGCAGGCGACCCTGCGATGCGGATGTGCCGCCGCCCGGGCGTGCACGGGCCCGACCGTTGTCAGTGCCGCGGTCTAACGTGATCGGTAACTGCTCATGAGGTCCCCGTTCAACGGGTGACGGGGAGGAACAGCGCCATGCACCAGGAAATCGCCGACGAGGACCGGTTCGAGATGCCCGCCGCCTGGCTGCGGGCCCTGCCCGTGCTCCGGGCCGCCGCGAAGCCGGCCGAGGACGCGGTGGAGAAGGCCGCTCGCCGCTACGCGCAGGAGGCGGCCTGGTTCGAGGAGATGTTCTCCTCCTCCGGCAGCGACCCGGAGCTGGTGAAGGAGGGCCGGGCCCACCGGGAGGGCAGTCCCTCTCCGCTCGGAGCCGCCGTGGAGATCGCCGTTGGCTGGCACTACGCGATGGTGGACGTGCTCGTCGACGCCTGCGTGACCGAACACGGCCTGCCGTTCGCCGCCCGTGCCGTCGTGGAGCTGGGATGCGTCAACCCCCATTACATGCAGGCGGGTTCCCGACGGTACGACGCGGCGCTGCGCAGAGAGGCCGGATACCAGACCTACTACGTGCGGGAGACCGCCGCCCGTATCCGGGACCTGCTCGCGGCGGTCGACGAGGAGACCCGACAGCGGGCCGTCGAGGCCCTCGCCGGCCTCCGGGACAGCGCCGAGCGCCGCATCGTGGTCTCCTACCTGGTACCCGAGGAGCATGCCTGGGTCGACGAGTGCTGCGACGGCCCGATACCGAACGACTCCGTCCTGCGGCGCATGCTCCTTCTCTCGCTGTACCGGCCGGAGCAGATCGCCCGCATCGGCGAAGGAGCACGACTCGGCTGGAACGGCTGGAACCTCCAACTGCTCGCCACCCTCGCGAACCGGCTCGGTCCCGACGTCGGGTCCCTGCTGGAGGACGCGTTCGACGGAGCCTACGGATCCAACGGGCACCGGGACGTCGCGGGCTGGGCCGCCGAACTGCCCACCGACGACGCCTTCCGCCTGCTGCTGAAGAACGGCGGCGACCGCAATGTCCGCCCCGCCCTGCTCGACGCCATGAACCGCTACCCTCGTCGGGCCCTGCGGCTGCTCTCCGCCGCCGCGGCGGGCGACAGCGAACAGGCGTCCCTCTCCCGGATGCTGCTGCCCCTGCACGTGGTGACCCACCCGGAGCTCACGAAGGAGACGTTGCCCGCCCTGCCCGAGGCGTCCGCAGCCGTCGTCGCCCCGCTGCTGAAGCGGGGCGAACGGGACGCGGAAGCGCCTGCGGAGGCGCTCCCCGCCCTGCTGGTCGCCCCGCCGTGGACCCGGAAGCGCACCAGCCGCAAGGCCCGCGTGGCCCGCGACGTCCCCGGGGCACCGCAGGCCGAGGTGGCCTTCAAGCCCGGGGAGCAGGAGGCCTGGGCGGCCACCGTCATCGCCGAAACCCCCTGGTGGCGCGAGTACGACTGGTCCCGCGAGATCCGGCAGATGCAGCAGGGGACGTGGCGGGGCAACATCCACGCCGCCCGCCTCTTCGTCACCGGCCCCGAGGACGTCGTACGCCCACTGCTCGACGCCTTCGCCCCCGAGCACGTCTGGGACACCGAGAGCCACCTCAGGCCCGTCGCCGCCCGCCACGGCCTGCACGCCCTGCCGATGCTGAGCCGGCTCGCCGCCCGCTACCCGGCCACCGCCTGCGGCCTGCTGCTGCCCTACCGCAGCGTCGAGGTGGCCCGGCAGATGGCCGAGTGGCTGGTGCGCCGCCAGTCGCTGAGGCCCACGGTCCTCGCCTGGCTCCGCCGCCACGGCCGGGCCGCGGCCGCCTTCCTCGTTCCCGACGCCGTCGGCCCGGCGGGCACGCCCCGCACCCACGCCGAACACGCCCTGCGGCAACTCGCCGCAGAGGTGGGCGCCGAGGCCGTGCGGGAGATCGCCGCCGGCTGCGGCGCCGAGGCCGAGGAGATCGTCGCCGACCTCCTCGCCGGCGATCCGCTGGAGGCCGCCCTCCCGGCGAGGATGCCGTCCCCCTGCACCTGGGCCGACCCCGCCCTGTTCCCGCAGATCCGGCTCACCGGCGGCCGCGGCGCCCTGCCCGCCGACGCCGTCCGCCACGTGACGACCATGCTGCAGATCTCCAAGCCCGGCGACGTCTACCCCGGCCTCGCCACCGTCACCGAGCACTGCGACACCGGCTCCCTCGCCGAGTTCGCCTGGGCCCTCTTCGAGACGTGGCGGTTCCACGGCATGCCGGCCAAGGACAGCTGGGCCCTCCACGCCCTCGGCCTCCTCGGCGACGACGAGACCGTCCGCCGTCTCACCCCCCTCGTGCGTGCCTGGCCCGGCGAGAACGCCCACCACCGGGCCGTCGAGGGCCTCACCGTCCTCGCCGCGATCGGCACCGACACCGCCCTGCGCCATCTGCACGGCATCTCCCAGCGGGTGCCGTTCAAGGCCCTCAAGAAGCGAGCCCGGGAGAAGATCGACGAGGTCGCCGAAGGACTCGGCCTCACCACCGACCAGCTCGCCGACCGGCTGGTCCCCGACCTCGGCCTCGCCGGCGACGGCAGCACCGTCATCGACTACGGCCCGCGCCGCTTCACCGTCACCTTCGACGAACAGCTCCGCCCCTGTGTCCGCGACGAGACCGGCAAGCTCCGCAAGGCCCTGCCGGCCCCGGGCGTCAAGGACGACCCGGAACTCGCCCCCGCCGAGCGCAAGCGGTTCGCCGCCCTGAAGAAGGAGGTCCGAACCATCGCCTCCGACCAGCTGCGCCGCCTGGAGGCCGCCATGGTCACCGGCCGCTCCTGGACCGCCGCCGAGTTCCGCGAGCTGCTCGTCGAACACCCCCTTCTGCGCCACTTGGTGCGCCGCCTGGTCTGGCTCGGCGACGGCGACGGCATGGTGACCGCGTTCCGTGTCGCCGAGGACCTCACCCTCGCCGACGTCCACGACGACGCATGGACCCTCCCCACCGACGCCACCGTGCGCCTCGCCCACCCCCTCCATCTGGGAGACGAAACCGAGGCCTGGGCCGACCTCTTCGCCGACTACGAGATCCTCCAGCCCTTCCCGCAGCTCGGGCGCCCCGTGCACGCCTTCACCGACGCGGAGGCCACCGGCCACCGGCTGACCCGCTTCGAGGGCGCCACCGTCCCCGTCGGCAAACTCCTCGGCCTCACCAAGCGCGGCTGGGAACGCGGCACACCCGAGGACAACGGCGTGGAACGCTGGTTCTCCCGCCCGATCGCCCGCGACCGCCACCTCGTCATCGCCCTCGACGACGGCATCGCCGTCGGCATGGTCGCCGAGTTTCCCGACCAGACCCTGGAGACCATATGGATCGACACCGCCCCCGGTGACTACTGGCGCAGCCACACGTACCCGCACCGCCTCGGAGAGATCGACCCCGTCATCGCCTCCGAGATCCTCGCCGACCTGACCGACATCACCGCCAAGTGAGCCCCGCCATGACCACAGTGAGCGACCCGCACCCGCCCCGCCTGCAGCGCCCGCCCGCAGAAGTGCGCCACGCCGACGAACTCGCCGAGCTGCGTGCGGGGGACACCGACCCGCGGCCGCCCGGCTGGCAGCTCAGCCTCCGTGCCGCCCTCCGCTTCGTGGTCGGAGACCCCGACGCCGGCATCAGCCGCAAGTTCGTCGGCAGCCCCTCGCTCGTCGAACGGGCCCTGGTGACCCTGGCCACCAACCGGGGTCTGATGCTCGTCGGCGAACCCGGCACTGCCAAGTCGTTGCTCTCCGAGCTCATCGCGGCAGCAGTCAGCGGCACCTCCACGCTCACTGTGCAGGGCGGCGCGGCCACCACCGAGGACCAGATCAAGTACTCCTGGAACTATGCCCTGCTGGTCTCCGAAGGCCCCTCCCGCCGCTCCCTCGTTCCCGCCCCCATGCTCCGCGGCATGGCCGAGGGACGCATCGTCCGCTTCGAGGAGATCACCCGCTGCCCCCTCGAGGTCCAGGACTGCCTGCTCTCCCTGCTCTCCGAACGCGTCGTCGCCGTACCCGAACTCGACGGCGACGACGGCATGGTCTTCGCCCGCCAGGGCTTCAACGTCATCGCCACCGCCAACACCCGCGACCGTGGCGTCAATGAGATGAGCGCCGCCCTCAAACGCCGTTTCAACTTCGAGACGGTCTTCCCGATACCCGACCTCGACACCGAACTCGCCCTCGTCGAAGCCGAGTCCACCGCCCTGCTCCGCGAGTCCGGAGTCGAGCGGGCACCCGACCCGGACGTCCTCGAGGTACTGGTCGGTACCTTCCGCGAACTGCGCGGCGCACCCGGCCAGGGCGACCGGCCCTCCGCGGTGATGAGCACCGCCGAAGCCGTCTCCACGGCCCACGCCGTCGGCCTGCGCGGCTGGTTCCTGCGCGGCGAGGCCGGCAACGCCGCCGACATCGTCTCCTGTCTCGCCGGCACCGCCGCCAAGGACAGCCCCGAGGACCTCGCCCTCCTGCGCCGCTTCCTCGAACAGCAGGCCCGCCTGCGCCGAGGCCCCCAGTGGCAGGCCCTCCACGAGGCCCGGCACCTGCTGGACCAACGGTGAGCGATGCCCGCGTCACCTTCCTGGGGGTGCGCCACCACTCACCGGCCTGCGCCGGCCTCGTCCGCCGCACGATCCGCGAACTGCGCCCGGCATACGTCCTGGTCGAGGGCCCCGCCGACATGAACGACCGGATCGGCGAACTGCTCCTCGGACACGAACTGCCCATCGCCGTCTTCAGCCACTACCGCGGCACCGAACGGGTCGCCACCTCCTGGGCTCCGCTGTGCGCGTACTCGCCGGAATGGGTGGCACTCACCGAGGGCCGTACCGCGGGCGCCGAGGTCCGGTTCATCGACCTGCCCGCCTGGCACCGCGCCTTCACCGACCGCCCCGACGGCGCGGCCAACCGCTACGCCGACGCCGAGGCCCGCTACAGCCGCGCCACCGAACGGCTCCGCGCCCGTTACCGGGTCGACACCGTGGACGCCCTGTGGGACCGCGTCTTCGAGATCGCCGATCCGGACGGCCTGCAGGACCGCCTGGACGCCTACTTCGCCCTGGTGCGCGGCGACACCGAGGCCGATGACGGAGACCGCGCCCGCGAGCAGTACATGGCCTCCTGGGTCCGTGCCGCAGTCGCACACGCCGGCAGCCGGCCGGTCCTGGTGGTGACCGGCGGCTTCCATCAGCCCGCCCTGCGCGCCCTCACCGCCGCCCCCGGCACGTCCGCGGGCGCGGAACCCACCGCATGGCCCCCGGTGCCCGTCCCACCCGACGGGGCCGCGGGCGGCAGCTTCCTGGTGCCCTACTCCTTCCGCCAGATGGACGCCTTCGCCGGCTACCAGTCCGGCATGCCGTCCCCCGGCTACTACCAGCACCTGTGGGACGAAGGCCCCGACGCGGCCGCGAAAACCCTCCGTCGCACCGTCGTGGAACGGCTCCGCGCCCGCGGCCTCCCCGCCTCCACCGCCGCCCTGATCTCCGCCCACACCCTCACCGAAGGCCTCGCCGCCCTCCGCGGACACTCCCGCCCCGCCCGCGTCGACGTCCTGGACGGCCTCGCCGCCGCACTGATCACCGACGACCTCGACCAGCCGCTCCCCTGGAACACCGACGGCCCCCTGAGGCCCGGCGCCCACCCCGCCGTCGTCGAAACGGTCGTCGCCTGCACCGGCGACCGCACCGGCCGCCTCCACCCCGACACCCCGCTGCCACCCCTGGTCCACCACGTGACCGCCGAGGAGATCCGCCTCGGCCTCGACGGCGACCGCAGCCTCGACCTCGACCTCACCAACCCCCGAGGGCTCGAACGCAGCCGCTTCCTCCACCAGCTGCGCATCCTCGGCATCCCCGGCCACACCCGCCTCACCGGCCCCGACCACGGAGCCGACCCCCGCGACCACGAAACCTGGGAACCCTGCCCCCGCACCGGCCGCGACGCCGCACTGACCGAGGCCGGCGCCTACGGAGCCCGCCCCGACGAGGCCGCCACAGCCCTCCTCGCCCGCCGCCTCCGTGACACCGGTACGGCCGCCGACGCCGGGACCACCGCCGCCCTCCTCTTCGACGCCGTCCTCTGCGGAGCCGGAGCCCTCTCCCGCGACCTCCTGGACGGCCTCGCCCACCGGATCCGTACCACCGCCGACCCCGGCCCTCTCGGGCGGGCCCTCGCGGTGGTCCTGGGCCTCTGGCGCCATGACCGCGTCTTCGGCACCGCCCGTGACCCGCTGCTCGGCACCGTCCTCGACCACGCCGTCGACCGGCTCTTCCACCTGGTGGAGGGCCTCCACGGCGGCCCGCCCGGCGTCGACGTCCCCCGCCTGCGCGCCCTGGCCGCCGCCCGCGACGCCCTCCTCCACGCCGCGCCCGCCCTTGCTCTCACCCCGGAAACCGCCGCCGCGACCGCCGCCCGTATCGCCCGCGACCGGCACGCCCCCGCCGACCTGCGCGGCGCCGCCCTCGGCCTGCGCCGCGCCCTCGGAGCCCTGGCCGAACCCGCCGGCGAGGCCGAAGCGTTCGCCGTCGCGGCCGACCCCTCCGTCCTCGGCGACTGGCTGGCCGGCCTACTCGCCCTCGCCCGCGAAGAAGTCCTGCGGCCCGCCCCGAAGGGGGAGCAGTCCCTGCTCGACACCCTGGACGGCGTCGTCACCACCATGACCGACGATGTCTTCCTCCACGCCCTGCCCGCCCTGCGTCAGGCCTTCGCCTTCTTCCCGCCCCGTGAACGCGAACGCGTCGCCCAACTCCTCCTCGACCGCCGGAACCTGCACGGCTCCGCCCGCACCCTGCTGCGCACCACCGCCGACCCGCTGCTCCTCGCCCGCGCGGCGGCCCTCGAGGAACACACCGACCTCCTGCTCGACCGGCACGCCCTCGGAGCACCCCGATGACCCCCGACGACCCCCGCGCAGGACTGGAACGCTGGCGGCTGATCCTCGGCGCCCCCGCCGAACGCCGCACCGGCGGCCTCGACGGCCCGGACGCCGCCCGCGACACCGCCCTCCAGTGGCTCTACGGCCGCGACGACGACCTCGCCCGCCGTGGTGAACGCCGCGGCACCGCCGACGGCCGGGAGGGCGGCGACGGCCCCTCCACGCTCGCCGTCGTCGACTGGCTCGACGACATCCACCGTCTCTTCCCCCGGGAGACGGTCGAACGCCTCGAACGCGACGCCGTGGAGACCTACGGCATCGACGAGATCGTCACCGATCCCGACGTTCTCCTCCGCGTGGAACCCAGCACCAGCCTGCTGCGGGCCGTGCTGCGCACCAAACACCTGATGAACCCGCAGATCCTGGCCGCCGCCCGGCGCATCGTCGAAGCCGTCGTGCGCGACCTGACCGAGCGGCTGAGGCCCGAGATCCGGCGCGCCCTCACCGGAACCCGCTCCCGCCGCCCCAGCCGGACCCCCCTCGCCCGGAACTTCGACTTCAGGGCCACCATCCGCGCCAACCTCGCCCACTACCGGCCCGAGGACCGCCGCATCCTCATCGAGCAGCCGCACTTCCACTCCCGCACCCGCCGCCACGTCGAGCAGTGGCAGCTGATCCTCCTCGTCGACCAGTCCGGCTCCATGGCCGGATCCGTGATCCACTCCGCCGTCACCGCTGCCTGCCTGTGGGGCCTGCCCGGACTGCGCACCCACCTGGTCGCTTTCGACACGCAGGTCGTCGACCTCACCTGTGACGTCACCGACCCCGTCGAACTCCTGATGAAGGTCCAGCTCGGCGGTGGCACCGACATCGCCCGCGCCGTCGACTACTCCGCCGGCCTCGTCGACAACCCGCGCCGCACGATCGTCGCCCTGATCACCGACTTCTACGAGGGCGGCGACGCCCACCGTCTGACCCGCACCGTCCGCGACCTGACCGGACAGGGCGTCACCGTCCTCGGCCTCGCCGCCCTCGACGAGGAGGCCGCCCCCTCCTACGACCGCGACCTGGCCGGCCGCCTCGCCGAGGCCGGCGCACACATCGGCGCCATGACCCCCGGCCACCTGGCCGAATTCGTCGCCGAGACAATGGCCCACGGAGGACGAACGGCATGACCCGCACCGACCTGCTCGCCCTCACCCCCGATACCCTCGCCGCCCTCGCCAACCGCGGCCTGGTCAAACGCGCCGCCAAGGACCTCGACGCCGGAGCGGGCCCCGACCTGGACGTCACCGGCGACCACACCGTGCACGGCTGCTTTCCCGACGGCACCGAGACCCGACTGCCGCCCGGCACCACGCTGCAGGACGCCCGCTGCAGCTGCGAGGCCCACGGAGTCTGCCGCCACCGCATCGGCCTCGTCCTCGCCTACCAGCGCACCGCGACCGCAGCGGACACCCCGCCGCCCTTCACCGACTGGTCCCCCGGAAGCATCGACGACACCGCCCTCGCCGAGGCCTTCGGCCGGCCCGCCCTCACCGCGGCCCGGCGCACCCGCGACCGCGGCTACCAGGCCGTCCTCCACCGCCCCACCCCCGCCGACCCGGTTCCCGCCGTCGAACTCCCCGCCTGCACCGTCCGCTTCCCCGTGCCCCACCGCCCCGGCTTCGCCGTCACCGACGCCGCCGAGCCGCTGCGCGGTGTGACGGTCGTACTTGCCGTCTGGGCCTTCCGCGCCGCCGACACCGAGGGCAGCGACCGAGTCACCGTCGGAGGAAAGGAAACAACCCCGGACAACGGCGACAGCGCCCACCGCGCAGCCATGGACCTCGTCGACGAACTCCTCGTCGAAGGCGTCCCCCAGGCCGGCCCCGTCCTGGACGGAACCCTCCGCCGAGCCGGCGCCGCCCTCACGGCCGCCGGACGCCACTGGCCCGCCGCGGCCCTCGAGGGGATACGCCACCAACTCGCCGAGCACGCCGTCCGCGGCGCCCGCCACGACCGCGAGACCCACGCCCTGCTCCTCGCCGAACTCCACGCCCGCCACCGCGCCGCCCCCACCGACCCCGCAGCCGTCCTCGGCACTGCCGAGACGGCCCGCACGGCCTTGCGCCGCGTCCGCCTCGTCGCCCTCGGCTGCCACGTCGACGGCTCCGCCCGCGACCGCACCGCCGACGTCTTCTTCGCCCACCCCGATGCCGGTATCGTCCTCGTTCTGCACAAACGCTGGGAGCTGCCCGACGGTCAGGCGCCCACCGGCCACGACCTCGGCTCCCGCAGGATCCTCGGTACGAACCTGCGCACCCTTGCCGCCGCCAACGTGGTCAGCGAGGCCACCTCCCGCACAGCCGGCCGCGCCGTGGAGATCTCCCGCGGCCGGATCGCCACCACCTCCGTCACCCCCGTCGGCACCGCCTGGGACGACCTGCCGCCCGGGCTGCTGGTCACCGACCTCGCCGCGCAGTTCCCCGCCCCCGGTGCCCTCCCTCCCCGCCTCGTCCGCCCTCGGGTGGAGGCCGAGTCCATGCGCGTCCTCGCCGTCGCGGAGGCCGGACCCGTGCGGTACGACCCGGCCGCACAGCGCCTCGAAGCCGTCCTCCACGACCCGGCCGGCAACGAGGCCCTGCTGAGCACCGCGCACAACCCCCACTGCCCCGGCACCCTGGACGCCCTGGCCGACGCCCTCGCCTCCGGTACCGTCGACCGGATCAGCGGTTCCCTCCGCCATGACCGGGGCAGGGTCCTCGTCGCCCCTCTCGCCGTCCGTACCTCCCACGGCGTCCTCGTCCCCGACCTCGCCCCCGGCGACGGCGACACCGCCCTCCCCGTCGCCCCGCACCTTCCGGACGACCCCCTCACCACCGCCCTGGAACAGGCCCTCGCAGCCCTCGCCGAGGCCGCCCACCACGGCCTGAAGAACCTGACTGCCACCGACCACGACACCCTCGCATCAGCAGCCGCCCTCCTGCACCGAACCGGCTTCCACACCACCGCGGACAAGGTCTCCGCTGTGACGACCACCCTCCGCACCCACGGCCCGGCCCCCGCCACTTCCCACTGGCACACCGCCGTCATCCGCCTCGCCACAACCCTGGAACTCCACCGGACCGGCCCGTACACATTGCCGTGACTGGGAAAGACGGATGGTCCGGTGCGTTCACGTTGAGCCCCAGCACCTTGTGCACGTCATCCTCGACCCTGGGGTAGCTCCGGGGCAGCGGAGACTGTGGCGGCGATGCCCGGCCGTACCGAGCGGGAGGGCCGGACCTGGCCCCGGGACGGCCGTGCGAGCCGTCTCGCAGGCGAAGAAGCCGACGGCCCGGCCGGAGCCGGCCGTGCCCTCGTGTCTGCGAGAGGACGAGCCGCCTCCCGCCCCTGACAGCGGGCGGGCCCGTCGGAGCGACCGGGCTCCCGACCGAGTTCGGCAGCGTGGTGCGGGCTGCCGAATCTCAGAGCCTTCTGATTTCCCGTCACTACCGTCCGGGCCATGGTGCGCGACTATCTCATCATCGGGGCCGGACCGGCCGGACTCCAACTTGCCGCTCTGCTGGAACGCGACGGGCGCGACTACGTCGTCCTGGAGCGGGGGAGCGGACCGGGGACGTTCTTCACCCGGTACCCCCGCCATCGGCAGCTGATATCGACCAACAAGGTGCACACGGGTTTCACGGACCCGGAACTCAACCTGCGCATGGACTGGAACTCACTGCTCAGCGACGACCCGGAGCTGCTCTTCACCCGGTACAGCGAGCGCTACTTCCCACCGGCGGACGACCTGGTGCGCTATCTGGCCGACTTCGCGGCAGGCACCGGAGTGCGCGTCGAGTACGGGACAGAGGTCGTCCAGGTCTCCCGCACGGACGGCGTCTTCACCGTCGCCGACGACGACGGACGCACCTGGCAGGCCAAGCGGCTCGTCATGGCGACCGGTATCTCCCGGCTCTACGAGCCGCCCGTCCCGGGCCTCGAACTCGCCGAGCGGTACGACACCTTCGACCCCGACCCGGCGTCCTTCACCGACCAGCGGGTGCTGGTCATCGGCAAGGGCAACTCCGCGTTCGAAACCGCCGACGGTCTCGTGGAGAAGGCCGCGGTGATCCACGTCGCCGGCCCGCACTCGGTCAGACTCGCCTGGAAGACCCACTACCTCGGGCATCTGCGCGCGGTGAACAACAACTTCCTGGACACCTACCAGCTCAAGTCGCAGAACGCGGTGCTCGACGGCACCGTGGAGAGCGTCGAGAAGTCCGGGAGCGGCGGCTTCCGGGTGATGCTCCGCTATGCGCGGACCACGGAACCGCTGCGCGAACTGCACTACGACCGGATCATCGTATGCACCGGCTTCCGCTTCGACGCGTCCGTCTTCGACGACACCTGCCGCCCCGCGCTCGTCATCAACGACCGGTTCCCCGAGCAGACCTCGTCCTTCGAGTCGGTCAACGTACCGGACCTGTACTTCGCCGGAACCCTGATGCAGCAGCGGGACTTCAAGAAGTCCACCAACGGCTTCATCCACGGTTTCCGCTACGCGACGCGTGCCCTGCACCGCATCCTGGGCGCTCGCCATCTCGGTACCCCCTGGCCCGCCCGGACGCTCACCGCCACGCCGGAGGCGATCGCCGACGCCGTCATCGGCCGCGTCAACCGCTCGTCGGGCCTGTGGCAGCAGTTCGGGTTCCTCGGTGACGTGGTCGGCGTGGACGGCGACCGCGCCGTGTACCAGGAGGAGGTCCCGCTCGACTACGTCACCGACGGCGGTCTCGGGCCCGCACCGCACCGGTTCGTCGTCGATCTGGAGTACGGACCCGAACACGACCAGGCCGACCCGTTCGACATCGGTGTCCCGCGCGTGGTCGAGAACGACGTCGACCACGCCATGGATTCCACCTACCTCCATCCCGTTGTCCGCCACTACCGGGACGGCGTACTCGCCGGGACCCACCACCTGGCGGAGAACCTGGAGAACGACTGGAACCTCCCGGCGGTCCACCGGCAGCCGCTCACCAGGTTTGTGAGGGAGAGCCTTGGCTGAGCAGTTCCCCGGTGCCGTACTCGACCTCCTCGACGCGGCGGGCGACCGTACGGTGTTCGAGCACGCCGGCCGGGAGGTCTCGGGAGCCCGGCTCCTCGGCATGGTGCGGCGCGCGGTGAACGGCATGCGGCGCCGCGGTGTCGGGCCCGGCGACGGCGTCGCCATGCTGCTCGGGGTCGGCCCCGGGCCGTTCGCAGCGATCATCGCCGCCCACGTCGTCGGGGCCCGCGTCGTCGGGGTGCGGCCCGGCCTGACCGGGCGCCAGCAGGAGCACCTCCTGAGGGATGCCGCGGTACGGGTCACCGACCGGCCCGACGGTCCCGGCGTCCGCGGGACCGGGACCGTCCTCGCGCTCGACCGCCTGCTGTCGGCGGAGGACGACGGTGTCCGGCCACGGGTTCTGGCACGGCCCGAGGACGTCGCCCGGCTCCTGCACACCAGCGGCAGCACCGGCGTCCCCAAGGCGTGCGCCCAGACCTACGCGGCGATGACCGCGGGCTGGGCGCACCGGCCGGACGCCTGGCCGCCCGCCGTCCGCCGACTCGCCGGGCACCTGGACCGGTTCCTGGTGTTCGGCACCCTGGCCAGCCAGGTGATGATGGAGTACGGGCTGCTGGCACTTGCCGCCGGCGGCACCCTGGTCACCGCCGACCCACCGGACTTCCCCGACGCCCTGGTGCGGCACCGGGCCACCGCGAGCGTCATCACGGTCGCCCGGCTGGCGAGACTCGTGGCGGATCAGCGCGAGTCGCCGGTGGACCTCGGTGGTCTGCGCGCGCTGATGGTGTCGGGGTCACCGCTGGAGCCGGGACGGCTGCGGGAGGCGGTCGAGGTGCTCGGCCCGGTCGTCTTCCACGGCTACGGACAGACCGAGACCGGCATGATCTCCATGGCCACCCCACAGGAGCCGGCAGGCTCCCTCGGGGTGCCGCCCGTCGAGCTGGAGATCCGCGACACCTCCGGCCGCCCGGTCCGGCAGGGGACCGACGGCGAACTCTTCGTCCGCACCCCGTCGCAGAGCTCCGGCTACTGGCGCGAACCCGCCCTCACGGCGGAGGTGTTCCGCGACGGGTGGGTGCGCACCCGCGACCTCGGCCGTCTCGACGCATCGGGCCGGCTGTGGCTCACGGGACGGGTCCGGGACGTGATCATCGTCAACGCCAACGTGTACTACGCCGGGCCCGTCGAGCGGCTGCTCGCCGGGCATCCCGCGGTGGCGGAGGCGTACGTCGTCGCCGTGCCCGACGACAGTACGGGCGAGGCCGTCCACGCCTTCGTCGTCCCCTCGGCCGGTCGTACCCCGGACCTCGGCGAACTGCGCACGCTCGTGGCAGCGGAGCTGGGGGAGGCCTGCGCTCCGACCCGGCTCACCCTCATCGGCGAGGTACCGCTCACGGCCGCCGGGAAACCCGACAAGCGGCGTCTCGCGGCCGGAGGCTAGCGTGCCGGGCCCCGTCCCGGGCCGTGCCCGGGGAGGCGGGAGGGACGGGGCGGCGAGTGCGCCGCCATGGGCGCCGCCGCTCACGGTGCCGTGCCCTCGTTGCCCGGTGCGGGCGTTGCCGGCACGGTCTTCTCGGCGGCAACGGCTTCGCCGCGCACCAGATCGTCGAGTTCGGCGTTCAGCCCGGCGTCTTCGGGATGCCGGGCAGCGGCCTGCGGGTCACTCCCGCGGAGGGCGACGGCTCCCCCCGCGATGGCCATGGGAAGAGCGACGAGCACCGCGGCGGTGCGCATGCCTCCCGGCGCGGAGAGGACCAGAGCGATGAGAGGGGGCCCGAAGGCTCCGCCTGATTTGCCGACCGCCGCGGCCCAACCGCCGGCGGTCCCCCGGATGGCCATGGGGTAGATCTCCGCCGTGTAGGGGCCGATGAGTGCGATGACACCGGCGGTCCCGGCGAACAGCAGCATCACGGCGGTCAGGAGGACAGGCCGGCTGCCGTCCGTCCCGACGGCGGCCAGAGCGAGCAGCGCCGCGACGGTGAGGGCCGCGTAGACGACCATGGTGCCCTTCGCCGACCAGCGCATGTAGAGCCATGCGGCCGCGACGCAGGTGGGGATGGACAACAGTGACGAGACGAACAGCAGCGTGGCGGCGGACATGCCCCCCTCGTTCGAGGCCTCCAGCTGACTGGGCAGGAAGGTGATGAAACCCCAGTAGACGAGGCCCCAGGCGAGTGCGTAACCGCTGACGACCAGAGTCTTGGCCGTCTGGGGGCGTTTGAACAGGGTGGAGGCGGGGACGCGCCCGGCCTGTGAACGCTGGGCGGTGAAGGCGGCTGATTCCGGAATCCAGCGGTTCAGCGCGATCAGGATCAGGACCAGTGGGAGCTGGGCGAACCACAGAACACGCCACCCGGTCAGCGGGATCAGCACCGCGGCCAGTCCGGCGGCCGCCATGTAGCCGCCAGTGGTGGTGAGCCCGGCCTGGAGCACCATGACGGCCGCGCGTCGTCCGGGCGGCAGGCTCTCGGTCATCAGGGCGTAGACGACGGGCAGCATGCCTCCGGCCGCCATCCCCATCAGAGCGCACATGACCAGGATGCCGCTGTAGGTCGTCATGGCGCCGCACACCGTCGTACCGAGAAAGAGAAGGGACGCGATGAGGATCGTGGCCCTGCGCCCGATACGGTCCGCGGCACGACCCCCCACGAGTGATCCCAGTACCGTGCCGCTGAGTGCCACGGTGGGCAGCCACGAGATCTCAGCGGCGCTGAGATGGAACTCGGCACGCATGCCGGGCTGGATGAACGCCAGAGTGGCGGGTTTCATCTGGTCCACCATCAGCGCGAAGCTCAGAACGGCGATGAGGCTGTGCCGGCTCGCCCGGGTCGTCCGGGCCGGAGCGGGGGTGGCCGCGGGGCCTGCTCCGGGGGGCTGCACGACCGCGAACCCGGAGATCACCACGCCCACGACGATGGCGGCCATGGCGGCCCACATCACCTCCGACGTCCCCATCATGGCCATGTGGAATCCCATGGACGCGGAATCGATGAACATCCACACGTGCTGGCCGACGCCGGCGCACGTGAGGGCGACGCCGGTCCAGAACATCAAGGGCCGGGGTATCAGCGAAGCTGGTTGCGCGGGCAAGGTCAGTCCTCCGCCCTGTAGAAGCTCTGACGCGGCTCCCCGCGGAAGCGGCCCGCCTCGGCGACGGGCGGCGTTCCGTCCGGTCGCGGCCACCGGCTCACGACCCGGCAGCCGGCCGGGATCACCACGACCGCCGGAACGAACGCGGGGCCGAGCTCCGTGCCGGTCATCCGTCGCCCTTCCCCGGGTGGCGGACCGGACAGCGCCCGGCCCGCTGCTCCTCGAAGTACCGTGCCGCCGGACGCCGCCGGCGGGCGTGCAGGACCATGACCGTGCCGAGCACCAACTGGCGTACGCTCCGGGTCACGTCCTCCACCCCGTCCCGCAGCCGGACGAAGCTCCGCAACGCCTCCAGGCGGCGGGGCCGGGGAGGCAGGCCGCGCGGAATCAGCAGGCACGGCGCCCGGTGTGGAATGGAGCGGGTGTGCGCGGCCGTCGAGTCCAGCCGGAACCGGCCCAGCACCTCGCGGACCGCGGCGCGCAGTACGAGCGGCGAGATCCGCCAGGCCGGACAGGGGCGGTTGGCTGCCAAGCCGTACGGGATGTGGTGGACGTCCCTGGCGGTCAGGCGGGGCCAGCGGTCGGGGTCGAACACCTCGGGCCGGTCGTATCCGGTGGCGTGGTAGTCGGGGTAGCTGAAGCACACCACGGAGCCCGCCGGCAGCACCGTCGCCTCGTCGAGCGGGATCTCACCCGTGGTGATGCGGTGGGCGATGCCGAACAGCGGGTACAGCCGCATCGTCTCGTCGAGCACCTGCGTCAGGTACCGGTCGTCCTCCGGATCCGCGGCCAGGCGCTGCTGCACCCGCGGGTGGTGGGCGAGGGCGAGCAGGACGTGCGCGGTCGCCTCGGACAGCTGCACGACCGCAGTGTTGAAGAAGGTCCCTTGCAGGTAGTGCACCTGCTCCGGCACCGACAGGGAGGCCGGCAGCGGGTGCGGTACGTGGCCGGCCGCGACCCGGTCCCGCAGGTAGGCGGTCAGCCGGGCCCGGCGCCGCGGATGGCGTAGACCGGTGCACTTCAGGGCGGTGATCACGTCATCGGCGTGAGCGGTGATCAGGTCCCGGGCACGCGGCGGGCACGGCTCCCGGAAGACCAGCTCGTAGCAGAACCCGGCCCACGCGGGCATCACCAGGTCCCGCAGCCGTACGAGGCTGATCCGCGTGTCCGGCAGCGTGTCCAGCGCGCCGGCGACCGCGCGGGCCGCCGCCGCCGTGAGATCGGCCGAGTTCCCGGCGACGATGCGCCGCGTCGTCGCGGCCACGTCCTCGTAGCGTTCGCCGGGCTCCAGGTGTTCCTGGTGCACCTCGGGCCCCGGCGCCAGCCAGTACCAGAACAGGTCGGACAGGCCCGCCCCCTCGCTCCGCCCGTTCGCGGCCGGGTGGGCGTAGACCCGCTCGAACACCTCCGGCCCGTGGGTGGCGTTGGGCAGGGTCACCACCCGGTCGCCGTTGACCTTCTCGAAGATGCGTACGCGCAGCGCCACCACGGCGCGCGGCAGCCACCACGCCCGCGTCCTCGTCCGGTTCCTCACCACGTCCCCCCGTTCCGTACGACCATGTCGGCCGTCAGATCGGCGTTCCGGCGCCCGCCGCACAGGGCGAGCGTGTGGTCGTACTCCTCCCGCAGTGTCGACAGGACCCGCCGTACTCCCGTCTCCCCCTCGGCGGCCAGACCCCACACCACCGGGCGTCCCACGCCGACGGCGCTCGCGCCCAGGGCGAGCGCCACTGCGACATCGCTGCCCCGGCGCACCCCTCCGTCGAGCAGGACCGGCACCCGGCCCGCGACCGCCTCGGTGATGGCGGGCAGGCAGTCCACGGCCGCCGGTACCGCGTCGCACTGGCGGCCCCCGTGGTTGGAGACGATCACCCCGGCCGCGCCGTGCTCGACGGCCAGCCGTGCGTCCTCCGGATGCAGTACTCCCTTGATCAGCACGGGAAGTGAGGTAGCGCGCAGGGCCTCGGCGAAGTCCGGCCAGCGGACCGCCGGGGACATGGGGATGGCGGTGAGCGCGCCCGGTCCGGCACCGGGCAGGCCGCGCATGTTCTCCGCGGCGAGTCCGGGCGGCAGGTCGGTGAACCCGTTCCGCAGGTCCCTGGTGTGCCGGCCGAACACCGGCGAGTCGACGGTGATCACCAGTGCCGTGCAGCCCGCTTCCTCGGCGCGCCGGACGAGAGCGGCGGTGACCTCCCCGCGGGGGTGCAGATACAGCTGGAACCACACGGCCGGGTCGGACGCCGCTTCGCGCGCCGCGGCGACGACGTCGAGGACCGCGGTGGTCGCGGCCGTCCCCGTCACCAGGACGGCTCCCTCGGCCGCGGCGGCACGGGCCGTGGCCCGCTCGCCGCCCCGGTGCACCAGCCGGTGGAAGGCGGTAGGTGCGACGATCACCGGCGCCACCCGCCGGGCTCCCGGAAGATCGACTGCGGTGTCCCGCGTCTCGCTGCCGCTCAGCACCCTCGGCAGCAGCGCGTACCGGTCGAACGCCTTCTCGTTGCGGGCGAGGACGCGTTCCTCGCCCGCGCCGCCCGCCACGTAGTCGTAGGAGACCGGATCCAGCGTCTTCCGTGCGCTGTCGTGCAGTTCTCGGAGCGTCACGACGCCACCGGGGCGGCCGGGCTCCGGTGCGCGGTGAGAAAGGCGTCCAGCGGGGCGCGGTGGACCTCCTCGCCGTCCCACTCGTTCTCCAGGTTCTCGGCGAGGTGGTGTTCGGCGACGAACTCGCCGTCCCGGTACCAGCGCACGACCGGATGCAGATAGCGTCCGTCCAGGCCCGACACGTCCTGCTGGGACTTGCGGCCCGCGGTGACGTCGAAGGGGTCCACCCGGTCGTGGTCCTCCCCGTACTCCAGGGTGATCACCGCGTAGGCGTCCACCTCACCGAAGTCCCCGGCGCGCACGGCGCCCGGCACGTGGCCGACGGGCACCTCCTCGGCGTAGCGCAGCGTGCCGTCCGGGGCGAGGAGCAGCAGGTCACCGAGGACGGCGAACTGCTGCCACAGCGCGGAGGACCGGTTGACCCGGGTGATCACCGCGTCGACGGCCCGCTCCGTGGCGTCCCCGAGCACCGTCGTCGGCCAGGGCACCTTGTCGTGCTGCTGCCGCAGTCCACGGTGCAGCGCCCGCACCGCGTAGCGGAAGCCGTGGATGAAGCCGGTCGTGGACTTCCCGAAGTCACGGCCCTGCATCAGCGTCCCCGCGAAGTACAGACCGGGTACGTTGACCGACTCGCCGAGAGGGGTCAACTCCGGGAAACGGCCGTCGACGACCAGGTCCGGCGTGCAGGTGTCGTCGAAGATCGAGCCGTCGAACCGGAAGCCGGTCGCGACGATCACCCGGTCGTAGCGGATCTCCTTGACCACCTCGTCGACCCGCTCGAAGGAGACCGGTACGTGAAAGCCGTCCGGCTCACGTCTGATCGCGAGCACCCGGCCGTCGAGGAGAGCGTTCTGCGACTTCAGCTGGTAGCTGTCCAGGAAGTTGTTGTAGACCGCGCGCAGGTGTCCCACATAGTGCGTCCGCCAGGCCATCTTCAGCGAGCCCGAGCCGACGACGTGGATGACCGCCGCGGTCTCCATCAGGTTCTCGGCCGTCTCGAAGGCGGAGTTGCCCCGGCCGATGATGAGCACCCGCTGATCGGTGAAGGACTCCGGGTCGGTGTCGATCGTGTCGTAGCGCTCGGCCAGTTCGATGCCCGGGACCGACGGCAGGTTCGGCACGGGCACTCCGGTGGCGGCCACCAGACGCCGTGCACGCCACGCCCTTCCCGTGTGGTCGGTGACGGTGAAGCCCCCGGCGTCGCGGGAGACCTTCTCGACGGAGGTGTCGTACCGCACGCGCACCCCGGTCCGGGAGGCGAAGTCCGTCAGGTAGCGCACCAGGTCGTCGGCCGGCGGGAAGTAGCGGGGGCTGTACCGGGTGAACAGCAGCTCGGGGTCGTCGCTCAGCAGGGAGTTCCAGTCCATCCGCAGCCGCAGCTCCGGATCGTCGTACCCCGTGTGCACCTTGTTGTTCGAGATCAGAAAGCGGTGCCGGGGGAACCGCGTGAAGAACGTGCCCGGACCACTGCCGCGCTCCAGGACGACGTAGTCCGCGCCGTCCCGCTCCAGGAAGGCGGCAAGTTGCAGCCCGGCGGGCCCCGCGCCGATGATCAGGTAGTCATGGGTCATGCTCCGGAAGCTAGTCACCGGATCTCAGAGCGCTCTGAGATTGCCCGCCTATGTTTCCGGACGTGCTCACCACTACGGACACGGTCTCCCTCACCCACCCTCTGGACTCCGCCGCCCTGCGCCGCGCGGCGACGCCACTCACCGTCAGCGTGGACGCCGGGGTCCGGGCGCGGCTGGACCGCGGCCGCCGGTTCCTCCACGGCCTGCGGCACGGTGGCGATTCCCCCCGGATCTACGGCGCCACCACCGGATTCGGCGCACTCGTGGGGTACGCCGGCCGTCCCGACGAGGCGGACCAGTGCGACAACACCCTGGCCCACCTCGGGGCCGGTCAAGGACCGGACCTGCCGCACGAGATCTGCCGCGCCGCCCTCCTGCTGCGCACCTGGTCCCTCGCCCAGGGTGTTTCCGGTGTGTCCGCAGAGGTCGTCGACCGGCTCGCCGCGATGTTCGCCACGACGTTCTCGCCCGCCGTCCCGCGCTACGGCTCCGTCGGGGCGAGTGGTGACCTGATCCCGCTCGCCTACGCCACCCAGGCCCTGCGCGGCCGGGGGCACGCCTACGTGGACGGCCGCCGCATGCCGGCCGACGAGGCACTGACCGCCGCCGGACTCCGTCCGCTCGCTCTCGACGGCCGCGACGCGCTGGCCCTCGTCAACGGCACCTCCGTCACCACCGCGGCGACGGCACTCGCCCGCGACACCGTCCGCACGGCGCACCGTTCCCTCATGGCCCTCACCTGTCTGCTGGCCGACACCCTCGGCTGCGAGCCCGGCTTCCTCGACGGGGACCTGCTGCGCGTCTACGGCCACACCGGCGCGATCGACGTCGGCGCGCGGATGCGGCGGACGCTCACCGGCATCGACCCCTCCGGCACCCGGCCGCTGCAGGAGCCGTACAGCATCCGTTGCGCCCCGCAGTTGCTCGGCGCCGCCGAGGACGCGCTGCGCTACGTCGACGGTGTGGTCGCCGCGGATCTCGGCGGCGTCAGCGACAACCCGCTGCTCTTCCCCGACGACGACGCGGAGAAGGGAAAGGTGGTGCACGGCGGGAACTTCTTCGGGCAGCCCGCCGCGTTCGCGGCCGACCTGCTCGCCTCTGTCACCGCCCAGCTGGGCAACCTCGCCGAACGCCAGCTGGACCTGCTGACGGACCCGGCACGCAACGGAGGGCTGCCGCCGATGCTCGCCACCGAACCGGGCCTGCAGCACGGTCTCCAGGGCGTACAGCTGGCGGCCACCGCGTTCGTCGCGGAGATCCGCCGCAACGCGACCCCGGCCGGGATGCAGAGCCTGCCGACGAACCTGCACAACCAGGACGTCGTACCGTTCGGCACCCAGGCCGCCCTGCGCTCCTACGACATGGCGGAGCTGCTCGTCCTGCTGTCCGGCTCCCTCGCGCTCGGTCTGCGCCAAGCCGTCCACGTCGGCGCCCGCCGTCCCACCGCGCCCCGGTGCGCGGAACTCCTCGACGCTCTCATCGAGGTGATCCCCCCGGTCGAGCCGGACCGTCCGCTGGACGCGGACGTCCGCGCCGCGGCACGCCTGCTCGCCACGCGCGAGTTGCCGTGACCGGACCCGCCGGGGCCGGGACGCCGGGCAGGGGCTCGTACTCCGGCAGCCGGATGACGAACCGGGCGCCGTGGCCCGGACGGCCGGTGGCGGTGACCGTGCCCCGGTGGCGCGTGACGACCTCCCGCAGCAGCGCGAGCCCCAGCCCGTACCGTCCGCCGTCGCCGCCGCCACGGTGGAATCTCTGGAACAGTTGTTCCACCGTGGCCGGGTCGAAGCCGGGCCCGGTGTCCGTGACGGCCAGCCCGACCATGCCGGCGGAGCGCGACAGCGTCACCTCGATCCGCCCCTCGGCCGGGGTGTGGCTGATCGCGTTGGACAGCAGCTCACCGACGGCGCGACGCAGCGCGGACTGTATGCCGTCGACGAAGAGGGGGCGCGGGGGGCCGTCCACGACGACGGTGAGGCGCCGGGCCCGCGCCCGGTCCGACTCCTCGGCCACCACTGCCCGGGCCAGCGCGGCCAGATCGACCGGCCGGCGTTCCGACGGCCGTGCCGGGCCTGCCGCGAGGCTCGCGGACAGCAGCAGGTCGTCGAGCACCTCGCCGAGCCGGCCGGCCGAGGTGACCAGCCGGGCCAGCCCGTCGCGATGCGGGACCGGCAGATCCTGGTCAGCCGCTTGCCGGGCCAGCACCTGCGCCCGCGTGTGCACCTGGGTGACGGGGGTGCGCAGCTCGTGACTGGCGTCCGTGACGAACTGCTGCTGCCGGGTGAGGGCCTCCGCCAGCGGGGCCACGGCCCGCCGTCCGAGGAGTGCCCCGGTGACGGCCGCGGCGAGCAGCCCCACCAATTCGGCCACACCCAGCGCGAACCAGAGATGGTTACGGTCGGCCAGCTGGAAGCGCAGGTCGAACACCGCCTGCACCACGTCCCCGTCCGCCCGGAGCTGCGTGCGCACCAGGTAGACCGTGTGGTTGCGTTCCACGGTGCGTTCCACCGCCTCGTGGGTGCCGCGCACCCGGTTCAGGTCGGCGCGCAACGGGAATCCGTCCGGGGCGTTGGACAGCGGGGCCACGCCGGGCGCGTACAGCCAGGTGCAGACCGGCGGGCTGGTCAGATCGCCGTAGCCCGCGCCGTAGCGCAGCTCACGCCACACCTGATCGTTCTGTGCGTGCACCATGACCGTGTGCGCGATGCCGCCGACGACCGTGATCAGCAGCGTGATGATCGCCCCGGTGATCACGGCGATCCGCAGCCGCGCCCGGCGCACCGCCGCCCACTCGGTGGGAGCTGAGGGCCTCACAGTGTCCCCAGCCGGTAACCGAGACCGCGGACCGTGCGCACGACCTGCCGGCCGAGCTTGCGGCGGAGGTAGTAGACGTAGGTGTCGACGATGGACGACGCGGGCGCCTCCTGGAACACCAGCCGGCGCAGCTCCGCCCGCGAGTGCACGGTCGCGGGGCGTGAGGCGAGCACCCACAGCAGCGCGAACTCCCGGGCCGCGAGGGCTACCTGCTCGCCACTGGCCAGCTCGACCTCGCGGCGGCCGACGTGCAGGTGTCCCGATCCGATCCTGAGGACATCGGTGGCGTCGAGCGCCCGCCGGCACAACGCCCGTAATCGGGCGCTCAGTTCGTCGAGCTCGAACGGTTTGACGAGGTAGTCGTCGGCACCGGCGTCCAGCCCGTCGACCCGGTCGTGGACCGTCCCCATCGCGGTCAGCAGCAGGACCGGCGTCCGGACGGCGCGGGACCGTAACCGGTTCACGAGGTCGAGGCCGTCGAGCGCCGGCAGGCGCCGGTCGACGACGAGCACGTCGTACTGCCGGGAGAGGCCGAGGTGCAGGCCCCGCTGGCCGTCGGCCGCGACGTCGACGGCGTACCCCTCGTCGCGCAGTATGCCGGAGAGCATGCCGACCAGCTCCCGGTCGTCTTCGACCAGCAGCAGCCGCCAAGGATCCCGTGCGTGTCTCCGCGTCACAGTTCTCCTCCCCTCGCCCGCCCCGCAACCCCTGTCAACGCCCCTGTACGGGAGGGGGTTCCCGGACGGTTGAGGAGGCGGCCGAACAAGGAGCGGGCCGGGGGAGGGACGTGGTGGCGGACCGTGCGGGCGGACGGGCGCGGTACGAGGGGACCGGCCGCGAGCCGCACCGCCGAAGAGCCGGGCGATCGGCCGTTCGGTCCGAGCACGGCGGCACCGGGCCGGCGGTGCTCCGGGCCACCCGAACGTATTGCCGGGAAAACCGCTTTTCACAGGGCAGTGTCCTCCAACCGGTGTACCCCGTTGTCACCACGTACAAGCTGTGAGTTACCGGTGAAGGTGATGAAGATGGCGCACATGGCGAATGGGTGCAGGCGCGTTGTGTTGACGCTCTGCTGCGGCCTGATGGTGGCGGGCGCGGGCGGGACGGCTCACGCGGACAGCAACGACAATCTGGCCGACCCGCCGATGAAGTGCGGTTCGGGGCTGCTCTCGGTGAGCGGTGAGGGGCAGTCGTGCGTCACGGACCAGCACGTCGACCAGCAGATGGTCAAGCACCACAGCAAGAGCTTCGACGTCGTCGACTTCGCCGACGTGATCACGCCGCTCGACGGCCTGCTGCCCTGAGGCTTCCGTCTTCCCCCGCGTCCGGCCGGAGAAGCCGGGGCGGGTGTTCCCGTTCAGTTCAGGAGTTCATCGATGCGTACCCGTCAGTTCGTCGGAGCCGCGGCCCTGGCCGCGGGGGTGCTGGTGCCGGCCGCCGCAGGAGTGGCCGCGGCGGACACCAACATCAACACCCACAGCCCGTCGATGCTGTGTGACACCGGACCAGCGGCCGCCACCACCGCTCACAGTTCGTGCGAGGCACGGCAGAGTGTGAAACAGGGCGTGCTGAAGACCCACACCGAGGACGTCGATCTGGTCAACCGGCTCGACGTCGCCGTCCCGGCCGCCCTGGGGGCCTGAGATGACGGCAGGACGTTCCAGGGGCGTGATGCGTGCGGCCGGCCTGTCGCTGACGGCGTTCGCCGCCGTTCTGGCGAACGGGACGGAGGCCGCGGCCGACTCCAACCAGACCGAGCAGAAACCGGTGATGCTCTGCAACATCGTGCTGCTCTCGCCCGGCGCCCAGGTCGGCGACGGATGCCAGGCCCTGCAGGCCAGCGGGCAGAGCATCGTGAAGGAGGACAGCGTCAGCCACACGCTGGTCGACTTCATCGGTGTCCGTCCGAGTCTGTTGTGACGGAGCGGTCCGGCCGGCCGGCGCCGGCCGGACCGGGACCGGCCGGGGGAGTGCCTCCGGCCGGTCCCGGCGGGCCGTCCGGCCGGTCAGGACGCGGGCGGGGCGCAGGCCCGGACGGTGTCCCAGGCCCGGCGGACGGTCGTCTCGTCGGCGTACGGGGACCCCAGGGCGGCGCGGAGCACCGGCCGGCCGTCCACGGTGGCGGGAGTGCACAGGACCTCGGGTTTCCCCGCGAGACGACGGGTGACCTCACGGGTCGACTCGTCGGTCTCCGCCCGGAGCACGACGAGCCCCAGCCGGTGGGCCACGAGACGGAAGCCGGGCTCCCGCTCGACCAGCGAGGCGAGCAGGGCGGCGAGCCGGATGTCGCGCCGGATCACCTCCCGCAGTTCCTCCAGCCCGTGAGCGCGCAGGACGTACCAGAGTTTCAGGGCCCGCATCGGGCGGCCGAGCGGCACCTGCCAGTCCTTGAAGTCGACGACCTGCCCCGAGTCGGTGGCGTCGTTGCGCAGGTAGGAGGAGGTCGCGCCGAGGGCGTCGGTCAGGTCCTTCCGATCGGCGACCCACAGGACGTCGCAGGGGATGCCGGTGCGCAGCCACTTGTGCGCGTTGACGGCGTAGGAGTCCGCGAGTTCCGAATCCGCGTCCTCGACCCGCAGTTCGGGGCAGAGCGCCGCACTGCCGGCGTAGGCGGCGTCGACGTGCAGCCAGACGCCGCGTTCCCGGCAGACGGCGCCGATCCGGGGCACCGGGTCGATGGCGCAGGTGGCGGTGGTGCCCACGGTCGCGACGACGGCGGCGGGCACCAGACCCGCGGCCCGGTCGGCGTCGAGGCGGTCGGCCAGGGCGACGGGGTCCATGACGTGCGTGCCGGGGACGGTCGGGACGAGGACCGGCTCGCCGGCGCCGGCGATGCGGACCACCTTGGCCACACTGTGGTTGGCCTGGTCCGTGCAGTAGACGCGCAGCCGGCCCTCCGTCCCGTGCTCGCGCCACCGGCCCCGGGAGGCCCGGTGCAGGGCGGCGGCCACGGCGACCAGCGCGGCCGACGACGCCGAGTCCTGGATCACGCCGCCGCCCTGCCCGGACGCGTGCGTGAAACGGGACGGAAGCCCCAGGGCGCGGACGAGCCAGTCGCACACCCGCTGTTCCAGTTCCGTGGCGGCGGGCGACGTCGACCACATCATGCCCTGGACGCCCAGGCCCGCCGTGACCAGCTCGGCCAGGACGGAGGCGGGCGAGTTGTTGGCCGGGTAGTAGCCCAGGAAGTTCGGGTGCTGCCAGTGCATCAGCTGCGGCACGATCGTGTGCCAGGTGTCCTCGAGGATGCCGGCCAGGTCCTCGCCCCGCTCGGGCGCCGTCTCCGGGAGTGCCTTGAGCGTGGTGCCCGGCGGACCGGGCGGCACCACGGGGAGTTCGCAGGAGGCCAGGGACCGCCAGTGGTCGGCCAGGCGGCCCGCCGCGTCAGCCGCGGCGGTCCGAAAAGCGTGCTCGTTCATGTGCGGAAATTAGAGGCGCGACAGCCCAGGTCCACACCCGATGGAGTCATGATCACTCGTACGAGCCCCGTGTGGCTGCCCCCGCCCGAACTGCTGCCCGACGCCCGTTCGGCACTCCGCGGCGCGGCGGAGAGGCAGCCCGCCCCGGGCGACGGCCTCGGGCCGGTGCCCGGCTCCGGTGCCGCCCTCCGTCCCGGGGACGCCGAACCCCTCGCGGACCCCAGGGAAGCCGTGTACGACGCGCACTTCGGTGTGGCACGTACCTCCCGCGACCCGGCGGACACCCTGCTGCGGGCACTGCTGCGGACCACCGCCGAGGCGAGTGCCTGGGTCTCCGCGAAGGACCGGGCCGCCCTGCACACGGCACTGGCGGTCTGCGGGGCGAGCGCGCCCGCCCCCGCCGGCGCACCGCCCGTCCCCGCCGGCGCACCGGCCGGGACCGCGACGGTCCGCTGGAGGGCGGGGCACCGGCTGTTCCTCGCGCTCACCGCGGTCACCGTCGTCGCCCTGCGGGACGCCACCGCCCGACCCGTGGGACGTCACCCCGGACCGGCCGCGACCCGGGACGCGGCCGTCCTGCTCCGGGCGAGTGCGGCCGCCATGGAAGCGACCGCGTCCTTCGCCCCGCACGCCTACGAGACAGAGGTGCGGCCGTCGATGGAACCACCCGAGGAGCGGGACGGCTTCTCCGGACTGTGGTCCGCCGACCACCGGGCCCTCGTGAGGCAGCTGGGGATCTGGGGCAGGGCCCACGCCGAGGCCTGCCCCGCGGGGTGTGTTCCGGGACGTGTCCTCGGTGCCGCCCTGGCGGACGTGCACGCCGCGCACCACGGCATCTGCGCCCGCTTCGTCGGCCGCGGCCCTTCCCTGCTCGGGACCGGCGCCGACGCCTTGCACACCCTGGACCGCCTGGCCGTCTCCCGCGGCAGGCTGCTGCGGCCGGACGTCGCCCCGCCGCCCGTGCCGCGCCGCCGCGAAGCCGTCGACCACCGGAGGAACTGATCGTGCGCCCGAACGCCACGCCACCCGCCCGGCCCCGGCCTCGGCCCGGGCCCGCGCCCGTCGCCTTCCCGTCGGTACGGGAACCGGAGGGTCCCCGCCCGGTCACGCTGGAAGGCGTCGCGGCCGACGAGGGAACCGCTCGCCTGGAACGGCTGGCCGACGAGATCGTCTTCCTCGACCGCTCCGCGTTCCTGCCGGCCACCTGCCGGCCCGCCACCGGACTGGTACGGCACGAGCCCGTCTCCCCGCTGCTGACGGCCCCGCCCCCGCCGCGGCCCGCACACCGCACCGGTGCGCGGACGGTCGCCGTCGCCTTCGCCCCCGAACACGGTGACCACGCGCGAGCCTGGGCCGGGCAGCACGGCTGCCCCCTGCTCGCCCCGCCCGCCGGCATCACCGCCCGCGCCTCCGACAAGATCGACTCGTTGGAACTGCTGGCCGAGGCGGGTGTCGCCGTCCCCGAGCACGTGGTCGTCCCGGCGGACCGGCAGCCGTCGGCCGCCGCCCACTGGCCGGACGGCTGGGACGCCGCGGTGCTCCAACGTCGGGAGAACAACCTGGCGGGCCGCGGCACCGTCCCCGTCGACACACCGGACGCGCTGCCCGCGGCCCTGGACGCGTGGGCCGGCCACACCCTGCGGCTCAGCAGACGCGTGTCCGGACTGCCGCTGACCGTCAGCGCCTGCGCGGGAGCGGACCGGACCGTCGTCTCCGCCGTCTCCCACCAGCTCGTCGGCCTGCCCGAACTGACCCCGGGATGGGGCACCCACTGCGGCAACCAGCTCCTGGACGACACCGACCTGTCCGCGCCGCTCCTCTCCCGCGTCCGGGACACCGCCCGCGCCGTCGGCGACGTGCTGCGACGGCACGGCTTCCGGGGCGTCTTCGGCCTCGATCTCGTCGTCGGCGACGGGACGCCCGTGGTCATCGAGATCAACCCGCGTTTCCAGACGGTGGCCTCCCTGGCCCAGGCGGCCGAGACCGCCGCCGGACTGCTGCCCCTGCTGGGGCTGCACGTGCTGGCCTGTCTGCTGCCCGAACTGCCGCCCGTCCGCGCCACGACGCGGCCGGTGCCGCGGCTCGCCCAGCTCGTCGTGCACGCCCGGCGGCCCGGAAACGTCACGGGCCTGCCTCGCCCCGGTCACTACCGGCTGACAGGAAAGGGGCCCCTCGAACTGCTCGGACCGCTCGAGGGGACCGGCACGTTCGAGGAGACGGCTCTCCCGGATCCCCTCCCACGGCAGGAGGCCGGGACGGCCCTGCTCTGGCCGCACGCCTCCCCGGGCCCTGTGCTGCCCGGCGACGAACTCGCGCTGGTGCAGACCGGCCACCACCTCTGCGACGTGTCCCCGCGACCCGCCCTCGGCCCCTGGGGCCGGTCCTGGACCGAACGACTCCTCACCCAGGAGATCCGAACCACGACAGGTGATCCCGTATGACCAGCGACACCCCGTCCACCGGCACAGGCCCCCCGGTCGACGCCTCCCCGGCCGGGGGGCCTCCGGTCGGCGTCTCCCCGGACGCCGGCCCGGTGCCGTCGGCCCGCTCCGCGAGCGGCGGTGGGACCGCGCACCCTCACCGCCCCGGTGGGACCTCGCACCCCTACCGCCCCGGTGAACTCGCCCTGTCCGCCGAGGAGATGCGGAACGCCGGCCACCATGCCGTCGACCTCGTCGTCCAGCGGCTGTGCACGGTGGCGGACGGCCCGCCGCACACCGTCGCCGATCCCGCCCGGCTCGCGGCACTCCTCGACGAACCGCTGCCCGAGGACGGCGGCGACCTGACCGGACTGCTCGACCACCTCGCCCACGACGTACTACCGCTCGGTATCCGGTTCGACCACCCCCGCTGCTTCGCCTTCGTGCCCACCACCGGTAACTATCCCGCGGTCCTCGCCGACCTGCTCTCCACCGCCCACCTGAGCGTCCCCGGCGCGTGGCTGGTCGGTTCCGGCCCCACCCGCGTCGAACTGACCGCCCTGGACTGGCTGAAGGAGCTGCTGGGCCTGCCCGGACACTGGGGCGGCCTGTTCGTCAGCGGCGGCTCCGTCGCCAACCTCACGGCACTCGCCGCAGCCCGCGACCACCACCTCGACGGTGATCCCGTCGGCGCCCGCCTCTACTGCTCCACCCAGGCCCACCCCTCCGTCGCCCGCGCCGTCCACCTGCTGGGTCTCGGCCGCGACCAGCTCATCGCCCTCGAACCCGACGCCTGCCAACGCCTCGACCCGCGGGGCCTGGCCGCCCGGATCGACGCCGACCTCACCGCCGGCCTGCGTCCCTTCGCCGTCGTCGCCACCGTCGGCACCACCAGCACCGGCGCCGTCGACCCCGTCACGGACCTCGCGCGGCTCTGCCGCCGTCACGGTCTGTGGCTGCACGTCGACGGCGCCCACGGGGCGGCGTTCGCCCTCTCCGAGCGCGGCCACGACCTGCGCGACGCCCTGGGGCACGCCGACTCCCTCACCTTCGACCCGCACAAGTGGCTGTTCCAGCCCTACGAGACCGGCTGTGTCCTCGTCCGGAACCCGGAGCTTCTCCGGGCCACCTTCCGGATGGCCCGCCACCACCTCGACACCGGATACCTCCACCCCGCCGAGGCCCGTCACGACGAGGTCAACCTCGACGACCTCGGCCCCCAGCAGTCCCGTGGCCTGCGCGCCTTGAAGGTGTGGCTCTCGCTCAAGACCTTCGGCGCCGCGGCCTTCCGCCGTGCCGTCGAGCACGGCCTGCACCTGTCCGACCACGCCGCCGCCCGCATCACCGCCCACCCCGACCTCGACCTCACCAGCACACCCGGCCTCGGTATCCTCACCTTCCGCTGCCGGCCCCCGGGCTGCCCCGTCGACCCGCCCGCCGTCGACCGCCTCCAGCAGTCCGTCAGCGACGCCGTCCGTGCCACGGGCCAGGCACTGCTGCTGACCACCCGCGTCCAGGGCCGCACGGTCCTCAGGATGTGCACCGTCAACCCGGCCACCACCACGTCCGACATCGACACCGCGCTCGACCTGGTGGTCCGGGCGGGGCGGGAGGCGCTGAGGGGGCAGCCGCCCGGAACGGCGCTTCGGGCGGCCAGTGCCGTCAGGAAGCGGGAGACCATGCCGTAGGCCGCGACCGTGGCGACCGCTTCCACGGTGCCGGTCTCACCGGACACAGGTGTTCGGGTGCCCTCGGCGGTGTACGGCTCAGGCGTCACCTCCGGCTGGCCCAGGCGGTGAGCGCGGGGCGGTCAGCGCTTGAGATCCATCTCCTCGACGCGGGTCTGTACGGTCCGGCCGCTCTCCCAGGCGTTGGCGCCCGGGACCACTTCCGGCATGGGGATGTCCGCCCGGTTCCGCCGCTTGCGGGACGTGGAGATGCCCAGCCTGTCGTCCCGGGCCCGGATCATCTCGTCCGAGGCCTGCCCGTCCTCGGTGAAGCCCATCATCAGCTGCGGGATGCCGTAGGGGAAGTCGTCCCGGTCGTACTGCCAGGTGTGGAAGGTCTTGCCGTAGGTGGTCACGAGGTCCTCGAAGTAGGCGTGCTCGGCCAGGTCGGGGATGCCTGGGGCGATGAGGCTGCCGGACTTCACCTCGTAGTGGTGGCTGTGCCACAGCCGCTTCTCGTCCTCGGGCAGGGAACGGAAGCGCTCCTCGCTGATGATGTACTCGATGCCGATCAGACGGGCGTCGGGTGCGTTCCGGTCGAAGATCACGCACTGGTGCAGGTCGTGCCGGAGGTGGATGCAGAAGTGCGTGGCCTCCACCTGGCGGCCCATGTCGTCGGCGTACATGTGGAAGCCGTTGAGGTAGGTGCTCATCGCCTCGACCGGGTACTTCGTCTGCACCGCGCCGGCCGCCAGGTCCAGCGCGCGGTGCTTGAGCGGGTGCCCCTTGCCCACCTTGCTGATCGTGGCCGCCTTGCGGCCGAGCAGGAGACCGGCCGCGGCCGTCAGGCCTGCCGCGGCACCGATCGCGGCGGACGCGGCCGGTCCTCGGCCGGAACCGTGCGAACGGCGGGTGCCATGTATGGATGCCATGGGCGGCGAGTGCCCCGTGCCCCGAGGCCGTAACGGGCCGCGCGGCGGGCGGGCCCGGCCGCCGCTTCGAGGGGCGACACGGCCGGGCTACAGTGGGCCCCATGAGCCGCTGGACGGATTTGGCAGGGAAGACATCCGGAGAGGACTACGCCGCACGGTTCGAGACCCTGGCCCGCAGCGGCGAGGACGTGCACGGCGAGGCGCGGTTCTGCGCGGCCCTCGTGCCTCCCGGGGCGCGGGTGCTGGACGCCGGGTGCGGCACCGGGCGGGTCACGATCCGGCTCGCGGAGCTCGGGTACGACTGCGTCGGGGTGGATCTTGACGCGTCGATGCTGGCAGTGGCGCGGAAGCAGGCGCCGGCACTGCCCTGGTTCCAGGCGGATCTGGCCGAGTTCGACCCCGCCCGGCTCGGCCTCGAGGCGGGCTTCGACCTCGTCGTCGCCGCGGGCAATGTGATCCCGCTGCTCAGTTCCGGCACGGAGAGCACGGTGGTCGAGCGCCTGTCCGCCGCCCTGCGCCCGGGCGGCCTGATGGTCGCGGGCTTCGGCCTGGACGAAGCCCACCTGCCCGTGCCGCCCAGCCTCACGCTGCCGGAGTACGACGACTGCTGCGCCGCGTCCGGCCTCACCCTCGTCGACCGCTTCGCCACCTGGGACGCCGACCCTTACGACGGGGGCGGTTACGCCGTCAGCGTCCACCGTCGGTGAGCAGGGGCCGGACAGCTCGATCACCGCGTCCGCCGGGCGGCCCGGCGGCTCCTCGCACAGTCCGGCGGAGACCTCTGCGTACTTCGCGGGCGCCGGGATGCCGGGATCAGGGTGAGCGGTTCCTTCAGGGGCGGAAGGTGCGGCGGTAAGTGTCGGGCGGGACACCGACGGTGCGCTGGAAGTGGCGGCGCAGGGTGGTGGCGGTGCCCATTCCGGCGGCCTCGGCGACGGTGTCGACGGTGGCATCGGTGGTCTCCAGCAACTCCTGGGCGCGGCGGATGCGTTGGGTGTGCAGCCACTGCAGGGGCGTGGTGCCGGTGAGGTGCCTGAAGTGGCGGGCCAGGTGGCGTGAGCTCAGACCGGCCCGGCGGGCGAGGTCCTCGACGGTGAGGGGCTGGTCGAGGCGTTGGAGGACCCAGGGGAAGAGCTCGCCGAGGGGATGGTTGCCCGGCTCGGGGACGGGCGTGGCGATGAACTGGGCCTGACCGCCGTCGCGGTGCGGGGGGACGACCAGGCGGCGGGCGACCTTGTTGGCGTTGGCCGAGCCGTGGTCGAGGCGGACCAGGTGCAGACACAGGTCCATGGCGGCGGCCTTGCCCGCCGACGTGAGGACGTCGCCGTTGTCGACGTAGAGGACGTCCGGATCGATGGTGGCGGCCGGGTGCCGCCGCGCCAGTTCCCTGGTGTGGGCCCAGTGCGTGGTGGCGCGTTTCCCGTCGAGCAGGCCAGCGGCACCGAGGACGAAGGCGCCGGTGCACAGGGAGGCCACCCGAGCACCCGCCGCGTGGGCCGCGCGCACCGCGTCGATCAGTTGCGCCGGTGGTTCGCGGTCGGTGTCGGCCCAGCCGGGCACGACCACGGTGTCCGCCCGCGGGAGGTGGTCGAGCCCGTGGTCGGGCTCCAGGTGGAAGCGGCCGACGCGCACCGGGCCGGGTCCGCAGAGGGCGAAGTCGTACCAGGGGTCCACGACATGAGTCAGGTCGGCTCCGAAGACCTCGAGGGCCACGGACAGTTCGTAGTGGAGCATGCCGTCGGTGACGGCCAACGCGATGCGGGGCATGTCCGAAAGTGTATGGGGCATGTCGTTTCCGACGATCGTGCGAGTCCCGTCGAACGGACAGGATGTGGGTGTCAGACCGCCGGCGGATCGACGTCGCAGCGGACGATCGAGTACACGGGAGCAGTCTCATGGAGACAGGCCGGCTGGTGGCGGTTTTCGGCGCGTACGGTCACACCGGACAGTTCGTGGTCGCGGAGCTCGCGGCGCGCGGGTTCACTCCGGTGCCGTCCGGGCGCAACACACGGGCGTTGGGCGAACTGGCCGACGTACACGGGCTGGAAGCCCGGGTGGCGTCGGTCGACGACCCGGCCTCGCTGGATCTGGCCCTGGCCGGCGCGGTGGCGGTCATCAACTGCGCCGGCCCGTTCGCCTCGACCACCGGCCCGCTGATCGAAGCCGCGCTCCGGGCCAGGATTCCGTACCTGGATGTGGCCGCCGAGATCGAGGCCAACCTCGACACCTTCGCGCACTTCCGCGAGCGGGCCCGGGACGCGAGAGCGGTGATCGTCCCGGCCATGGCCTTCTTCGGCGGCCTCGGCGACCTGCTGGCCACCGCGGCGATGGGTGACTGGACCTCGGCCGACGAGGCCCGCATCGCCTACGCGCTCAGCGACTGGCGCCCCACCGCCGGCACCCGGCTGTCGGGCGCGGTCTCCCGCGAGCGGCGCGGCGACTTCCGCCTGCGCTACCGCGGCGGACAGTGGGAGCGCCGCACCGATGCCGCGCCCACTGTGCAGTGGGCCTTCCCGGAGCCGGTGGGACGCCGACCGGTGGTCGCGGAGTTCACCATGGCCGACGTCGTGACCGTCCCCCAGCACCTGGCCATTCCCGACGTGACCACCTACATGAACGTCGAGGCGACCCGCGACGTCACCGCCCCGGACACACCGGCCCCGACCGCCGCCGACGAGAGCGGCCGCTCCGACCAGACCTTCCTCGTCGACGTCGTCGTCCGCTCAGGGGGCACCGAACGCCGGGCCACAGCCGCCGGTCAGGACATCTACGCCATCACCGCGCCCCTCGTCGTCGAAGCCCTCGACCGCGTCCTCACCGGCCGCACCAAGGCCGTAGGCGTCACCTCTGCCGGCGAGATGTTCGACGCTCCCGACTTCCTACGGGCGCTCGCCCCCCGTATCGCGTTCGATCCGCACCCCCAGAAGCTGATCGCCTGAGCTCACCGGACAGGGCAGTCACTTCTCATGACTCCGGACAAGCGTGCCTCCAGTCCCGGACGCGAATCCCCCGACTCCATGGTGCCGATCGCGTGGCCGAGGGGGAGGGGAGGGGCTGAGTCTGTGGCTGGGACGCGCCGCCACCGGCGAGTTGGTCGCCGTGGCGGTGATCACGTCGTGGTCGCAGGACCTGCGCCCCGTCCGACCGCCGGGTCAGCCACGCCCCCGGCGGACCAGCCGCTTCAGCAACGGCCACGCCAGCAGCAGCACGATCACGGCGTACACCGTCACCGCGAACGGCGTGTTGACCAGGCCCGTCACGCTGCCGTCGCTGATCTGCAGGGCCCGGCGCAACTGCTGCTCGGCGTTCGGGCCGAGGATGACGCCGATGACGGCCGGCAGGATCGGCAGGCCGTAGCGCCGCATGCCGAAGCCGACCAGGCCGATGATCAGCAGGGTCACCAGGTCGACGACCTCGCCGCCGACGGCGTACGCGCCGACCGCCGCGAAGAACATGATCCCCGCGTAGAGGTACGGGCGCGGGATGCGCAGCAGCTTGGCCCACACCGGTGCCAGCGGCAGGTTGAGCGCGAGGAGCAGCACCATGCCGACGAAGAGGGAGGCGATCAGGCCCCACACCAGCTCTGGTTCGCGTTCGAAGAGCAGCGGGCCGGGCTGGATGCCGTACTGCTGGAAGGCGGCCAGCATGACCGCCGCGACCGCCGTCGTCGGCAGACCCAGGGTCAGCATGGAGACCAGCGTGCCCGCCGCCGAGGCCGACGCCGCGGACTCCGGGCCGGCCACACCCTCGATGGCGCCCTTGCCCCACTCGTCCTTGTTCTTGGACAGGCGCTTCTCCGTGACGTACGACAGGAAGGTGGGGATCTCCGCCCCGCCCGCCGGGATCGCGCCGAACGGGAAGCCGATGAACGGGCCGCGCAGCCAGGACTTCCAGGTCCGTTTCACATCGGCGCGGCCGAGCCAGGGGCGGCCCACCGGGATCGGCTCGGCCGCCCCGCGCCGCAGGTGGGCCGCCACCCACAGCGCCTCGCCGATCGCGAACAGGCCGACCGCCACGATCACCACGTCGACGCCGTCGGCGAGTTGGAGGGAACCGAAGGTCAGCCGCTGCTGTCCCGTCATCTGGTCCAGGCCCACCAGGCCGATCGTCAGACCGATCAGCAGCGAGGCCAGGCCTCTGACCCGCGACGAACCGAGCACCGACGTCACGGCGATGAACGCCAGCACCATGATGGCGAAGTAGTCCGGCGCGCCGATGTCCACCGCCAGGTCGGCGACCGTCGGCGCCAGCGCCACCAGCAGGATCGTGCCGATCATGCCGCCCGCGAAGTGACCGATGGCGGCGGCCGCCAGCGCCTGGGCGCCGCGCCCCGCCTTGGCCATGGGGTTGCCCTCCATGGCCGCGACCACGGCGGCGCTCTCGCCGGGCGTGTTGAGCAGGATGGAGGTGGTCGAACCGCCGAACATCGCGCCGTAGTAGATGCCGGCGAACATGATGAACGCGGCGACCGGATCGAGCCCGTACGTCACCGGCAGCAGCAGCGCCACCGCCATCGCCGGGCCGATGCCGGGCAGGACGCCGATGGCCGTGCCGAGCAGCACGCCCAGGGCGGCCCACAGGAGGTTGAGCGGGGTGAGGGCCGTACCGAAGCCGTCCATGAGGGAGTTCAGGGCGTTCATGTCAGAGCACTCCCATCAGCGGACCGCCGGGCAAGGGCACTCCGAGCAGCTTGTCGAAGACGACGTAGGTGAACAGGGACAGCACCGCGGCGATCAGCGGATCGCGGTCCACGCGGCGACTGCCGAGGGCGAAGGCGGCACCCCAGAACAGCAGCGCCCCGGCGACGGGGAAGCCGGCCGGCTCGATCAGCACGGCCGCGCCGAGGAAGATCCCGGACAGCAGCAGCACCGTGCGCCAGTCGGCCGGCTCGGACAGGTCGATGTCCTCGCCGCCCTCGGCCTCGCCCCGGCCGCCGCGCAGGACGTCGACGGCGAGCAGCGCGGCGATCAGCAGCAGCCCGACGCCGACCGCGATCGGGACGGTCTTGGGGCCGACCGGCCCGCGCTGCGTGAGGTCGACGTCCATGGTGAGCGCGTCGGTCAGGACGAGCGCGCCGAGCGCCAGCAGCAGTACGCACACGCCCAGTTCGGAGTGGTCGCGCAGCCACGCGCGCCGGCCCGAGGCCGTCCGCGTGGTGGGTTCGGTCGTCGGCGTCGTCACAGTCCCAGCTCCTTCAGTACCGACACCACACGCTTGTCCTGGGCGTCCAGGAACGCGCCGAACTCCTCGCCCGTCAGGAAGGCGTCGTCCCAGCCGTTCTGGTCCATCGACTTCTTCCATTCCGGGGAGTCGTGCAGTTCCTCGGCCAGGCGGACCAGCTTGTCCCGTTCCGCCTCCGACAGGCCGGGCGGGGCGACGATGCCGCGCCAGTTGGTGAAGTCCACGTCGTAGCCGGACTCCTTCAGCGTCGGCGCGTCCTTCAGGTCGTCGACCCGCTCCGGGCCGGTCACCGCGAGCACCCGCAGCTCGCCCGCCTTGATCTGGTCCAGGTACTCGCCGACGCCGGAGACCCCGAAGCCGACCTTGTTGCCGAGGATCGAGGCGAGCAGCTCGCCGCCGCCGTCGAAGGGGATGTAGTTGACCGACTTGGGGGAGATCCCGGCGGCCTGCGCCATCAGCATCGGCGCGAGATGGTCGGGCCCGCCCGGCGACGAACCGCCGCCGACGGGGATCTTGCCGGGGTCCTTCTTCCAGGCGGTGACCAGCTCGTCGATCGTCTTGTACGGCGAGTCCTTGCCGACCACGACGACGTCCTGCTCCTCGGTGAGCCGCGCGATCGGCGTGGTGTCGGCGAGGGTCTTGGGCGCGTGGTTGGAGCGGACGGCGCCGACGACGCCGAGGCCCATGGACATGGCGAGCTTGCCGTTGCCGTGCTCGCTCACCAGCCGGCTCAGGCCGACGGTGCCGCCCGCTCCGGGCAGGTTGAACACCTCGATGTTGTGTGTGAGCCCGGCGTCCTCGGCGTTCTTCGCGGCCGTGCGGGCGGTGATGTCGTATCCGCCGCCGGGCGTGTTGGGAACCATGAAGCGCAGGCCGGGGATCTGCGTGCCGGTCTCGGAGTCGCTGCCCGTGGAGAGCAACGGCGGTCCCGCGAGCACGAGCACGGCGGCCCCGAGCAGGGCAAGGGGGGTGCGCAGGCGCACGTATGACACCACCTGTCGGTTGGGTAGAGCGGTACGGGGGGAGCCCTGTGGGGGAGGGTGACGTGGGCCACATGGTGCCCGTGCGGCGGCGCCCTGTCTTCCTTCCGGAACCAAGGGAGGTTGTGGTCATTGCGGTCGCCGGTGGGTCGCCGGTGGGTCGCCGGTTCGTTGCGAAGACAGCACATCTCTTTCTTTCGCCGCAGGTGGGCGCCATGATGGCGACCCGGCACACCCGCCGGTCGTCCCTGCCCCGTCCCCCGTCCCCGCCTGCGTCCGCCGTCCCGCGCCCCCGTCTTCCGCCAGTCGAGATCGAGTCCGCCGTGGCCCCCACCTTCCGCCGTCAGACCCTCGCGGGCGAGATGCTGGTCCTCCAGCTCGCCATCGTCGTGGTGGTCCTGCTCGCGGTCGCCGCCGTCTCGCTCGCCCAGTCCAAGGCCACCTTCAACCGCGTCGAGGGCCGCCGGGTCGCCGCCCTGGCCGAACAGCTGGCCGCCACGCCCCTGGTCCGCAGCCAGCTCCTGCGCCCCGTGCCGCGGGAGGCCCTGGCCCCTCTGGTGAACTCCACCCAGACCCAGTCCGGGGTCACCTCGGTCACGGTGGCCGACGCCGACGGCCGCGTCGTCAGTTCCACCGACCCCACGATGATCGGCGGCCTGCTGCCCCGTGGCGAGGGTGCCGTCGGGGGACGCGGCTGGTCGGGCCCGCTGACCGTGCAGGGCGGCCGGGAGCTCGTCGCCCAGGTCCCGGTGCTCGGCGCCACCCGCCAGACCCTCGGCCGGCACCTCGGCACGGTGATGGTCGGCGAGGCCGACCCGACGGTGTGGCAGCGCCTCAATGGCGCCTCCTCCTACCTCCTCGCCTACCTCGGCATCGCCAGCGGCCTGGGCGTGGCCGGCTCCTGGCTGCTCGCCCGGCGCGTCAAACGGCAGACCCTCGGCCTGGAGCCGCGCGAGATCGCCGGGCTCGCCGAGCACCGGGAGGCCATGCTGTACGGCATCGCCGAGGGCGTCGTCGCCCTCGATCCGCAGCACCGGCTCACCCTGGTCAACGAGATGGGCCGGCGCCTGCTCGGCCTGCCCGCCGATTGCGTGGGCCAGAGCCTGGACGGACTCGGTATCGACGGAAGGCTGCGCGACGTCCTGGCCGGTGCCACGGCGGACACGGCCGAGCCGCGCGACGAGGTCGTCGTCCGACACGGCCGGGTCCTGGTGATGAACCGCATGACCGTCAGCAAGGACGGCCGGCCGCTCGGCTCCGTCACCACCCTGCGCGACCGCACCGAACTCGCCCGCCTCGAACGGGAGATCGGCTCCTTCCGCAGCACCTCCGAGCTGCTGCGCGCCCAGGCCCACGAGTTCGCCAACCAGCTGCACACCATCTCCGGGCTCATCGAGATCGGCGAGCAGGACGAGGTGGTGCGCTACATCCGCGCGCTCAACCAGCGCCGCCAGTCCCTGGACGTCACCCTCAGCCGCCGGGTCCGCGACACGGCCGTCGCCGCGCTGCTGACGGCGAAGTCCTCCCTCGCGGCCGAACGCCGGGTCGCCCTGCGGGTATCGGACCGCACGGCCCTGGACCGGCTCGCCCCGGAGGACGCCGCGGACGTGGCGACCGTGGTCGGCAACCTCGTCGACAACGCCGTGGACGCCGCCGCGGCGCCCGGCACCGACCACGAGGCGTGGGTCGAGGTCGAGCTGAGACAGGACGCCTCCAGCGTGGAGATCGTGGTCCGCGACTCCGGGCCCGGCGTGGCGCCCGAACTGGCCCGTGAGGTCTTCTCCCACGGCTTCACCACCAAGGCCGCCCGGCAGGGCGAGCGCGGTATCGGCCTGGCGCTGACCAGGTTGGTCTGCGAGCGTCACGGCGGTGAGATCTCGGTGACCAACACCCCCGAGGGGGCCATGTTCACCGCACGCATGACCGTCAGCCACCTCACCGACGCGGTGGCGGAAGGAGCAGCACCATGACGGGTAGGAGCGGCACGGCCGACGCGACCGGTACGACCGGTACGGTCCACGCGGCGGCTACGGCGGGCCGGGCTACTACGACGGGTACGGTCCACGCGGCGGCTACGGCGGGCCGGGCTACTACGACGGGTACGGTCCACGCGGCGGCTACGGCGGCTACGGCGGCTACGGCGGCTGTGACGGCTACGACCGCTGCGACGGAGGCCGCGCCCCATGTCGCCGGCGCCGTGATCGGCGTGCTCGTCGTCGACGACGACTTCATGGTGGCCCGGGTCCACCGGGCCTTCGTCGAGCGCGTCGCGCCCTTCCGGGTCGTCGGGGTCGCCGGTACCGGGGAAGAGGCGCTCGCCGCCGCCGGGGAACTGCGTCCCGACCTCATCCTGCTCGACCTGTACCTGCCGGACGTCTTCGGCCTCGACGTCATCCCCCGGCTGCGCGCCGCCGGCCACGACTGCGACGTCATGGTCGTCAGCGCGGCCAGGGAGGCGGACGCGGTGCGCGGCGCCGTCCGGCACGGCGTGGTCGACTACCTCCTCAAACCGTTCGACTTCGAGGACCTGCGGGTCCGGCTGGAGCGCTATGCGGCCCAGCGGGGCCGGCTGCTCGGCACGGTGGTGCGCAGCCAGGCCGACGTCGACCGGGTACTGGCGGGAGCGGCGGCGCCGGCCGCCGCGGTCCCGGCGCTGCCCAAGGGCATGAGCGTGGAGACCGCCGAGCTGGTGGAACGCACGCTGCGTGAGGCCGACGGCACCCTGTCCGCCAGCGAGTGCGCGGCCCGCACCGGCGTCTCCCGGGTGAGCGCCCGCCGCTACCTGGAGTACTTCCACACGGTCGGCAGCGCGGAGGTCTCCCTGCGCTACGGGGTGGCGGGCCGCCCCGAGCGCCGTTACCGTTTCCGGGGCGCGGTCACCGGCCTGGCGCTCCCGCCCGCAGTCCGTCCATGACGAAGTCCAGGAACCGGGTGACCCGCGGCTGCCAGTCCTCGTCGGGATCGATCAGCCAGAGACCGCCGATGACGAGGAAGAAGTCGTCCGCGGAGACCCCGGGCCGGATGGTGCCGGCCTCCTCGTTGGCGCGCAGCAGGAGCCGGGCCGCCTCCATCACCGGGGCGGGGCCCGGTTTCGCCGGCCCGCCGGGCGCGCTGGTGACCAGCCGGATCGCGTCCGCCAGGCCGGCCTTGGTCATGGCGAACCGGGCGAGGTGGTCCATCCACTCACGCAGGGCCTGCTCGGGCTCCCGCGTGGCCAGCAGCTGGGGTGCGGCATCGGCCACCTGTCGCATCTCGTAGCGGTAGACCTCCAGGACGAGAGCCTCCCGGTTCGGGAAGTTGCGGTAGAACGTGCCCTGCCCGACGCCCGCCTTCCTGGCGATGGCGCTCAGCGGGGCGTCCGCGCGGCGCGTCAGTTCCTCGGTGGCCACGTGCAGGATGCGCTCGCGGTTGCGCAGGGCGTCCGAGCGCAGGGGAGTGTCCTTCTGGTCCCTGTCCGGCTTCTCGTTCTCCGACTGAGGCACTGTCTTCCTTCCGGATTCGTGGCCGAATCCCGTCCTTGCTAAGCGGACAGCTGTCCGTTACGTTTCCAGTGAGCGGACAGTTGTCCGGTTATTCGCCCACTCTAGCGGCGGATACGGCCGGCGGACCCGGCCACGCACGAATCCCACCGCCTCCAGCCCGTTTTCACTGTCACCAGACACCAAAGAAGGCTGATCATGGCCCCAGCGCCCTCGTCGACGTCCAGCGCCGTCATCCTGCACATCAACGGCGAGAAGCACGAGCTGACCGTCGACCACCGCACGACCCTGCTCGACGCCCTGCGCGAGCGCCTCGATCTCACCGGCACCAAGAAGGGCTGCGACCAGGGACAGTGCGGCGCCTGCACCGTCCTGGTCGACGGGCGCCGCACCGTCTCCTGCCTGAACCTCGCGGTCGCCGCCGAGGGGCGGGAGATCACCACCATCGAAGGCATGGCCGAGGGCGACCGGCTGCACCCGGTGCAGCAGGCCTTTCTCGATCTCGACGGCTACCAGTGCGGCTACTGCACACCCGGCCAGATCTGCTCGGCCGTCGCCGTCATCGAGGAACACGCGGCCGGCTGGCCCAGCGCCGCCACCGACGACGTACGGCCCGAGGCCGGGCCGCCCCCTCTGACACCGGACGAGATCCGGGAACGGATGAGCGGGAACCTGTGCCGCTGCGGCGCCTACGTGTCCATCGTCCAGGCGGTCGCCCGCGCGGCGGAGGCCCATGAGAAGGCCGGGGACCCGTCCCGGCCGTCGTCCCGGCCACAGACCGCGAAGGAGGCAGCGGCATGAGGGAGTTCGGCTACCAGCGTGCCGAAGACGTCTCCGGCGCGGTGGCGCTGCTCGCCGCCGACCCGGACGCCCGCTACCTCGGCGGCGGCACCAACCTCGTCGACCTGATGAAGACCGGCGTCGAACGCCCCGCCCGGCTCGTCGACGTCCGCGAACTCCCCCTGGACGGCATCGAGCCGACCGCCGACGGCGGCCTGCGTGTCGGCGCCACCGTCACCAACAGCGACCTCGCCGCCCACCCCGAAATACGCCGCCGCTACCCGGCGTTGACGCGGGCGGTCCTGGCCGGTGCCTCGGGGCAGCTGCGCAACATGGCCACCGTCGGCGGCAACCTGCTCCAGCGCACCCGCTGCGGCTACTTCACCGACGTGAGCAAGCCGTGCAACAAGCGTGCTCCCGGCAGTGGCTGTCCCGCGATCACCGGTGAGCACCACAACCACGCCGTCCTGGGCGCCTCCGACCACTGCGTGGCCGTGCACCCCTCGGACATGGGAGTCGCCCTGACGGCCTTCGACGCCGTCGTCGCCTACGAAACCCCCGACGGACCGGGAGAGTCGCCGCTCGCCGACTTCTACCTCCCGGTCGGCGACACCCCGCACCGGGAGACCGCGCTGCCCCCCGGCGCGCTGATCACCGGCGTCGTCCTGCCGCCCGCCCCGGTCGCCGCCCGCTCCCGCTACCGCAAGGTGCGCGAGCGCGCCTCGTACGCCTTCGCGATCGGCTCGGTCGCCGCCGCGCTCGACGTCGAGGACGGTGTCGTACGCGACGCGCGGCTGGCCTTCGGCGCGGTCGCCTCCCGGCCCTGGCGGGCCCGCGCGGCCGAACAGGTGCTGATCGGCGCGCCGGCCGGCGGCGAGACCTTCGCCGCCGCCGCGGACGCCGAACTCGCGGCCGCCAGGCCGCTGCCCGACAACGGATACAAGGTGACCCTCATGCGCAACCTCGTGGTGGCCGTCCTGACCGAACTCGCCGAGGAGGCCGCCCGATGACGACCGCCACGACCGGCCGTACACCGGTGAAGGGCGCCGTCGGCACCGCGCACACGCGCGTGGAGGGCCGCGACAAGGTCACCGGAGCGGCCCGCTACGCCGGCGAGATCCCCTTCGCCGACCTCGCGCACGGCTGGCTGGTGCTGTCCACCGTCACCCGCGGCCGCATCCGCTCGATCGACGCCGACGCCGTCCTCGGCATGCCCGGCGTGCTCGCCGTCCTCCACCACGGCAACGCCCCGCGCGTCGACACCGACTACGTCGGCCTGCTGGGCATCGCGCCGGACCCGACCGCGGCCGTCTTCCAGAACGACCGGGTGCCGCACGCGGGCTGGCCGGTCGCCCTCGTCGTCGCCGGGACGCCCGAGCAGGCGAGGGAGGCCGCCGAGGCCCTCGTCGTCACCTACGACGTGGAACCGCACGACACCACGCTCACCGCCGGCCGTCCCGACGCCTACCCGGCCGACGGACACATGCCCGCCGAGACCGGGAAGGGCGACCTGGCGGCCGGGCTCGCCGCGTCCGCCGTCGTGGTGGACGAGGAGTACACCACCCCCGAAGAGCATCACAGCATGATGGAGCCGCACGCGGCCACCGCCCTCTGGGACGGCGGCCGCCTGGAGGTCGTCGACTCCAACCAGGGCACCACCTGGGTCCAGAGCGAACTCGCGAAGATGTTCTCCCTCGACGAGTCCTCGGTGCGGGTGCGCTCCGAACACGTCGGCGGCGGCTTCGGCAGCAAGGGCCTGCGCGCCCACCAGGTGTCCGCCGTGATGGCCGCGACCGTGCTGCGACGGCCGGTACGGGTGGTGATGACGAGGCGCCAGATGTTCTCGCTGGCCGGCTACCGCAGCCCCACCACCCAGCGCGTCCGGCTCGGCGCCGGGGCCGACGGCCGGTTGCGCGCCCTGGAACACCGCTCGCTCAACCAGACGTCGACCGTCTACGAGTTCGTCGAGCCCGGCGCCAGTGTCGCCAGGGTGATGTACGACGCCGACGCCCACCACACGGCCAACCACGTGGTACGGCTCGACGTACCGTCCCCGACCTTCATGCGCGCGCCGGGCGAGGCACCCGGGTCGTTCGCGATCGAGGCGGCCCTCGACGAACTCGCCGAGCGCTGCGGCGTCGACCCGGTCGAACTGCGGCTGCGCAACGAGCCGGAGGCCGGCCCGGTCTCCGGTCTGCCGTTCAGCAGCCGCAACCTGGCCGCCTGCTTCAGCGAGGGAGCGCGCCGCTTCGGCTGGGCGGAGCGCGATCCGCGCCCCGGCGTGCGCCGCGACGGGCGCTGGCTGCTGGGCACCGGTACGGCCGCGGCGTCCTTCCCGGCGGGCGCCGGCCCGTCCACCGCCCTCGTGACCGCGGAGGCCGACGGCACCTTCACCGTGCGGATCGCCGCCGCCGACCTCGGCACCGGCGCCCGCACCGCGCTCACCCTGGTCGCCGCCGACGCACTCGAGGTCACGCCCGAGCGGGTCCGGGTCCGCATCGGCGACAGCGACTTCGGACCGGCGATGATCGCGGGCGGCTCGATGGGCACCCGCTCCTGGGCCTGGGCGATCACCGTCGCGGCCGGCGAACTGCGGGAGCGGCTCGCGCTGGGCACGACCGTCCCGCCCGAGGGCATCACCGTACGGTCCGACACCACCGAGGCCCTCGGCGCGCTCGCGCAGAAGGAGCGGCACGCCTTCGGGGCGCAGTTCGCCGAGGTCGCCGTGGACACCGCCACCGGCGAGGTGCGGGTGCGCCGCATGCTCGGCATCTTCGCCGCGGGCCGCATCGTCAACCCGCTCACCGCCCGAAACCAGCTCGTCGGCGGCATGGTCTGGGGCATCTCCATGGCCCTGCACGAGGAGGCGGTCCGGGACCGGGCGAGCGGCGGCCTCTACGGCCCCGACCTCGCCGGCTACCACGTGGCCACGCACGCCGACGTCCCGGACATCGAGGCGGACTGGGTGGACGACCCCGATCCGGACGACCCGGTCGGCATCAAGGGCGTCGGCGAGATCGGCATCGTGGGCGCCGCGGCGGCCGTCGCCAACGCCGTCTGGCACGCGACCGGCGTACGCCACCGCAGCCTGCCGATCCGGCCCGACCGCGTGCTGTCGGCGACCGTGCCCGCAGTCGGGGGCGGGACGGATGCTTGACATCCCCGACGAGCTGAACGGCTGGCTCGCCGAGGGCCGGGAGTTCGCCGTCGCCACCGTCGTCTCCGTCGGCGGCAGCGCACCGCGCGGCCCCGGCGCCGCCCTCGCCGTGGACAGCGAGGGCACGGTGATCGGCTCGGTCTCCGGCGGCTGCGTGGAGGGCGCGGTGTACGAGCTGTGCACCGCGGCCCTCCGGGACGGCGAGACGGTCCGCGAACGGTTCGGCTACAGCGACGAGGACGCCTTCGCGGTCGGGCTGACCTGCGGCGGGGTCATCGACGTGATGGTCACGCCGGTCGGCGCGGGCTCGCCCTCGCGGGAGGTGTTCCGGGCGGCGCTGTCGACCGCCGCCCGGGGCCGGGCCGCGGCCCTCGCCCGGGTCGTCCAGGGCCCGGCGGGTCTCCTCGGGCGGGCCCTGCTCGTCCGCCCCGACGGCTCGTACGAGGGCGGCCTCGGCGGTCATCCGGACCTGGACCGCACCGCGGTGGCCGAGGCCGGGGCCCTGCTGGACAGCGGCCGCACCGGCACGGTCGGCCTCTCCGAGGACGGTTCGCACTGCCCCGGCGGGCTCACCCTGCTCGTCGAGTCCAGCGTGCCGCCGCCGCGCATGATCGTCTTCGGCGCGGTCGACTTCGCGGCGGCGCTGGTGCGGGCCGGCAAGTTCCTCGGCCACCACGTGACGGTCTGCGACGCCCGGCCCGTCTTCGCGACGCCGGCCCGCTTCCCGGAGGCCGACGAGGTCGTCGTCGACTGGCCGCACCGCTATCTGCGGAGCACCCCGACCGACGGGCGCACGGTGCTGTGCGTCCTCACCCACGACGCCAGGTTCGACGTACCGCTGCTCACGGAGGCCCTGCGGATGCCGGTCGCGTACGTCGGCGCGATGGGCTCGCGCCGCACCCACGAGGACCGGAATCGGCGGCTGCGCGAGGCCGGCCTCGGCGAACACGAGCTGTCCCGGCTCCGCTCGCCGATCGGCCTGGACCTCGGCGCCCGGACGCCCGAGGAGACCGCGCTGTCCATCGCGGCGGAGATCGTCGCCACCCGGCGCGGCGGCACGGGCGCGCCCCTGACGGGCGGGGCGGCGCCGATCCACCGGGACCTGACCGGGGCGGCCGCCTGACGCGGACCGGCGGCGGACGGGTCAGGGCGCCGTCGACTCGCGGGCCGGGCGGACGGGTCAGGGAGGCGTCGAGTCGCCGGGCGGACGGGTCAGGGAGGCGTCGAGTCGCGGGCCGGGCGGACGGGTCAGGGAGGCGTCGACCCGCCGGCCGGGCGGACGGCGTACTCCCGCGTCATCGCGTGCACGAAGGCCCGCGTGAGATCGCCGCGAAGCCGCCGCCGGCGCACGTCGTGCTCCTTCGGCGGCACGGCCTGCTCGCGCGGGCCCCGGGGGAGGGCGCGCCGGTTCCGGCGCCTCGGCGCACTGATCGTCCCGGTCCGTCATGGCCCTACGGCTGTCCCGGCGCCGCAGACCGAAACGGCGGCGCCCCCGAGGTCACCGGGGCCCGCACCGCCGCCCCGTCTCCCGGGGGCGGGGCGGACCCGACCACCCCGTGTTCCGCCAGCGGCCCCACCGTCAGCCCCGCCGCACGGCAGTCGCGCACGATGTCCGGCAGGGCGCCGAGGGCGGCGCGCCAGCTGCCCGGGGCGGAGACGTGGTCGGTGTCGTGCAGGAGGATCGTGCCGCCCCCGCGCAGGTCCGCCGCGACGGTCGCCCGTACCGAGGCGGGCGTGGCGTCCTGCCGCCAGTCCTTGCCCCACGCGGTCCACAGCACCGGCCGCAGTCCGGCCCGGCGGGCGGCGGCCCAGCGTCCGGAGGTGAGGATGCCGTAGGGCGGGCGGTACCAGCGCGGGACGCGTCCGGCGGCCTCGCCCACCGCGGTGACGGCACGCGCCAGCTCGCGCGCGTCCCGCGCCGGCGCCGGCAGCCAGGGGCGGTCGTGCGCCCAGCCGTGGACGGCGAGTTCGTGCCCCCTCCGGGCCAGCTCGCGGGCCGGCGCCGGGTGGCGTACGACGTTCTCGCCGAGGAGGAAGAACGTCGCCCGTACCCCGAGCCCGTCCAGTACGTCGAGGAAGTGCGGCGTGGACGCGGGATCGGGGCCGTCGTCGAAGGTGAGGGCGACGTGGTCGGGGCGGCCCTGTCCGGCCAGGCCCGGGAAGCGGCGCCGGCGAAGCTCCGGCAGCCAGGTCGCGGCCGGGCCGATGTGGGCCAGCGCGGCGACGACGACCGGCGCGACGGCGTACACCGCCGGTCCGGCGTGCGACCCCTCGCGCATCCGTGTGTCTCCTGTCCGTGCGCCGTCTTTCCGTTCCGCGTCTTTTCGTACCGAGCCCTCCGTACCGAGCCCTCCCGTACCGAGCCCTCCGTACCGAGCCCTCCCGTACCGAGCCCTCCCGTACCGAGTCCTTCCGTCGCGGCGTCTTGCCGTTGTTCCACCATCGCGCGGCCGCGTCCGACGCGCCCGTCGCGCCGTGCCGCCGTTCGGCGCAGCGTGGTCATGCCCCCCGCCGCCCCCGGGTCCGCCCGCCCGGCCCGGGTCCGTCCCGTGCGGCCGGCACCGTGTCCCACGCACCCTGGACCGACGGCGCGCGGGCCAGCCCGACACTGCCCAGCCCGATCAGCGCCACGCCGGTCAGCTCGGGCAGCACCCGCACCCCGAGGGCGATCTGTTCGCCGAACAGGGCCCAGCCCAGGGCGACGCTGGTCAGCGCGTCGCCGAGGGTCAGCGCCGGCTGCGACGCCGCGAGGGTTCCCGCCCGCAGCGCGCTCTGCAGCAGCAGGAAGCTGATCACCCCGACCACCGCCGTGGCGTACGGCGGCCACTGGGTCAGGACGGCGCCCACCCCCTGGGGGAGCCGCCCGGTGACCTCCTTCAGCAGTCCCGCCGTCCCGCCGAACGCCACCGCGGACGCCGATCCGAACAGCGCGGCGCGAGGCGCGCCCCGTACCAGGGTGCCGATCGAGGCCAGGGCCGTCACCACGACGAACAGCGCCAGGCCCGCCCAGCCCCACCGGCCCGGCGTCGCGGTGTCGTGGCCGGCCGACGGCGCGGCGGCCCCCAGGAACAGCGCGAGCCCCACGGCCAGGGCCACGAACGCCAGCCAGGTCCGCGGGTCCGGCCGCCGGTGGAAGACCATGCTGCCGACCATCAGGGTGAACAGCAGCTCACTGGCCATCAGCGGCTGGACGACGGCCAGACTGCCCACCGCCAGCGCGGCCGCCTGCAGCACCGTCGTCAGCGCGAGCAGCGCCGCGCCCCCCACCCAGTACGGGTCGCGCACCAGCCGCAGCAGCGAGCGCACCACCGTGTGGACGGCGCCCGCCCGGCCCTCGTCCTGCGCCGCGGCCCGGCGCTGCAGCACCGACGCCGCCGCGTTGGACAACGCCGCGAACAGGGCCAGGACGACGGTGAGGACACTCACCGTCGCGCGCTCCCGCTCATCCGGAGTTCATCCGAACCGCGCCGCCAGCCGCCGGTACAGCCCCGGAGCCGCGCCCCGTACCCGGCACGGCAGTCGCAGCCAGCCGGGGACGTAGACCTCGTCCCGTCCCCGCACCACCGCGACCCGTACCGCTTCGGCCACGCGCTCGGCGGGCACCGGACGCGGCCTGGACCGGAGGTAGGGAGCGCCGCGGCGCTCGAAGAACGGTGTGTCGACGACACCGGGCACCACGTGCGTGACGCCCACGCCCGTGCCCCGCAGCTCGTAGCGCAGGGCGTCCGCGAAGGCGCCGACCGCGGCCTTGGCGGCGGAGTACACGGCCTCCTCGCGCACCGCCACGCTGCCCGCCAGCGAGCCGACGAGCACCACCCGCCCCGACCCCGCCTCGACCATGCCCGGCAGCACCAGCCGCACCAGCCGCAGCGTGGCCAGCACGTTGATGTCGAACAGTTCGTCGATGGTGTGCGGCGGCATGTCCAGGAACTCCCCGGCCCAGCCGACCCCGGCACCCGCCACCAGCAGATCCACCGGCCCGACCGTGGACCGCGCGAAGTCGGCGAGCTGCCGGTCGGCGCCGGGCAGCGTGAGGTCCGCGGCGAAGGCGGTGGCCGACGCCTCCTCGGCGACCTCGCGCAGCCGGGCCGGGTCACGCCCGCTGAGCACCAGCCGCCAGCCGCCCTCGTCGCTCAGCCGGCGGGCCACGGCCGCGCCGATGCCGGAGGACGCCCCCGTCACGAGCGCCGTGCGCGTCCGCGGGCCCCGGTCACCGACGGGCTCCCGGCGGGGCCTGGCGTGGTCCGCGTCGGGCGCGACGACCTGCGGCCCCGGAGCGGAGCGGGGGCGGGAGAAGGCATGGACCATGGGCACCACCTTGACTCGGGGCGGACACCGGGGAGGCGACCGACCAGGTGGTCGGGCTCCGGCGTCCGGCCGGACGGGCGGTCACGGAGTATCCCTGATACGGCGCCCGAAACGCCCGCTTGTGTGGTGGTTTGGAATGTGACGGCCGGGCAACTTGGACCGCCGTGCATCCTCGCAGCTCATCAGCGCCCCGCCGCCCGGCCGGCCCGTACGCCCCACGGGACGGCAGACGGCTGCTGGTGGTCAGCGCGAGCATGGGCGCCGGGCACGACACGGTCGCCGACGAACTGGTCCGCCGGGCCCGGGAACGCGGTGACGACGCCTTCGTCGTCGACGTCCTCGCGCTGCTCCCGTGCGGTCTGGGCGGTGCGCTGCGGCACTTCTACCGCGGGTCGGTACGCCACTTCCCCTGGGCCTACGCCGCCCTGTACCGCCTCTTCCTGCGCCCCGGCGCCGGGCACCGCCCCGGCGCCACGCCCCTGGCCCGGCTCGCCGGCGGCCGGCTGCGCGAGCTGGCCGAGCGCACCGGCGCGGACGTGGTCGTACCCGTCTTCCACCTCGGCGCCCAGCTCACCGGTCACCTCCGGGCCCGGGGCCGGCTGTCCGTGCCCAGTGTCGTCCTCGTGATCGACTTCGCCGTCCACCGCCAGTGGCTCCACCCCGGCAACGACCACTGCCTGTGCCTCACGGAGGACGCGGCGCGTGAGGTGCGGGAGAGCACCGGTACCTCCGCGTGGACGTGCGGTCCGGTCGTGGCCCCGGAGTTCTTCGCCGAGTCTCCCGACGCCCCCGGAGCGGCCGGGTGGCGGGGGCTGTTCGACCGTCTCGGCCCCGGGCGGCCCGCCGTGGTGCTGTCCGCCGGCGCCTGGGGAGTGGGCTCGCGCCTGAACGCCACCGTCCGGCTCCTCACGGACCACGGCCTCCTCCCGGTCGCGCTCTGCGGGGACAACGAACGGCTGCGCCGCGAACTGTCCGGCACACCCGGCGTACTCGCGCTGGGCTGGGTGACGGACATGCCCGGCCTGATGCACGCCGCCCGCGCCCTGGTCGACAACGCCGCCGGCCAGACCGCCGTACAGGCGCTCGCCGCCGGACTGCCGGTCGTGGGGTACCGCCCGATACCCGGCCACGGCGCGGACGGTGTCCGGCGGATGGCCGCGCTCGGCGTGTCGGACGTCGCCGAGGACGAGACCGCGCTGCTCGGCGCACTGCGGCGGCTCACCGCCCCGGGGCCGGCCCGGCGGGAGCGGATCGCCGCGGGACACGCCCTGTTCAGGGAGGACGCCATGACCCGGGTGGCCTCCGTCGCCGACGCCCGGCGGGCACGCAGGTGAGACCACGCCCGTTTCCCGGCCCGGGCGGAGGGCACCCGGGCCCGGAGCGAGAACCGGCGGAAGGAGGCGGCGCCGTGCGGCTCGACGAATTCCTGACCCTGGTCCGCGACCGCGGCGAGTACCACAGCAAGGAGGAGGCCGAGCAGGTCAGTACGGCCGTCCTCTGGGTGATCGCGTCCCGCATCGACCCGGAGGAGGCCGCGGGTCTGGCCTCGGACCTGCCGGCGCCCCTGGACGACGTGCTGCGCCTGGAACGCGGGCGTCCCGAGTCCTTCGGCCGCGAGGAGTTCCTGCGGCGCGTGGCGCAGCAGACCGGCGCCCGGCCGCGCACCGCGGAATGGGACGCGGGTGCCGTGCTCTCCACCCTCACCGAGGCGGTGCCCGGCGAACGGGTCGACCATCTCCTGGCCGGCCTCTCCCCGGACTGCGCGGACCTCTTCGGCGGACCGGCACCGTACTGACCGCGGCTCGCGCACATGTGGGAGACGGGAGGAAACGGGCACCCGGCCCCGGCGAAGAAGCGGCCCCGCACAGGAGGTATCCATGACGGACGGCGAGCAGCGCCCCGGCGAAGGCTACGGCGAAGACGACGAGACCCCCCTCGGGGGATACGCGGCGCTCACGACGACGTTCGCGGCCACAGTCGCGGTGTTCGCCGTGACCGCGCGGCGGCGGGGGCTGCGACTGCCCGACACCGTCCCGCCCTGGGACGTGGCCCTGCTGGGGACGGCGACGTTCAAGGCGTCCCGGCTGCTGACCAAGGACAAGGTCACCAGCTTCCTGCGGGCTCCGTTCACCCGCCGCGAGCGTGACAGCGACGCGGACGAGGTGATGGACGCCCCGCGCGGCAGCGGCCTGCGCCGCGCCGTCGGCGACCTGGTGTCCTGCCCGTTCTGCACCTCGGCCTGGGTGGCCGGAGGGCTCGTCGGCACCTACGCCGTCGCTCCCCGGGCCGCGAGGCTGCTGTGCGCGGGCCTGAGCGCCGTAGTGCTGTCGGACTGGCTGCAGTACGCGTGGAGCGTGACGGAGCAGAAGGCCGAGGGGTGAGCGTCAGTCGCGCTCCGCGCGTGCGGCCCGCTCCGCGCGCTCGGCGTGCAGCTTCTTCACCCGGGCCGCCTCCTTGCGGACGTCGGCCTGGACGGCCTGCTCCCGCTCCAGCCACTCGGGGCGCTCCTGCTTGAGCGCCTCGATCTGCTCCGTGGTGAGCGGCTCCGTGACTCCGCCCCGGTGCAGTCCCGCGATGGAGACACCGAGCTTGGCGGCCACCACCGGCCGCGGGTGCGGACCGTCGCGCCGCAGGTCCCGCAGCCACTCGGGCGGGTCGGCCTGGAGCGTGTTCAGCTCGGCGCGCGTGACGACGCCCTCCCGGAACTCGGCGGGTGTGGCCTCGAGGTACACACCCAGCTTCTTCGCCGCGGTCGCGGGCTTCATGGTCTGGGTGTTCTGGTGCGACGTCATGGTGTCAAGGGTATCGAGCGTCCGAGCGACCGCCGACCACGCCCGGTGACCGAGGCCGCCGGCCGTGCCCGGTGGCCGCCGTCGCCGACCACGCCCGGTAACCTGGCCGGGTGACAGGCTCGGAAGAACCCCCCGCGTTCCGGCTCGCGTACGTTCCGGGGGTGACGCCCGACAAATGGGTGCGCATCTGGAAAGAGCGGCTGCCCGGCGTCCCGCTGTCCCTGACCCAGGTCACCGCCGCCGAGGCGGGGGGCTCGCTGCTGCGCGGCGACGCCGACGCCGGGCTGGTGCGGCTGCCCGTGGACCGCACCGCCCTCAGCGCGATCCCGCTCTACACCGAGACCACGGTCGTGGTGGTCCCCAAGGACCACGTCGTCACCGCGGCCGACGAGGTGACCGTCGAGGACCTGGCCGACGAGATCGTGCTGCACCCCCTGGACGACGTCCTCGGCTGGGAGCGGCCGCCGGGCCGGCCCGCACTCGAGCGTCCGGCCACCACGGCGGACGCCGTCGAGCTGGTGGCCGCCGGGATCGGGGTGCTGCTCGTGCCCCTGTCGCTGGCGCGCCTGCACCACCGCAAGGACCTCACGTACCGGACGGTCACGGACGCCCCCGAGTCGAGCGTGGCGCTGTCCTGGCCCGAGGACGCGCACACGGACCGGGTGGAGGACTTCATCGGCATCGTCCGGGGCCGGACCGTCAACAGCACCCGTGGCCGGCAGGCCGCTCCGGCGAAGGGCGAGCGCACCGAAACGGCGTCCGCGCGGCGCAAACCGGCGGCCGGGAAGCAGGCCGGCGGCGATCGTCGCGGCGCCGGCGGCAGCACCAGGAGCGGGGCCAGGGGCGGAAGCAAGGGCGGCACCAGGACCGGCGGCAAGGGCGGCGGCCCCAAGGGCGGCAGGCGCGGCAAGCCCCGCCGCGGTTGACGCGGCAGCCGCCTCCCGGGTCAGCGGACCGTCGGACCGGGGGTCGGCGCCGAGGTGTCGACCTCCAGTCCGGGTGGTGCGGTGAGGGAGAGCACCGGCTCACCCTGCTGCGGCGCCGGCGGCGTGAGCTGAACCCCGGGCAGGTTCGGCGGGGCCGACTGCTGGAAGTTGACCTGGTCGAAGTTGACCAGGCCGGTCTTCTCCAGCACGGTGATGTGGTCGAGCACGGTGTCGTTGGCCTGGTCGGCCAGTTGCCGCACCAGGCTGTTCCTGGTGTTGGCGCGGATCTCGGCGATGGCCGGGAAGATCTGGCCGTGCGTGATGCGCATGATGTTGACCGCGGTGGTGTCGAACTGCCTGCCCGTGGTCCCGTCCACGGTGGTCACGAACTGCTGCTGCTGCGGGGACGCCTGGTTGGGCAGGGTGATGCCCAGCTCGGGCGCGATCCTGCGGCAGGTCGCGTCGAGCCGGGCGTGCCCGACGACCAGGTGCTCGCCGGCCTCCTTCATCTCCGGCGTCGTCCCCCGCTCGATGGCCATGAGCCCCAGCGGGTGTTCCCACAGCCCGGCGGCACGGACCTTCACCACGAAGTCCCGGTCGGCCTCGGTGAGCGGCCCGAACACCGTGTTGGTGATGACACGGTCCTGGCTGCCGGCCGTGTTCCGCACTCCGAGCACGGCCGGGTAGGCGAGCGCGGTGAGGGTGAGGACCAGGGCACCGGCCACGAAGGCGGTCCCTGCCGTGGTGCGCGTGATGCGCATCGTGCCTCCTGGGGCGAGGACGGGCTCGGACACCAGGAGGTACGGACGCGGGCCGCGAACCGATCACTTCCGCGGGTAAAAACTCGCCGCCGTCAGTCCGCGTACGACGCCCTCCGCGCGGTCCGCAGCACCCGCTCGCCGTCGTCGGCCCCGAGCAGCCCGGCCCCCACCCACGCGTCCACCGTGGACCGCACGTGTGCCAGCAGCGCGCCCTTGCCGCGGAACGGCGCCGCCGCCCAGATCTCGTCGAGCAGCGTGGTGCCGTCGTCCTTCGCCGGGTTGGCGACGCCCGAGTCGGTGCCGCCGAGGACCACCCGGGGTTCCGCGCGCCGGAACCAGGCGTGCGTCGGGTCCTCGGTCCCCTCGGCGAACGGGGCCCACTCGGTGCCGTCCAGCGTGTAGTGGAGCGGCTTGCCGGACACGGGGGTGAGCGTGGGCAGCAGGTCCCCGGAGAGACCCGCGTCGCGGTACAGCCCGCACTCCAGGAGGTCCGTGGACGGATTGCGGCCGACCAGGTTGACCGGGCCGTAGAACAGGGCCTGCAACGACGGGTCGTCGACTGCCTTCTCCACCCGCAGCCGGAAGGGCACACGGATCCGCACCGTGTCGCCCCGGCGCCAGGTCCGCGACACGGTGAAGTAGCTGCCCGGGGCCGGAGTCCCCGGTACGGCACGGCCGTTCACGGTGACCCGGAACCCCGCGGTGGCCCAGGAGGGCACCCGCAGCCGCAGCGCGAAGGAGGCGTCGGCGCCGCCGATGGTGAGCGTGCTGCCCTGCTCCTCGGGGTAGTCCGTGGTCTGGGTGACGGTGACGCCCCGCTCGGCCCAGGTGAGCGTGGACCGGCTGTAGAGGTTGACGTACAGGGCGCTGCCGTCGGCCGCGGCGAAGTACACGGAGTCCTGGTACTTGGTGGCGCTCTCCATCCCGGTGCCCTCGCAGCAGGTCGTGCCCTGCTTGGGCGTGTAGTCGCGCACATGGCCGGGTGTCAGCCCGATGAAGTAGGTGACGAGCGGCTTCTCCGCGTCCGGCTTGTCCTGCTTGGAGCCGAGCACCTGGTTGTACAGGGCCCGCTCGTAGTAGTCCATGTACGCCGGGTCCTGGTCGTGGAAGAACAGCGTCCGGCTCAGCTTGAGCAGGTTGTACGCGCAGCAGGTCTCGGCCGTGGTGGCACCGATGGTGCCCGCGATCACGTCCCGCGCCTTCCAGAACTCGCCGGTGCTGGTGCCGCCGATGGCGTACATGCGGTGCGGTACGACCATGCGCCAGAAGTTCTTCGCGGCGGTGAGGTAGCGCTCCTCGCCCGTCTCGTCGTACAGCCGCACCAGGCCGGTGAAGATCGGTATGTGCTGGTTGGCGTGCAGGCCGTCGAGGACGTCGGTGTTGGCGGCGCAGGCGTCGATCAGCCGGTCGAGGTCGAACAGCCTGGCCAGCGCGAGGTGGTCCGCCTCACCGGTGACCGCGTGCAGGTCGCAGATCGCCTCGACGATGCCGCCGAACTCCCCGCTGGAGAAGATGCCCCACATCCGCTGCAGGGTGGCCGCGGGCAGCGCGGACAACCGCGCGTACATCCAGTCGCACAAGCCCGACGCGAGGTCCAGCGCCCGGTCGTCGCCGGTGGCGAGGTGGGCGTCCAGCAGACCCTTGAGGATCTTGTGCGCCGTGTAGTACGGCGCCCAGACCTTGGTGTAGTCACTGCCGGTCATCGACTCCAGCTGGATGAACTGCGTCTCCGGGTACGCGGCGAGGAAGCCGGGATGGCTGGGCCCGCCCCAGGTGCGGCGGAGCGTGGCCGTCAGACCCCGGCCGGAGGCGTCCGCGAACGACCCGCCGCCGGTCTCGTCGAAGGCGTACGACGCCAGGTCGCCCCGGCCCGCCGGGGTGTCGGCGGCCCGGCTGTCCCGCAACGCGCCGATCTCGGCGGCGCTCAGGGCGCGCGACCAGACGTTGAACTCCTCGAAGGCGCCCGCGAAGACGGGGTCGGCGGGGTAGTGCGAGCGGCCGAGCCAGTGGTGGGCGAGCGGGCCGAGCACCGCCGGGGTCACGGTCATCGCCGTGTTCCGGGCCACGGCGACGCCGTCGACGTAGAGGGTGCCGGTGCCGTCCGCGAGGGTCACGGCCAGGTGGCTCCACTCGTCCAGGGGCAGTGCGGCCGTGCCGTCGAGGCCCTGCTCGCCCGCGGCACCGCTGCCGGTGATGGCGAAGCGCGGCACGCCGTCGGCGTTGCGGGCGGCGAGGTAGAGGTAGCGGTGGGTGTCGTCGCCGAAGTCGAGGACACGGGCCCAGTCGCCGTCGTGGGTGGGCTTCACCCAGGCGGCCAGCGTGATCGCCGGGGTGTCGCCGAGGACACCGGCGGGGAGGACGACGTACTGGTGGGAGCCGCGCACGTTCTCCGCCGCGGCGCCGAACCGTCCGTCCGTGCTCAGTACGGCGGGATCGTGCCGCAGGGCCTCGCGCACCTCGGTCAGCGCGCCGACCATGGTGTCGATCCGTTCGGCGAAGACCCGCTCCCCGGTGCTGCGGTACGCCTGGGACAGCACGGTCAGGAAGTGGCCGGTGTAGTGACCGCGGAGGTTGCCGTTGGCCTCGCCGTCCAGTCCCTCCCAGCCGCCGGGGGCGACGGCGCCGAGGGTGGGGAGACCGGCGTTGGCGCGGAAGACCTGGAGCAGCCGGTTCACGTCGTAGCCGCGGGCGTGGTCCAGCATCAGCCGCCGCTTGTCGGCGAAGACGCCCCGGCCGAGCGTCACGTCCTGAAGTCCGAACGGCCGTACGGACCAGGCCGCCGGTGCCGCGGGGCCGGCGAGCGCGGCCGGCGCCCGCGGCGCCGCGCCGGGCCGGCCGCCCGCCGCGTACGAGACCGCGGGCGTTCCCGCGGCGATCGCCGTGGCCAGCAGAAGGGTCCGCCGGGAGAGGGGCGCTGCCATGTGCTCCTCGTTTCTTCGGTTCGAAATATCGAATGCCGTTCGAAAGATCGCCCAGAAGATAGGCAAGGGGTACGGGAGCGTCAACGGTACTGACGAGTACGGTCAGGCCGGCCGTGCCGTCCGTACGAGCCAGTCGTACGCCGCCCGCGCGGTGAACTCGCCCTGGCCACCGCGCACCAGCAGACCGGCGGCGGCGAACTCCGGCGCGTCGGCCTGTGCCGCGACGTACGGGATCGCGATGCAGCGCATTCCGGCCGCGTGCGCGGCGGCGGCTCCGGGAACGGCGTCCTCCAGGACCACGCAGTCGGCCGGGGCCGCCCCGAGCCGCCGCGCCGCCTCCAGGAAGACGTCCGGTGCGGGCTTGCCCCGCGCGACCTCGTCGGCCGAGACGACCGTGCGCAGCTGCGCGTCCAGCCCGGTACGGGACAGGATCGCCGCGATGGCCTCGGGCGACGAACCCGACGCCACCGCCAGCGGCACGCCCTCGTCCGCCAGCAGCTCGACGAACTTCCGCATCTCCGGGTAGGCGCGCGCGGACGTGCGGGCCAGCTCCAGATAGTGGCGGTTCTTGACGGCGAGCAGTTCCTCCACGGGGGCGCGCAGGCCGTACCGCCGCTTCCAGTCGGCGACCGTCTCCTGGGTGCTGATGCCCACGTATCCCTCGTGGTCGGTCCACGTGAAGTCGGGTACGCCGAACTCGGCGAGGGTCTGCCGGCCCGCCTCGTAGTAGTTCGGCTCGCTGTCCACGAGCGTTCCGTCGAGATCGAAGATGACCGAGATGCCGCCGAGAGTGCTCATGGGGTACAGGATGCCAAGGACCCGGCGGTCACTTCCGCGCCGTACGTCCGATCGACTCGACCAGGGGCAGCAGCCGGTGCGGGACGCGCTCGCGCAGCGCCACCTCGCTGCGGGTGCGGACCACTCCCGGCAGACTGATCAGCTTCTGGACCACGTCCTCCAGGTGTGCGTTGTCGCGGGCCACGACCCGGGTGAGCAGGTCGCCGCCACCCGTGATGGAGAAGGCCTCCACGATCTCCGGTACGGCCGCCAGCGCCTCGCCCACCTCGTCCAGGTGGCCCTGGGTGACCTCGATGTGCACGAACGCGAGCACCGGGTGGCCCAGCGCGGCGGGGGAGAGGGACGGTGCCGTCCCGGTGATCACGCCGTCCCGCTCCAGGCGGTCGAGCCGGGCCTGGAGCGTGCCGCGGGCGATCCCGAGGAGGCGGGCGTACTCCCGCACGCTGGTGCGCGGCTGCTCCAGCAGCAGCCGCAGGATGCGGGTGTCGAGTTCGTCGACGGCCATGGGTGTCCGGGTCCCCTCGTCGGCCATTGGCTCTTCGATGGCCGTAGGCATGCCGTGAGAACTGTACCAATGGCGCACTTCCGAACGAGCCTGTTGAGCCACTGGTGCCGGAGATGCTCCTATAGAAGGGTCGATGGCGCTGCGGATCCCGCGGCGCCTTTTTCATGCCAGTGGCTTCGGGCCGGTGGGCGCCAGTACGTGAGGGGGCGGTAATCAGTGCTGAAGAGGGTGTTCGTGAGCCCGGACCCGGGACGGTCGCGGTTGCGGTTCGCCGCGCGGGGCGTGCTCGGCATCGGGCTGGCCGTCGTCGTGTGCGGCCTGGCCGGTACGTCTCTGGTGGGCGCCGTCATCGGCGGGCTCGCCGCGCTGCTCGCGCTGTTCACCGTCACCGACGCCACCGTGCGGGGGCAGGCGGTCACCACCGCGCTGCTGCCGGTGGCCGGACTGCCCGTGCTGACCGCGGCGGCCGCGCTGCACGACCACCCCGTGGCCAGGGACCTCACCTTCCTCGCCGTCGTCGGCGCGGGCGTGTACGCGCGCCGCTGGGGCCCGCGCGGACACAGCCTCGGCGTGTTCGCCTTCATGACCTTCTTCATCGCCCAGTTCCTGCACGCGACCACGGACCGGCTCCCCGAGATGTACGCCGCCGTCCTGCTGTCCGTGGCCGCCGCCGCGGCGGTGCGCTTCGGCCTGTGGTGCTACGAGCGCCGCCTGCCCCCGCCCGCCGTGCCCGCGCCGCCCGCCGCCACCGGACTCGCCCGCATCACCACCCGCCAGGCCGTCCAGGCCACCGCGGGCGCCGGCTTCGCCCTGGTCGTGGGCCAGCTCGTGTCCGAGGAGCGCTGGTACTGGGCCGTCGGCGCCACCTGGTGGGTGTTCGTCAACACCACCTCGCGCGGCGAGACCCTGGTCCGCGGCTTCCGCCGGGTCCTCGGCACCGTCGTCGGCATCGGCCTCGGCTTCCTGATCGCCTTCCCGCTGGCCGGATCCGCGCTGCCCACGGCCGTCCTCGCCGCGGCCTGCGTCTTCGGCATCTTCTACTCCGCCGCGGTGTCCTACACCTGGATGATGCTCTGCGTGACGCTGCTCGCCGAGCTGCTCTACGGCCTCCTGGACTTCCTCAGCCCGGGCCTGCTCGCCCTGCGGCTCGCCGAGACCGGAGTGGGGGCGCTCGGCGCCGCCCTCGCCGTGCTCTTCGTCCTGCCCGTCACCACGCACGCCGTCACCGACGCCTGGATCCAGCGCGCCCTGCGCTGCGTCCACGCCTGCACCGGCGAGGCGGCCGCCCGCCTCGCCGGGAACGAGGGCGCGGACCCGGCGCCGCGCGTGGCCGAGCTGGAGCAGCTGCTGGGCCGGGTGCGGCTGTCGGTCGCCCCGCTCGTGCACCCGCTGAACCCGATGTACGGCCGCAAGCGACGCGCCCGCCGCGTACTCGCCCTGCTCGACGACTGCGCCCGGGAGATCCGCGGCCTGGTCGCCGTCGCGGCCGATCCGGAGGCCTCGCACGACGCCCGGCTGGCGGCAGCCTGCTGGCGTGTCGAGAGCGCGGTCGAGGCACTCACCGGCGGTGGCGCCGTCCCCGCGCACGAGGACGGCCCGCGCGCCGCCGAGCCCGCGTTGGCCCACCTCCACGGCCTGGAACGCGCCCTGGCCGACCTCGCCGCGCCCCTGCGCACCCCCTCCGGCTCGCCGCTCGTCGGAGCCTGAGCCCTCCGGCCCCGCGCCACCCGTTTGGTCTGGACCGCAACTGACCGACTGCTACCGTCGCCCCGGGGCAGACGAATCAGTCGGCACTCGACGAGGCGCGGGACGGCGCGGAACGGCGCGGGACGAGAGGGAGCAGCGGTGGCAGACGGCGGCAGGCGGCAGCGGCGGGCGTTCATCGGGTCGTTCACGGCGGCCGGCGGCCCCGGCATCGTGACGGCGGCCGTCGCACCCGGCAGTGGCGCGCTCACGGTCCTCAGCGGCACCGACCGCGTACCCGACCCCTCCTACCTGGCCCTGGCCGCCGGCGGGGACATGCTCTACGCCGTCAGCGAGACGGCCGAGGGCGCGGTGGCCGCCCTCCGGGTGACGGGGGACAAACCCGAGCCCGTCGGGCGGCCGGTGCCCGTGGGGGGCGACGGGCCGACCCACCTCAGTCTGTACGCCGGGCACGTGCTGACCGCCAACTACGGCTCCGGCAGCGTCACCGCCGTACCCCTGCGTCCCGACGGCGGCCTCGCCCGGTCCGCGTCCGGCGTCCTGCGGCACACCGGATCGGGCCCGCACGCCCAGCGCCAGCAGGGGCCGCACGCCCACCAGGTGCGGCCCGACCCGAGCGGGCGGTGGGCCGTCAGCGTGGACCTCGGCACCGACTCGGTGCGGGTCTGCACCCTGACGGACGGCTCCCTCGCCGTGCACCGGGAGATCGCGCTGCGCCCCGGCTCGGGCCCGCGCCACCTCGCCTTCCATCCGGACGGCTCCCGCGCCTACGTGGTCAACGAACTGGCGCCCACCGTCACCGTCTGCCGCTGGGACGCCGCCGACGGCGTACTGCAGCCCCTCGCCGAGGTGCCGGTGCTGCCCGGGGCCCCGTCCGGCGACGCCTACCCGTCCGGCGTCGTCGTCTCGCCCGACGGCCGCTTCGTGTGGACGGCGACCCGCGGCGAGGACGTCCTGTCCGTGTTCGTCGTGGAGCCGGACGGGCTGCGGCTGTTCGGGACCGTGCCCTGCGGCGGGCACTGGCCGCGGGAGATCGCCGAGTCGGACGGCTTCCTGTACGCGGCCAACGAACGTTCCGGAGACGTGACCTGGTTCGCGCTCGACCCGGAGACCGGCGTACCCCGGCGCGCCGGCTCCCTCGCGGTACCGGCGGCGTCCTGCGTCGTCTTCGGCTGACCGGGGCGGCGGTCCGCCGTCGCGCCCCGCGCCGTGCGGCCCGTGCACGTGCCGCACGGCTCACCCGCGTCCACCCGTACGGCACGACCAGGGCTGTGCCCCGGACAGGCCGGTGCCCCGCCCATGGGCGCACGGCGCGGACCCGCGTGGCTGCGCCGGCCGCCCCCGGCGGCCGTACGGCACGGCGAAGGGCCCGCTCCGGTACGTGAGCGGGCCCTTTCGGCCGGGCATACGGGGCGCGGGTGGGCGCCCGTGGGTCAGCGGACCGGTGCGCCCTGCGGCTGCTGCGGCGAGATGCCGAGCGCGGTCGTGTACTTGGCCAGTGCCAGCTTGCCGATCGCCGGGTACGGGCCGAGCGGCTCGGCGGTGGAGCAGCCCACCTCCTCGGCCGCCTCCGCCAGCAGGGACGCCTCGATCTCCGGGCCGATCAGGTACGGCGCGAGCGCCAGCTGCTGCGAGCCCGAGGAACGCAGCTGCTCGGCCACGGACGCGATCGAGCCCTCCTCGTCCAGCGCCGCCGCCATCACCGGCACGGCGAGGCGCGCGGCGAGCAGCATGCCGGTGATCCCGGCCGCCTGGACGGCCTCGTCCCCGCCGACGGAGGCCAGGATGATGCCGTCCGCGGCGGTCGCCACGGTGAACAGCCGGGCACGGTCGGCACGGGCCAGGCCGGCCTCGGAGAGCCGCACGTGCAGCGCCTCCGCCAGCAGCGGGTGCGGGCCGAGCACGTCGGTCAGCTCGGCCGCGATCCGGCTGTCCATGACGGCCTGCCGGATCCGGCGCAGCAGCGCGCCGTCCGGGCCGGCCAGCAGCGGTACGACGACGGCGACGGGGCCCTCGGGCTCCTTCACCTCCAGGCCGGCGGCGCGCGCCTGCTCGTAGCGGGCGGTGCGCTCCTCGGCGGCCCGCACGAGGACGGTCGACAGGGAGGGGAACTCCTCGTCGTCCCCGTCGAGGTGGCCGATCCGGGCGTCGAGGCCGGGCAGCTCGGACCGGGCGATGCTGATGACCTCGTCCGCGAGGCCTCGGGTGGCGCTACTGGGCGTCCCCGGCACCGCGAGGACGAGCGCCGGCGCGCCCTCGGGAGCCACCAGGGGTTCGGGACGGCGGTGCCGTCCGGGCTGGCGGGGGCGCGGCATTCGTACTGGCAGGCCGGACGCGGGCCCAGTGGGGGAGCTCATGGCGCCGCATGTTACTGGTTTCCTGGGTTTCCCTGTTCGGGGAGGGTGCAGGTGAGCGGTATCCGTCCGGTTTTGTCTGATGAGTGATGTACGGATCGGCCGACATCGGCACTATTCACCTCGCCGGCGGACCGAATTGCCGGCCGCCCGGCACAGTCGTCACCCACAGCAGTTTGTCGTCGCTCGGAAGGACGAGCGAGCCGGCCGCCAGGTCGGTCGCGATCCGCACCGAACCGTGCAGTGGATCACCCTCGGCGGTCGTCCGTCGTGCGTGCGGCAGCCGCTTCGCCAGCTCCTCCTCCAGCGGTACGACGAGGGGGTCGCCCATCTTCAGCAGGCCACCGGTGACCGCGAGGCGGGGCTCGCCGCCGGACGGGCACACCGCGGCGGCCGAGTCGGCCAGGTGCCGCGCGGCGGCCCGCAGGACGTCCGCGGCGACGGGGTCGCCGGCCGCGCAGGCGACCACCTCGGGAGCGAAGGAGGCGAGGACGGCGGGACGGTCCGTACGCGGATACAGCTGCCCGGGCAGCTCCGCCACCGGGCCGAAACGCTCCTCGGCCCGGGCGAGCAGCAGGGCCGAGCCGCCCGGTCGCCCGTCGTGGGCCCGCAGCGCCGCCTCCAGGCCGGCCCGCCCGATCCAGGCGCCCCCGCCGCAGTCGCCCAGCAGATGGCCCCAGCCGTCCGCCCGGCGCCAGCGGATCAGGTCGGTGCCGGTCGCGATCAGACCGGTGCCCGCGGCGACCACGGCTCCGGGCCGGGGCCCGAGGGCGCCGACGTAGGCGGTGACGGCGTCGGCGACCAGGGCGACCGTCCGCACGCCCAGCTCGCGGGCCAGCGCGCCCGGCAGCTCGGCGCGCAGGGCGTCGCCCAGGGTGGCCAGTCCGGCGGCCCCGACGACGACCGTGCCGAGCCGGGTCACACCGGTCTCGGCGGTCAGCTCCCTGGCCATCGGCAGCAGCTGCGCGAGCAGATGCCCGGGATCGATGCCGCGCGCACCGGTGCGGACCGGTTCCCGCGACGCACGCCGCCCGAGCCCGTCCGGGCCGCGTCCGTCGCCTCCCGCCGCACCGACGACGACGCGCAGCCCCGAACCGCCGGAGTCCACGGCCAGGAAGCCGCCGGTCACGGCAGGCACCGGTGGTCACGGCCCCACGCGACGAGGCACGGCCTCATCGCGTGGGCGGGGCTTTTGGGGGCCGGGTATCGGCGACGACGGGCCGGCAGGGCGTGATGACCCCGGCGGAGCGGCTCGGCCACTGGATCCAACAGACTCCCCGCCTCCCGGTGACCGGTGACCGACTGCGGCGATGCCGCGGTCCGCCGGACCGGCTCGACGACCTCGACGTGAGAGGAAGAGTAGCGCCGAGGGCGGCGTCCTCGGGGGAGGGGCCCCGGTGCTTGTGCGGGGACCGGTTGTCTGCCAGTAGAGTGACGCGCCGTGGCACCACGACCCTTGCATGAACTTGTTGAAGCAGGCTGGGCGAAGGCTCTGGAACCTGCGGCTGGACGCATCGCCGCGATGGGAGACTTCCTGCGGGCGGAGGTAGCGGCCGGACGGACGTACCTGCCGTCGGGGGCCAACGTCCTGCGGGCCTTCCAGCAGCCGTTCGACGACGTCCGCGTCCTGATCGTCGGTCAGGACCCCTATCCCACCCCGGGGATGGCGATCGGGCTGAGCTTCGCGGTGGCGCCCGAGGTGCGTTCCCTGCCGGGCAGCCTGGAGAACATCTTCCGGGAACTGCATACGGACCTGGGACTGTCCCGGCCGTCCAGCGGAGACCTGACACCGTGGACCGAGCAGGGGGTGCTGCTGCTCAACAGGGCGTTGACGACGGCGCCGCGCAAGCCCGCCGCGCACCGCGGCAAGGGCTGGGAAGAGGTCACCGAGCAGGCGATCCGAGCGCTGGTGGCCCGCGGCACGCCGCTGGTGTCCATCCTGTGGGGCCGTGACGCGCGTAATCTGCGGCCACTGCTCGGGGACCTCCCGGCGGTCGAGTCCGCCCACCCGTCGCCGATGTCGGCGGACCGCGGGTTCTTCGGCTCCCGTCCGTTCAGCAGGGCCAACGACCTGCTGGTCCGGCAGGGTGCTCAGCCGGTGGACTGGCGACTTCCGTAGCTCCCGCCCTTCAGAGGTTCCGAGCCCTGCCGGTGGCCGGCGCCGCGCACGCCTTGCCCGGGACGCGCGCGGCGCACACCGGAACTACCGTCGCCCCAGCTCCGTCAGGCACATCGCCAGGGGAACGCCGGGGCGCCCGAGTGCCTCGCCGTATCGCCGCAGGACCGCGTTCTCCCGGGCGAGTTCGATCGCCGGTACTCCGGCGGCCCGGCGCCGGGCCGCCAGCTGGGCACAGATCTCGGTACGCCGGCGGACCAGTTCGATGATGGCCGCGTCCAACTCCACGACATGTGCGTGCAGGCCGTCGGCGACGCCGTCCATGGCCCTGGGCATGTGCGAGTGCCTTCCCGTGCGAGGTCGATGAGGGCGGCCGCTTCGCCACGGCGGCGGAAGGCGTGCCCAGTGAGGGGTAGGGGTGACGCCGGGGGGATCAGCGGCGTCCGGTCACCAGCAGAGTGGGATGAACCAGGTAGTAGCCCGGTTCGTCGACCACGTACTGAGGATGTCCGGGGGTCAGCAGGGCCTCGCACCGTGCGATGTCCTCCTTGCTCATCCCCGCGTCCTCCCCCCGTGCCCGGGCGGCGGCCAGCAGTTCGGGCCACACGACCTTCTCCAGATAGGGACGGACCGTCGGGTCGGCGTCCGCGGGGAAGCCGACCCGGGGAAGGACGTGCAGCCGCACGTCCCGCAGGCCGGCCGCGGTCATCCAGTGCACGTGCCGCGCGTAGTGGTCCGGACCGTCGGCGGGAATCCCCCAGTTCAGCTCCGAAGCGGTGAGCAGCCGCCGCTCCAGGCGGGTGTGACCGGGAAGGAACGTCGAGCTGTAGTAGTTGCTCGTGAAGAGCGCGAGCACGCCGTCCGCCGACAGCGCCCCGGCCAGCCGCGCGACTGCCGCCGCGGGGTCCTCGACGTTCCCCGGCCAGATGACGTCGCTCGCCCAGATCGCGTCGAAACGGTTGTCCCCCAAGGCTCTTGCGGCAACGTCGTCCAGGTCCGCGGTCTCGGTGTGCACCTGGTCGAGGACGCCCGCCTCCTTCGCGTGCTCGCGGGCCAGCGCGAGCGCGCCCTCGTTGCGGTCCACGCCCAGGACGCGGGCCCGGCCGCCGGCGGCACGGGCGAGAGCGACCAGACCGCCCCCCGCGCCCGTGCCCACGTCGAGGACGCGGCGCCGGCCTTCCAGGCCGAGCAGGCCGACGGCCTGCTCGACGACCGGCGCCATGAACGCCCGGTTGGTCTTCAGATACGTCGTCAGCATTGCCTCGTCGACATCCACCATGCCGAGCAGCTTAATTGGTAATCATTTTCATGTAAACCTAGTTGGGAACGATTATGGTTTCCATATGCTGGTGGCCGAGGCGCCACGGTCCCGGGCGTGAGCCGGCCGAAGCCGAGGCTTCCGGCTGCCCGACGCGCTCGCTCGGGCGCCCCTCCGTCGCGCCCAGGTCGGGACAGGCCTGTGCCTGGCACCCGTCTCTCCTCCGGCAAACAAGGACACACTGTGAGTAATCTTTCCCGTCGCGCCTTCCTCGGGTTCGGCGCCCTGACCGCCGCGGGCGTCTCCGGGCTGCTGACCGCCTGTTCCTCCCCGTCGGACGACGGGGGCGACGGCGCGGGTACGACGTTGCGCGCGGCCTTCGCCGGGGGCGGGTCGAGCGAGACGCTGAACTACCTCGTCGGACCGACCGCCCTCGACTTCGTCCGGGCGCGGCTCGTCCACGCACCCCTCGGGGCCATCGACACGGGGCAGCCGGACGGCGTCGCCTACGGGATCCTGGAGACGATCGAGACCAGCGACGACCTCACGTCGTACACCCTGCGACTGCGTGATTCCGTCACCTTCACCGACGGATCCCCGGTGACCGCCGCCGACCTGCTCTACTCGCTGCGCGCGCCGGACGAGTTGGAGGGTCTGCCGTTCACCCGCCTCGTGGGGCGCAACTTCGACCTCGCCGCCGCCCGCGAGCTCGACCGGCGCACCCTCCGCCTGCCCACCGCCGGCCCGATCGCGGACGGGCGCCTCCTGCTGTGCCAGAGCATGCTGGTCATCAAGGACGGCACCACCGAGTTCACCCCCGGGACGCCGTCCTGCGGGCCGTTCGTGATCGAGGCGTTCGAGCCGGGGCAGCAGACGCTGCTGCGCCGCAACCCCGACTACTACGGGGACGACGTGCACCTGGACGAGATCCACCTGCTGTCCATAGGCGACGCCGAGGCGCGGGTGAACGCGCTGCGAGGGGGGCGCGCCGACTTCGTCAGCGGGGTGTCACCCTTCACCGCGCGCAGCCTGGAGAAGGACCGCGGGTTCACCGTGAGCGCCGGTGAGCCGCCGTACGTGTCGAACCTGCGGTTCGAGATGAACATGTCGCACGCGCCGTTCAAGGACGAGCGCGTGCGCAGGGCGTTCCGCCTGGCGATCGACCGTCAGGCCATCGTGGACACGGTGTACTTCGGCCGCGCCGAGATCGGCAACGACGTCCCGGCGATCGGCTTCCCCAGCTACCACGCCGGCCTGGAGCAGCGGTCCCACGACCCGGACGAGGTGAAGGCGCTGCTGCGCGAGGCGGGTCACGAGGGGATGTCGATCGAGCTGACCGCCGGCCCCGAGCTGACCGGCATGGTGGAGACGGCCACACTGATGGTGGAGAACCTCCGGGCGATCGGGGTGAAGGCGAGCCTGAAGGAACTGCCGGCCGGGCAGCTCTTCGCGGACTACGAGGCCTACCAGCGCCTCCCGTTCGCCGCCGGCTACAACCCGCCGGCACCCTTCGAGGCCAACCACACGCCCGGGACCTTCCCGGACATCGACAGATTGGTGTCCACCGCTCGCAGCGCGCCGGCCGAGGCGGACCGGAAGAAGGCCTCCCACGAGGCGCAGCGCCTGTTGTGGGAGAAGGGGAACGAGATCGTCCCGGTGTTCGTCCCCACGGTGGACGCCCACACCGACAGGTTGAGCGGTGTGCGGGTTCAGCAGTTCCCCGACCTCTCGGCCGCCGAACTCGCTTCGGCGTGATCCGGTTCGGGGTGGTCCGCGGCGTGACGGCCGCCGCGATGATGCTGCTGCTGTCGGCGGTGCTCTTCTTCTCGACCGAGGTGCTGCCCGGGGACGCGGCCGGAGTCGTCGCCGGCGCGGACGCCACCGAGAGCGAACGGGCCGAGATCCGGGAGCGCCTGGGGCTGGACCGGCCCGCCGCGGCACGCTACGTGTCGTGGCTGGGCGACGCGCTGACCGGCGACCTCGGCCGCTCCTCCGCCGCCGGCCGGCCGGTGAGTGAGGTCCTCGCCTCGCGGTTCGGGAATTCGGTGGTTCTCGTCGGACTCGCGGTGGCCGGCATCGCCGCGCTCGCGGTGACGTTCGGGCTGCTCGCCGGTCTCCGGGCCGGCCGGCTCGAGGACCGGCTGCTGTCGTCGATGACGGTGACACTGATCGCACTGCCGGAGTTCCTCCTGGCCACCGGTCTGGTCGTGGTGCTGGCCCACCAGGGAGGGCTGTTCCCGGCGGTGTCGCTGTTCCCGCCGGGCGATGCCCCCTGGCAGCATCCGGACATGCTGGTGCTGCCCGTGACCGCGCTGGTTCTGGCGGGTCTCGGGGTGGCGACGCGTCTGGTCCGCGCCGCTGTGGTCGGCGCCGCGCAGAGCCCCGTGGTGGAGCAGGCCCGTCTGGACGGCGAGTCGGGGGTGCGGTTGGCGTGGTCCTATGTGCTGCCCGCAGCCGCCGCGCCAGGCATCCAGGGACTGGCCGTGATGGCGGCCGGGCTGCTCGGCGGCAGCCTGGTGGTCGAAACGCTGTTCAACTACCCCGGGGTGGGCAGCGAGTTGGCCCGCGCGGTCGCCTATCGGGACGTAGCGATGGTGCAGGGGCTCGGGCTGGTCCTGGCGGGGGCCGCCCTGCTGATCCTCTTCACGGGTGATCTGCTGGCCGGATGGCTGAACGTCCGCTCCCGCCCCGCGTCGAGGCTCCGGGCCGGACGGAGGACGTCATGACACGCACGATGCTCCGATGGCTGCTGCCGGCCGTCCCGGTCCTGACGGTGGCGGTCGCACTGGCCGGACCGTGGCTTCCGTTGCCCTCACCGACCGAACGGGTGGGCGTCCCCTTCGAACCGGCGAGCTGGTCGCGGCCGTTCGGCACCGACATGCTGGGGCGCGACGCGCTGGCGAGGACGGCGCACGGCGGCCGGACCCTCGTACTGCAGGCGCTGGCCGCGACCGCGCTGGGCAGCATCGCCGGACTGACCATCGGCACCTGGGCCGGCCTGGCCAGACGGGGACCCCTCAAGGGCGTACTGCGCGTCGTGGACGGCCTGGCCGTCGTCCCCCCGCTCCTGATCATGCTGCTGGTCGCGGCGGGCAGGCCCGGCAGCGAGCTCGCCGTACTGGTGGCCGTCACCCTGGTGAGCCTGCCGTTCTCCGTGCGTGTCATCGGCGCGGCCACCGCCCGGCTGGCCGAGCTGTCCTACGTACGCACCGCGCTGGCACGCGGAGACAGCAGGTTCGCTGTCATTCGGCACGACATCGTCCCGAACATCGCCTCCGAGGCGTGGGCCGAGGCCGGTCTTCGCTTCATCGCCGCCACTCAGCTCTGCGCGACGGCCGGATTCCTGGGCCTGGGCGCACCGGCGCCGGCCGCCAACTGGGGCCGGCTGGTACGGGAGAACGCGGTGGGCGCGGGAGCCCAGCCGTGGCCGGTGCTGGCTCCGGCCCTGCTGCTGGTCATGCTCGCGCTCGGTATGACCCTGGCCGCGGACCGCCTCACGTCTCCCGTCGGGCGCCCACGAGACGAACGGAACACCGCGCGATGAACCTGGTGGAGGTCGCGAACCTGAGCCTGTCGTCCGCCGAGCGGACGGTGCTGTCCGACTGCTCGCTGACGATACGGCCGGGAGAACGGGTCGGCCTGGTCGGCCGGTCGGGGTCGGGCAAGACGGCACTGGCACACGCCCTGCTCGGCTATACGAGGCAGGGGCTGGCACGGGTCGGCGGCACGGTCCGGGTCGCGGACCACGACCCGTTCTCACCCGCCGGCGCACGGCGGGTGCGTGGGCGCCTGGCCGCGTACCTGCCGCAGGACTGCGCCAGCGCGCTCCCCGCCGAACACCGGGTCGGCTGGGTGCTGGACCGAGCGGCCCGCCGGTCCGGAACGGGACGTGCGGAACTCACCTCCTTCCGTACGGACGCACTGGAGCGGATGGGGCTGCCCGCGGACCTGGCGCGGGCGTTTCCCCACCAGATCTCCGGAGGCCAGGCCCAACGCGTGGCCCTGGCCGCGGCGCTGGCCGTAGGCGCCGAGCTGATCGTCCTCGACGAGCCGACCAGCGGCCTGGACACGAGGGCGACGGAGAATCTGATCCACCTCCTGACCACCGCCGCCGGCCATGCCGCGATGCTGGTGGTGAGCCATGACCTGGATGTGGTCGACCGCCTCACCCACCGCAGGGTCGCCCTGTCCCGCGGCACGCTCACCGACGACACCGTGGCCGGCCTCGGCGGCGGTGGGCGGCCGCGCGCTCCCCGGCGACCGGTCGCAGCGGCACCTGCTCCTCGTGCGCCGGAGGGGGAGACGTTCGTGCTGAGCGCCGACGACGTCCGGGGAGGGCCCGGCGCGAAACCCGTACTGCGGGGTGCGAGCCTGGCACTGAGCGCCGGTGAGTGTGTGGCCGTCATGGGCGCCTCCGGAGCGGGCAAGACCACGCTGGCGCGGGCGCTGGCGGGCACGCTGGAACCGAGCGGTGGCCGTCTCTGGCTGGACGGAACACCACAGCCGTGGCCCGTCGCCCGGAGAACGGCCGCCGACCGGCTCCTGGTGGCCCATGTGGACCAGGACAGCCGTGCCGCGCTCAACCCGCGCGAGACCGTCGGCACGGCCCTGGAGAGAGCACGACGGGCGGCCGTCCGCGGCGGTCTCGTCCCGTCCCCGGTCGCGGAACTCCTCAGCGCGGTCTCCCTTCCCCAGAAGGCCGCGGACCGTCGCCCCGGCGAGCTGAGCGGGGGAGAACGCCAGCGGGCGAACCTCGCCCGGGCCGTCGCCGCCGGGCCCCGTGTGCTGCTCTGCGACGAGGTGACCGCGTCCCTCGACGGCGCCACCGAGCGGGAAGTCCTCGGCATGCTGGCGAAGCTGCGACAGGAACGGGGCGTTGCCGTACTCCTCATCACGCACAGCGAGGCCGTCGCCGCCACGGCGGGCCGACGCCTGGAGTTGATGGACGGCACGCTCGTTCCTGCCGACCCGCACCCGCGCCCGCCGGGCGGCCGGGCCGGGCCGTGAGGGAACTGTGCCAGGTGTGGATGAGACCTGAGACCTGCTCAGGCAGCACGCCGTACGGAATGCGGGCTCGGCCACGACGGCAACCCGGTCGTCAGGCCGAAGGGGGAGTTCGCCGGCCGCCGCGCCGGGCTACCCACCCCGCGACGACAAGAAGGCGTGCGCGTGGGCGCGGGAGCCGACGCGACGCGATTCCCGATCCGGGGACCTCGGGAGTCGCGCCGCGACGTCGTTCGGCAGCTCTGCCGCGCCCAGCCGCTCGTCTCGGAGCAGGTCACCCCTCGTTCAGCGTGATGGCCCTCGCGGGACACCGGTCCACCGCGTCGCGGACGCCGTCCAGCACCGCAGCGGGGGGTTCCGGTGTCCGGAGCACTACGAGCCCGTCGTTTCCGTCCTGGTCGAACACGGACTCGGCGGACAGTACGCACTGTCCGGCACCTACACAGACATCGCGGTCCACGGATACGCGCACCAGGTCTCCTTTCCCGCGGGCCCGGGCAGCGTCTGGCCCGGGCGGTGTGGCGGGCGTCATCAGGCCTGCCCGTCCTCGAGCCGTGCCGTCTCCCGCAGCGCGTTCTTGTCCGTCTTCCCCACGGGGGTCAGGGGCATCCGCTCGACCGCCTTCACCCGGTCCGGTGCCTTGTAGGCCGCCAGACCGCGTTCCCGCAGGAAGGAGGCGAGTTCCCGGGTTCCGGGCACCGGGCCCGTACACACGACGAAGGCCACGGAGCGTTCGCCGAGTTCGGGGTCCGCCGCGGCCACGAGTGCCACGGAGTCGATGCCGGGATGGGCGAGCAGGTGCTCTTCGACCTCGGTGGCGTCGATCTTCTCGCCGCCCCGGTTGATCTGCTCCTTGACGCGGCCGACCACGCTGAGGTGTCCGGTGGGGAGCCGCCGGACGAGATCTCCGGTGCGGTAGAAGCCGTCCTCGGTGAAGTGGGTCCTCGCCAGTTCGGGGGAGCGGTAGTACCCGCGCAGCGTGTAGGGACCGCGCGTCAGCAGCTCTCCGACGTGCCCGTCGGGAACCGGCGCGCCGTCCCCGTCGACGACGAGGACCTCGTCCGCCGGTGAGACCGGGCGGCCCTGCGTGGAGCAGATGATCGCGTCCGGGTCGTCGAGCGCGGTCAGGTTGAGCAGTCCTTCCGCCATGCCGAACACCTGCTGCAGCCGGGCTCCGAGCGTGGGCTCGATACGGCGCGCGAGGTCGTCGGCCAGCCGCGCCGCACCGACCTGGAGGACGGCGAGGCTGGAGACGTCCGGCCGCCGCTCCTCGAACTCCCGCAGCCAGTAGGGGACCAGCGGTGGATTGACGGCGGTGATGGTGACCTTCTCGCGCTCGATCAGCTCGAGGGCGGTGCCGGGGTTCGGACTGGGGGAGAGCACCACGGTCCCGCCGGCGTGCAGCGTTCCCAGAACGCCCGGGCAGCTCATCGTGAAGTTGAAGGCGATCGGCAGGACGGCCAGGTAGACCGAGTCCGCGTCGAGCCGGCACACCTCGGCCGCGGCTCGCGCGTTGTAGGCGTAGTCCTGGTGTGTCCGCGGGATGAGCTTGGGCGTGCCGGTGGTGCCTCCGGACAGCAGGAGGAGAGCCAAGTCACCGGACTCGACGGGGGGTTCGGGGGACGCGACGGCGGGTGCCCGTGGATCGAGCAACGTCTCGAAGGGGACGAAGCCGCTGTGGTCCCCCGTGTCGCCGACGACGATCGTGTGGCGCAGTGACGCGTGGTCGGCGCCGAGGTCCGCGGCCAGCGTGCGGTAGTCGAAGCGGGCGTGCCGGTCGGGGATCACGTAGGCGACCGCCTCGGTGATCCGGGCGAGGTGCGCGATCTCGTGGCGACGGTGTCCGGGCAGGGCGTGGACCGGTACGGCGCCGAGCCGCTGCAGCGCGAACCACAGCAGCACGAACTCCGCGCGGTTGGGCAGCTGCACGATGACCCGGTCGCCCCGGCGCAGTCCGAGACGGTGCAAGGACCGGTACAGGCCCTCGACTTCGGCCTCCAGTGCCGAGTAGGTCCAGCGGCGGTCTCCGTCGACCAGGGCCGTGGCCGTCGGACGTGCCGACGCCTGCCGGGCCGGGAGATCACCGAAGACCTCGTCCCGCCAGTAGCCGGCCTGGCGGTAGTGCCGTGCGGCCTCCGGTGGCCAGCCGGGCCAGTCCGGTCTGCCGGACAGCGCTCCCTGTACCGAGGTCGTTCCCATGTTTCTCCTCCGAGGCGTGGTGCGGATGTTGGTGGTGGTGCCCCACAGAGCCGCACATCTAGGCTAGGCTAAGTGAATATGATTGTCATTTGAATCACCGGGCGGTGTGGTGAGGGAGGAACTGGAACTCGTGAGCAAAGCGCCTACACCGGGGCAGGTGGAGGGGACGCAGGTACTGGCGGCGGTGGCCGACGCCTTGGACGTCCCCCGCACGGAACTCGACCTCGACGCCGACCCGTTCGAGCTCGGGCTCGACTCCCTGGGACTCATCCGGCTCACCGCCGACTGGCGTCGTCAGGGCATCGGGGTCGGCTACGAACAGCTCGCCGAGGCGGCGACGCTGCGGGACTGGCTGACACTCCTGAACGCCGCCCCGAGGACAGCGGCGTCGGACGAGCCGGACACCCCCGAGCCGGTACGGGCCGACCTGCCCGGAGCGGACGCGGGGAGGCGGGAAGAGACCGAGCCGGACGGTGCCTTCCCCCTGGCCGTCATGCAGCACGCCTACTGGATCGGCCGCCAGGACGACCAGCCCCTCGGCGGTGTGGGAGCCCACTTCTACGCCGAACTCGACGGATCCGGCCTCGACCCCGAGCGCCTCGCCGACGCCGTGACCGAGCTGCGCCGACGTCACGAGATGCTGCGCGTCGAGGTGCTCGACGACGGACGGCAGCGCATCCTCGCCGAGCCGTCGCAGCCGGCGGTCACCGTGCACGACCTCACCCGGAAACCGGCAGACGACTGCGCCGAGACGCTCGAACGGCTGCGGCAGCACTACACCCACCGACGCATGGACGTCGAGCGGGGCGAGGTGTTCGACGTCGCCCTCAGCCTGCTGCCCGACGGCCGGACCCGCCTCCACATCGACCTCGACATGGTCGGCGCGGACGCCGCCAGCATGCGCGTCCTCCTGGCCGACCTCCGGCACCTCTACGACGATCCGGACACCCCCCTGCCGGACATCGGCCACAGCTACCGGGACTACCTGCGGGAGAGCCGGGCGGACCGGAAGGCCGATGTCGCCTCCGCGCGCGACTGGTGGCGCGAACGACTGGACGGACTGAGCGCTCCGCCTCAACTGCCCACGGTCATCGACCCGCTCAGCCCGGAATCCGCCGCACCCCGGTACCACCGCACCACTCGCCTGCACCACCACCTGACGTCCCGGCGCATGAGCATCCTGACCGAACGGGCCAGGCAGCACCGGCTGACCCCGACGGCGGTACTGGCCGCCGCGTTCGCCGAGGTGCTCGCGGCCTGGAGCGCCGAGCCGAGGTTCCTGCTCAACCTCCCCCTGTTCCACCGGGACCTGAGCCGGCCCGACACCGAACTGCTCATCGGCGACTTCAGCAGCTCCGTCCTGCTGGACGTCGACCTCACCGCCGGGCGGCCCTTCGCCGAGGCGGCAGGGGACATCCAGGCGGAACTGCGCAGGACCATCGCGCGCGGCTCCTACTCGGGCGTCGAGGTCCTGCGGGACCTCTCCCGCGCCGCGGGCGGCACGCCCGTCCTCGCACCCGTCGTGTACACCAGCGCCCTCGGCCTCGGAGAGGTCTACGACAGCGCCGTGCGGCGCACCTTCGGCGAGCCGTGCTGGATCATCTCCCAGGGACCCCAGGTGTGGCTGGACGCGCAGGTGACCGAGCTGGACGGCGGTCTCCTGCTCAACTGGGACGTCAGGGAGGACCTGTTCGCGCCCGGTGTGCCCGCCGCGGCCTTCGACGCCTACCGGAACCTGATCGAGACCCTGCTGGACGACGAGGACGCGTGGGCCCGCACCGTAGGGCCCCAACTCCCCGCCGAACAGTCACGTGTCCGGGAGCGCGTCAACGACACCGACGCCCCCGAGGTGGCCGTGCGACTGCACGAGGGGTTCCACCGGGCCGCGGCCGCACAGCCCGGACGGGTGGCGCTGATCGACGAAACAGGCCGCTCCGTCACGTACCGGGAGCTGCGGGACCGGGCGGGACGCGTCACCGCGCTGCTCACCGACGCCGGTGTACGGCAAGGTGATTCGGTCGCGGTGCGCCTCACCCGGGGCGCCGGTCAGGTCGCGGCCGTACTCGGCGTGCTCGGGGCCGGCGCCACCTACGTCCCCGTCGGTGTGCACCAGCCCGCCCATCGCGCGGCCCGCGTCCTGGAGGCCGCCAAGGCGGTGGCGGTGCTCACCGATGCGTCCGGCACACCGGAACTTCCCGCCCCGGCCGACGGCACCGCGCCCCGCGTGCTCGCCCTCGACGCGGCCGACGCCCTGCGGCCCGCGGCTCCCGTGCTGGACCAGCCCGTCTCGTCGGTCGCCTACACGATCTTCACCTCCGGGTCCACGGGGGTCCCCAAGGGCGTGGACGTCTCCCACGGCGCCGCGATGAACACCCTCGCCGCGATCAACGCGCGCTTCGGGGTACGGGCATCCGACCGGGGACTCGCCCTGGCCGAACTCGACTTCGACATGGCGGTCTACGACCTGTTCGGGCCGCTGTCGGCGGGCGGCTCGGTCGTCCTGGTCGACGAGGCGGCCCAGCGCGACCCGCAGCACTGGATCAGACTGATGCGTGAGCACCGGGTCACCCTCGTCAACTGCGTCCCCGCCCTCCTCGACATGACCCTCACCGCCGCCGAGGCCGACCCCCAGGGACTGGGCGACACGCTGCGGCTCGTGCTGCTCGGTGGTGACTGGGTGGGCATGGACCTGCCCGGACGACTCCGTGCCCTGGTACCCGAGGCGCGGTTCGTCGCACTGGGCGGCATGACCGAAGCCGCGGTGCACTCGACCGTCTTCGAGGTCGACGAGGTCGGCCCGGACTGGGCCTCCGTCCCCTGGGGAGTCCCGCTGCCCAACATGCGGGCCCGGGTGGTCGACGCACGGGGCAGGGACTGCCCGGACTGGGTTCCGGGAGAGCTGTGGATGAGCGGCGCCGGCCTGGCCGACGGCTACCGCGGCGACCCCGACCGCACCGCCGAGAAGTTCGTCCGGTACGAGGGCAGGCGCTGGTACCGCACCGGGGACCGGGCCCGGTACCGCTCCGACGGCGTACTGGAGTTCCTCGGGCGGGTGGACCACCAGGTCAAGCTGCGCGGCCACCGCATCGAACTCGGCGAAGTGGAAGCCGCGGCCGCCGGCCGGTCCGACGTCTCCGGCAGCGTGGCCCTGGTGACCGGCCGGCCCCCGCAACTGGCCCTCGTCGCCGCGGGCACCCCGACGGCGAAGCCCACCGGGACCGACCTGCGGAACACTCTCGCGGCGCTGCTTCCCGCGTACATGGTCCCCTCTCGCATCGAGGTCGTCGACGCCCTTCCCCTGACCGCCAACGGGAAGCCCGACCGCAGGAAAGCGGCGAGGCTGGTGGGAACGGAAGCACCGGCCCCCGGACCCCGAGGCGGTGAGCCGCCCCGGGGCTGGGCGGAAACCACCCTCGCCCAGGTCTGGTCCGAACTCCTCGGCGCCTCCGCCGTCGGACGCGACGACGACTTCTTCGCACTCGGCGGGGACTCCCTGCTCGCCACCCGGGTGATCGCCGCACTGCGCGGACGCGACGTCGGCGGGGCCCGCGTCGCCCAGCTCTTCACCCGCCCCCGACTGGCCGACTACGCCGCGACCCTCACCCGGCAGGAACACCGCGCCAGGACCCTCGGCCCCGGCGACATCGCCCACCGGCACGACCCGTTTCCCCCCACCGACGTGCAGCGCGCCTTCTGGATCGGACGCGACGACCGGTTGCCGCTCGGGGGCGTGGGCACCTACCACTACAGCGAGTTCGACGGCGTCGACGTCGACCTGGCCCGCGTCGAACGCGCCTGGCGGACACTGATCCAGCGGCACGAGATGCTGCGAGCGGTCTTCGACGACGAGGGCCGGCAGCGGATCCTGCGCGACGTGCCCCGCTTCACCATCCCGGTCACCGAGGTCGGCACCGAGCACGAGGCACCCGCCGCGCTGGACAGCCTGCGCACCGAGTCCTCCCACCGTCGCCTGGACATCACCCGGTGGCCCCTGTTCGACATCCGGGCCGTGCGCTACCCCAGCGAGGGCCGAACCCGGACCCGGCTGGCCGTCGGACTCGACTACATCGTCCTCGACGGAGCCTCGATCATGGCTCTCTACGCCGAACTGGACGCGCTCCACGCCGACCCGGACACCGAACTGCCCGCCATCGACGTCTCCTTCCGGGACTACGTGCTCGACGTCGTACCGGAGAAGGACGCCGTCGACAAGGCCCGCGCGTACTGGCTGCGCAGGCTGGACGACCTGCCGCCCGCCCCCGAGCTGCCACTCGCCGGCGACCCGGCCGCGGTGGCCCGGCCCTGGTTCACCCGCCGCAGCCGGCCACTGGCGGCCGACCGGTGGGAGACGCTGAGGGAGCGGGCCCGGCAGCAGGGGCTGACGCCCTCCGTGGTCCTGCTGATCTGCTACGTGGAGGTCCTGGCGGCCTGGAGCGACCAGGACGGTGTCACCGTCAACCTGACCCTGTTCAACAGGCTGCCGGTACACCCCCACATCAACCGCCTGGTCGGCGACTTCACCTCGGTGTCGCTCATCGGCCACAAGCCCCGGCCCGGCGAGAGCTGGCTCGAAGCCGCACACCGGCTCCAGCGGGTCATGGGCGAGGACCTGGACCACAGGGAAGCGTCCGCGATCTGGCTCATGCAGGAGCTCGCCCGGCGCACGGGCACGGTGGAGGCCGCCATGCCCGTGGTCTTCAGCAGCACCGTGGGCGTCGGAGACCGGGAGACCAAGGACCTGAGCGGAGCCTTCCCGGCCAAGGTCTTCGGCATCACGCAGACACCACAGGTCATGCTCGACAACCAGGTCACGGAATCCGCGGGCGGCATCCTGGTGAGCTGGGACGCCATCGAGGAACTGTTCCGCCCCGGCGTACTGGACGCCATGTTCGACTCCTACTGCCGCATGCTCGACCGGCTGGCCGACGAGCCCTGGGAACACGGCCCGCTGCCCGCCGCGTTGCCCGCCGAGCAGAAGGCAGCACGGGAACGGATCACCGGCGCCCCCGCCCCCGCCACCGACGGCCTCCTGCACGAGGACGTGCTCGGCCGGGCCGCGACCGACCCCGACCGCACGGCACTCCTCATGCCGGACGGCAGCACCCTCACCTACGGCCGGCTCGCGCGGCGCGCCACCCTGATGGCGGGAGGGCTGGCCCACCACGGCGTCCGCCCCGGCGACACGGTGGCGCTCCTGCTGCCCGGCGGAGCCGACCAGATCGTCGCGGCCCTCGGGATCCTGGCCGCGGGCGCGGCCTACCTGCCGCTGCCCCCAGGGCCCGGCGCCGACGCGGCCGAGCACTGCGAGGCGGCCGGGGCGGTCCTCCTCGTCACCGACACCCCCGGCGCGGGCACCGGCGGAGTGCGGACGACCACCTTCGCCGACGTCATGGCGCCGGCCGCCGCGGCCGAACCCTTCCGCGGTGACCCCCGCACCCCCGCCTACGTCCGCCTGACCGAGCACGGCCCCCTGGCCTTCAGCCACGCGGCGGTACGGGGGACGCTGGCAGACATCCGGGCGCGGTACTCGGTGGGGGAGGAGGACCGCGGAATCGCACTGTCCGAACCGCACACGGTGCGCTCGGTCTTCGACGTCCTCGGCCTGCTCGGCGCCGGCGCGACACTCGTGCTGCCCGGCCCCGCCGACCGTGCCGACCCCGCCGCGCTGGCGCGGCTCTCGGCCCGACACGGCGTCACGGTGTGGAACGGCACACCGCACCTGCTGGACCGGCTCCTCACCGAGGCCGAGGCCGAGGCCGGAGCCGGGTCCACGGCGGAGGCCGGCCCCCGCCTCCCCGACCGGCTCCGCCTGACCATGGTCTCGGGCGGCCGAGCGGGCCACGACCTGCCGCGCAGACTGCGCGCGTCGGCGAGCCGGGAATGCCGCTTCGTCTCGCTCAGCACCGTGCCCGGAACGGCCCTGTGGTCCCTCGCGTACGAGCCCTCCACGGAGGACTCCGCCGATGGCACGCCCATGCCGGCGGGCCTGCCGCCGGCCGGCCTGCGGCACCGCGTGGTCGACGCCGCCGGGCGGGACCGCCCGGACTGGGTCGGCGGCGAACTGTGGATCAGCGACCCGGGGTTCATCGAGCGGCCCGGACACGCACCCGCCGGCCGAGTCGTCGAACGGGACGGGACACGCTGGTACCGCACCGGAAGGCAGGCGCGCCACCGACCGGACGGAACACTCGACCTGATCGGACGCTCCGGGCGCCCGACCAGGATCGGCGGCCGACGCGTCGAACCGGACGACGTCGAGACAGCCCTCGAAACACACCCCGGAGTCGCCCGCGCGGTGGTCCTCGTCACCGGAGAGACCGACGACCGCAGGCTGCACGCGGTGATCGTCCCGGTCGGCGACCGGCCGACGGGCATCCCCGAGCACCTGGAGAAGCTCCTGCCGGCGCACGCCACACCCGGCCGCTACACGTTCGTCGACACGCTCGACCAGGTGCCCGTCACCGACGACGGAGACATCGACCGGACCGCCCTCGCCGTCTCCGTGGCCTCGGAGAACGAGGCCGGAGGTCCGCCGAAGAGCGAGGTCGAGCTCCGTATCGCGGCCCTCTGGTCGGACCTCCTCGGCGCCGAAGTACCCGACCGCAACGCCAACTTCTTCAGCGAAGGCGGCGACAGTCTCACAGCGCTGCGCCTGGTCGGAGCCGTCAACGAGGCCTTCGGCACGGACGTACCCGTGCGCGCCTTCCTGGCGGCGTCCACCCTGGCGGACCTGGCGGCGCGGATCGAAAGCATGCAGGCCACTGCCCTGTTCGAAGAGAGTGGAGAGATATGAAAGCGCAGGACATCGTCGCGGAGCTGGAACGGCACGGCATCCGGCTCTGGGAGGAGGACGGCAAGCTGCGCTTCCGCGCCCCCCAGGGCGCGCTCACCGAGGAGCGGCGCGCGCTGCTGCGTTCACGGCGGGACGACGTGCTCGCCCACCTGACCGAACGGACGGAAGCCACCCGCCTGACTCCCGAACCCGACGCCGCACACCAGCCGTTCCCGCTGACCGACATCCAGGCCGCCTACCTGGTCGGCCGCGGCAGCGCCTACGGCTACGGCGGCGTCGCCTGCCACGTCTACACCGAACTCGCCTACCCCGCCGAGACCGACCCCGACGCGCTCGACGACGCCTGGTGGGCCATCGTGCGACGGCACGACATGCTGCGCGCCGTCGTGCACCCGGACGGCTCCCAGGAGGTGCTGCCCACCATCCCCGAAACGGCCATCCCCGTGCAGGACATGAGGGGAGCCCCGGAGGAGGACGTGGACCTCCGGGTGAGGGAGATCCGCGACGAGCTGGCCGCACGCGTGCCACCGACCGACCGGCCGCCGCTCTTCGAACTGCGGATGACCCGGTGCGACGACGCGCTGCTGCTGCACCTCTCCATCGACCAGCTCATCGTGGACTACGCCAGCCTCCTGCTCGTCCTCGCCGAACTGGAGGACGTGTACCACGGCCGCCGACTGGCGCCGCTGAACGCCCGGTTCCGTGACTACGTGCTGGCGCGGCGCCGGCAGACGCTCACCAGCGAGTACAACCGGCACCGCGACTACTGGCTGCGACGCCTCCCCGACCTGCCCGCCGCCCCCGAGCTGCCCTTGGCGGCCGACTCCTCGGCCCCCGGCCCCTTCCGCCGGTACGAGACCGTGATGAGCGCCGAGCAGCGCAAGGCGTTCGAGGCCAACGCGGCGGCGCGGCAGATCCCCCTGTCCGCCGCGGCCCTGACGGCCTTCGCCGAAGTGATCGGCCGGTGGAGCCGCAACCCCGAGTTCATGCTCAACCTCCCCACCTTCACCCGGCTCCCCCTGCACGAGGACGTCGACCGGCTGGTGGGCGACTTCACCTCCGTCGAACTCCTCGCCGTGGACCTGCGAGCGCGGCAGACCTTCGTCGAACGCGTCCGCACCCTGAGCACGAACCTGCTGGAGGACCTGGCCCACTCGCTGTTCACGGGCAGCCAGGTGCTGACCGAGATGGCCCGGCTCCGCGAGGCGCAGACGCTCCTCATGCCGGTCGTGTTCACGAGCACCCTCGGCTCCGCCACCATGAGGCAGCCGGACGCCGTGGTCCGGCACGCCCAGACGCAGACACCGCAGGTCTGGATCGACTGCCAGGTGATGGAGCGCGGCGACGGCCTCGCACTGAGCTGGGACGTACGGGAAGGCGTCCTCGCGGCGGGGACCGCCGACGAGCTGTTCGACGCCTTCGCCGCTCTCATGCACCGCCTCGCCGAGGACCCCGACAGCTGGTCCGAACCCGCGGAGATCGATCTCCCCGAACCCACCCGCGCCGTACGGGCCCGCGTGAACGACACCGGCGCGCCGGTACCCCGTGCCCTGCTGCACGAGGCCGTACTCGCCACCGCACGCCGCACCCCGGACCGCGTGGCCGTCGTCGACCAGGACCGTCAGGTCACCTACCGGGAGCTGGTCGCGCGGGCCGCCGGCGTCGCCCGGGCCCTGGCGGCGGCGGACGTCACCCCGGGGCAGATCGTGGCGATCACGATGGACAAGGGCTGGGAGCAGGCGGCGGGCGTACTCGGCACACTGATGGCCGGTGCCGCCTACCTGCCGCTGGACACCACGCAGCCGCCCCGGCGACGCGAGACCATCCTGGCCGACGCCAAGGCACGGGCCGTGCTCACGCAGTCCTGGCTCACCGACGACGGCGACCGGCCGGACGGCATCCCGGTCATCGCGGTGGACGCGCTGCCCGACAGCGACACCCCCGCGGCCGCGGCCCAGGCCGACCCCGACTCCCTCGCCTACGTCATCTACACCTCGGGTTCGACGGGCGCGCCGAAGGGCGTGATGATCAGCCACGCCGCCGCGCTGAACACCATCACCGACATCAACCGCCGGTTCGCGGTCACGGAGGACGACCGGGTCTTCGCCCTCGCCCAACTCGGCTTCGACCTGTCCGTCTACGACCTCTTCGGCCCGCTGTCCGTGGGCGCGACCGTGGTCATGCCCCACCCCGAACGCCGGGGCGACCCGTCCAGCTGGGCCGAGACGGTCGGGCGGGAGAACGTCACCGTCTGGAACTCGGTGCCCGGACAGCTCCAGATGCTCCACGACTACCTGCGGGCCGACGATCCGCCGCTGCCCTCCCTCCGGCTCATGATGCTCTCCGGGGACTGGATCCCCGTCGGCCTCCCGGCGGCGATCCGGCGCTGGGCCCCCGCGGCCGAGGTCCACAGCCTGGGCGGTGCCACCGAGGCGTCCATCTGGTCCATCCACCATCCGGTCTCCGAGACCGACCCCTCCTGGCGCAGCATCCCGTACGGCAAGCCACTGGCCAACCAGACCTTCCACGTCCTCGACTCGGCCCTGCGGCCCCGCCCCGACCTGGTGACCGGCGACCTGTACATCGGCGGAACCGGCCTGGCCCAGGGGTACTTCGGCGACGCGGAGCGCACCGCGGCGGCCTTCGTCCAGCACCCGGTCACCGGCGAGCGGCTCTACCGCACCGGCGATCTCGGGCGCTACCACCGGGACGGAGTCATCGAGTTCCAGGGCCGGGTGGACACCCAGGTGAAGATCCGCGGCTACCGGATCGAGCTCGGTGAGATCCAGGCTGCCGTCGAATCCCTCCCCTCCGTCGGCGCGGCGGCCGTGGTCGTCGCGGGCGGTCGCGGCGACGCCGGCCGGGCGACAACCCCCCGTACCCTCGCCGCCTTCGTCGAGCCCGCCCACCTCGGCGAACCCCTGCCGGTGCCGGCCTCGCTCCGGGACGTCCTCGAGCGGGCCGGGCAGGACGCGGCCGCGGGCGTCGACCTGCCCGCGCTCACGGCCTTCCGCACGGCACTGAACACCGCGGCCCTGTCCGCCATGTGCGAGACGCTCGCCCCCGCCTTCGCCGGGCAGGCGCCCCGCACGGCGGCCCAGGTCTGCGAGGCCCTGGACGTCGCCCCGGCCCACCACCGCCTGGTCCGCCGCTGGCTGCGGGGTCTGGTGGCGGCAGGCAGGCTCACGGAGGACACCGGCGGCTACCGGGACCTGTCCGTTCCCGCCCCCGGCGCCACCGAGCGGGCATGGGAGGAGGCGGCCGCACTCGAACGCGAGGCGGCCTGGAGCCCCGAACTGTTCGCCGTCGTCCGCGACTGCGCGGGCACCCTGCCGTCCCTGCTCACCGGTCGGGCCGAACCGGCGGACCTGCCGTTCTCCGGCACCTCGGCCGACGCGCTCGACGCCGCCTACAAGGACAACCCGGCGGCCCACGCCCTGCACCGGGTGCTGGTGGCCGGCGTCACGGAGATCGTCCGTGACCACCCGAAGGGCACACCCCTGCGTCTGATGGAGGTCGGCCTGCGCGGCGGCGGCGCCGTCACCGAACTCGTACCCGCCCTGCAGGACGCCGACTTCGACTACCTGGCCACCGACTCCTCCCCTCGCCACCGCTCCCCGGTCGAACAGCGTTTCGCCGACGATCCGCGGGTCCGGTGCGCCGCCTTCGACCCGGCGGAAGACCCCCACGAGCAGGGTTTCCTGCCCCACTCCGTGGATGTACTGGTCTGCGTCGGAGTGCTGGACAACGTCCCGGACGTCGAGGCGGCCCTGGCCCGGCTGAGGTCACTGGTCACGGCGGGCGGATGGCTCGTCCTGCTGCAGAACGCCGGAGACGACGACCACGCCCTGCGGATCTCCACCGAGTTCCTCCCCGAGCACGCGGGGCCGTTCGCCGACGTCCGTGCGGCGGGCGAGCAGTCCTTCCTGACCGCGGAACAGTGGACCGCCCTCCTCGGCGACCAGGACGGCCGCATCGCCGCCGAGTTCCCCGCCGCACCGGAGGAGGCCGCCGCATACGGCCAACGGCTGTACTTCGCGCGGCCCAAGCCCACGCGGGCGCCGATCTCGGTGCCGGAGCTGAGCAGCGGCTGCGCGGAGCTGCTGCCCGAGTACTCGGTGCCGACCCGGTGGCAGATCCTCGACCGGCTGCCGAAGACCGCGAACGGCAAACTGGACCGCGGCAGGCTCGAGACCTGGGCCGCGCAGACCGACCGGCAGGCCGAAGCGCCCACCTCGAGCCGGCCCCGGGACGAACTGGAACGCGCCATCGCGGCCCTGTGGGCCGAGTTGTTGCAGCTGGACGAGGTCGGCCGCGACGACGACCTGTTCGACCTCGGCGGGGACTCCCTGCTCGTGGCACGCATCGTCGGCAGGCTCAGGGACGGCCTCGACGGCCTGGACGGCCTGGAGTGGGACCTGGAGTGGGAGGTCGTCCTCCGCCACCTGCTGCGCCGGCCCACGGTCGCCGGACTGGCCGCCTACCTCCGTGACGTCTCGGCGGAGCAGCAGACCGAGGGGGCCGAGGCCTCCCCGGTCGTCACGCTGACCGAGGCACCGCCGTCCCGGCCGGTGACCGTACTGGTGCACGCCGGCACGGGCACGCTCCTTCCCTACCGGCCGCTCATCACCGAGATCCGCGGGAAGACGGACGGCCGCAACGGACTGGTCGGCCTGGAGATCCCCGAGCTGGACACGTTCCTCAACGCCGACCCGAACGGGCTGATCGACCGGCTCGCCGCCCGGTACGCACGCGCCCTGCTCGATGCCGGACACACGTCCTTCGACGTCGTCGGCTACTGCGTGGGCGGCGTCATCGCGACGGAGGTGGCGCGCGGGCTGGCGGAGGCCGGCGCGGAGGTACGCAGCCTGACCGTCATCAGCAGCCACAGCCCGACCTTCCGGATCGACGACGAGCTGCTCTCGGAGTACTCCTTCGCCCTGATGATGGGCATGGACCTCGCGCACATCGGGTTCCCGGCGGACTCGGACCGGGTGGGCGCCGCGGTCGGCGCCGTACTCGAGCGCTCGCCCGACGCGATCGTCGACGGGGCGCTGGCCGACCTCGACGGCGAGTACGCGGACGTAGCGGAGGCGTTCGCGAAGCTCGAGTCACTGCCGCGCATGGGCCGCGTCACCCGGATGTGCGAGGCGCTGCCTCCCGCTCTGGAGGGCACCTACCAGCCCGAGGGACTGCTGCGTGCCCTGCGGACCTACCAGCAGAGCACCTACGCGCTGAGCAGGCACCGGGCCGAACCGTACGCGGGAGACATCTCCTTCCTCCGGCACAACGGCGCGTACCCCTTCCCCGGCAGTGCGGACACCATCACCGACCACTGGGCGAAGATCTGTCTGGGCGAGCTGGAGAGCCGCGAGATCCCGGGCGAGCACTTCACCTGCATGACCGGTGACAACGTGCCGACCGTCTTCGGTCACCTGCGTGACATCGTCGAAGGGATGGAAGCGTGATCGGCGTCCTGGGAGCGTCCGGAGCGGTGGGGCGCCACGCCGCGGCGGCACTGGCCCGATCGGGTGACGGCCCCTTGCGCCTCGGCGCACGCAGGCCCGAGGCGATCGGTGCCGGCGACCGGTCGGAGGCGGAGATCCGCGCGGTGGACGCGCTGGACGCCGCCTCGCTCGCCGAGTTCTGTGCCGGATGCCGCGTGGTCGTGAACTGCGCCGGGCCCAGCTACCTGCTGAAGGACTCGGTGGCCAGGGCCGCCCTCGCGGCGGGCGCCGACTACGTCGACGTCCTCGGCGACGACCCGGTGCGCGAGGCGCTGACGGCCGCCGGCGCCGTGCCGGCCGGCCGCACCGTCGTCCTGTCGGCCGGCACCGTGCCCGGCCTCTCCCTCCTGGTCCACCGGCGACTGACGGAACTGGCCGGTCAGGACGCGTCGCCCGCGACGCGCCTGGTCGCCTACGCCGGCGGGCTGGAACGCGCCACCGCGACCGTCGCCGCCGACATCCTGCTCTCCCTGGATGTCGGCGGCGCCGACGGCGAGCCCTACGGGCATCCCCTGGCGGCCTGGCGCAACGGCCGGCGGGTCCCGCGCGCGTTGCGCGTGGACGAGGACGCGGAGGTGCCGCACTTCCCGCAACGCGTCGCCGTGCAGCCGCTGCTGACCGCGGAGTGGGAACGCGGCGCGCGGGCCGCCGGGCTGGCCGAGGCCGAGTGGTACAACGTCTTCCCGGGCAGCCAGGTGCGGGCCCTGTTCACCGCGCTCCCGACCCTGCCCGTCGACACGCCCCGGCAGCGGGAGGAGCTGATCCAGCGCATCATCCGGGCGGGCGAGATCGACCTGGCGGGCGCCGAGCCCTACTACCGCCTGGTCCTCACCCTGTCCGGACCGGACCGGAGCCGGACCGCCGTCGTGCGCACGGACGACAGCTACCGGCTGACCGGAGCCGTCGCGGCCCACACCGTCCGTGCCCTCGACGCCGGGCGTGTCCGCCCCGGTCTGCACTTCGCGGGGGACGTCCTGGAGCCCGCCGAAGCCATCGACGCACTGACCCGCACCGGGGCGGCGGACTTCTCGGTCTACGAGGGCGACGGCCGCGGCGGTGCGCGGGCGGGCGACGCGTTCGAGGACGGTGAACTGTGACCGCGTCCCCCGACCGGCCGCTGCGGACGGTGGTGGCCGGCACCAACTTCGGCAGGTTCTACGTCGATGCCGTACGCGAGCACCCGGACTTCGAGCTGACCGGCATCCTCGCCAGGGGAAGCGGGGGCAGCGGCCACTCCCGGGCCCTCGCCGAGACGCTCGGCGTGCCCTGCTACGCCGGCACCGACGAGCTGCCGGACGACACCGACGTGGCCTGCGTCGTCGTTCCCTCGGCCGTGATGGGAGGTTCCGGGACCGAACTGAGCCAGGCGCTCCTGCACCGGGGCGTGCACGTGCTCCAGGAGCACCCGCTGCATCCGGACGAGCTGTCGGAGACCCTGCGCATCGCCAGGAAACGGGGCCTGCAGTACCGGGTCAACACCCACTACGTGCACGTGGAGCCGGTGCGCGTCTTCCTCGAGGCGGCACGCCGGCTGCGCGACAAGCAGCGGGTGCTGTACGTCGACGCGGCCTCCCCGGTGCACGTACTGGCCCCGCTGATCGACATCCTGGGCAGGGCGCTCGGCGGGCTGCGCCCGTGGCAGCTCGGGGACGTCGCGGCCGTCGGAAGCGACGTGCTCGCCACGTCCGACGGGCGGGCACCGGTGCGGACGCTGCACGGCGCCCTGGCCGGGGTGCCCCTCACGCTGCGCGTACAGAACGAGATCCACCCGGGGGACCGGGACAACCACGCGCTGTTCTGGCATCGCGTGGCCCTCGCCACCGAGGGCGGTGTGCTGACGCTCGCGGACACCCACGGACCGGTCCTCTGGCATCCTCGGATGCACTCGCCGCGCGACGACGGGCACCGGCTGGTCTTCCGGTCCGGGCCCGGCGCGGAGTGGCTGAGGCTGCCGACGAGTTCCGTCGTCGGTGACGCGTCGCAGGAGCCGCACAGCTTCGACGAGGTCTTCTCCCGCCTGTGGCCGTCGGCGGTGGGCGATGCGCTCGGTCAGTTGCGCGACGCGATCCGAGAGGGCGCGGACGTCCTGCGTACCGCGCAGCACGACCTGGCCGTCTTCCGGGTCTGGCGGGACCTGATGGCCGGCCTCGGACCGCCGGAACTGATCCGCCCGCCCGCACCCACTCCGCTGGCCGTGGCCGACCTGACCGGTTCCGGCACCGGTACGGGCACCGGCACCGGCACCGGCACCGGCTCGGGCTCGGGCTCGGGGAAGCGTCGTGGGCGCCGGCCCGCCCAGGGCGGCACGTCACCCGCGCCCGCCGTGCCGGAGCCGACCGGTGCCGAGGGTGATGCCCCCGGCACCGGGTACACCCGGCCCGCCGAGTTCTTCGACCTCGGGGCCCGGGAACACACGGACCGCACCGGCCCCGCGGTGGTCGCCTCGCTCGCGGGCATCGACCCGAAAGCCGGCCCGCTGCTCGACATCGGGGCGGGCAGCGGCCTGGTGACCCGTCAGATAGCCGCCGCGTACCCGGACTGCCGGATCGTCGCGGCCGAGCCCTCCGCGGGCATGCGCGCGGTCCTCACCAGCAGGCTCGCGGACGACCCCGGGATCGGGCAGCGGGTGACGGTGCTGCCCGCCGCCGCGAACGACCTGGTGCTGCCCGACCGGATCTGCGGCGCGGTCGCCTGCGGGATGCTCGGACACCTGGATCCCCCCGGGCGTCGTGCGCTGCTGCGGGACCTGGCCGACCGGCTCGCGCCGGGCGCACCGCTCGTCGTGGAACTCATGGGCCTGTACACCCCGGTGTCGATGCCGGCGACCCGGCTGCGCCAGGCAAGTCTCGGCGGGCTGCGCTACGAGTGGTGGATGGCCGGCGAGCCCGCCGGTGAGCAGTTGATGCGGCTGGAGACGACCTGGCGTGTCTTCGACGGCACGGAGTTGGTGCGGGAGGTACGGGACGCCTACCACTGGCACACGGTGACCCTGACCCAGATCGCCGAGGAGGCGGGGCTGGCACTCGAGACCCCGCCGCCGCCCCACGGAGCGGCCGTTCCGCACCTGGGCGTGCTGCGCGGTGCGGAACGGCCGGTGGTCACCAGCTGACGAGTACCTGTTCCGGCCCGAAGGCGATGCCTTCGTGCCGGAACCGGACCGTGTGCAGGGGAGCCGCTGAGCGAAGCGTGGGAATCCGGTCCAGGAGGGTGCTGATCGCGGTTACCAGTTCCAGCCGGGCGACATTCTGGCCGACGCATTGATGAATGCCGTAGCTGAACGCGACATGCTGTTTTCCTTGCCGCTCGAAATCAATCTTCTCGGGCGCTTCGAAGACACTTTCATCATGATTTGCTGAAGCCAATAGAGGAATGATTCCATCGCCCTTCGGGATCACATGCTCGCCGAGTCGGATGTCCTCGGTGGCGGTGCGCAGCGCGATTGAGTCGCCAACCGAAAGGACTCGGAGGAGTTCTTCGACGGCGGCCGGGAATTTGGTGTGGTCCGCGCGCAGCTCCGCGATCAGTTCCGGATTCTCCAGCAGCGCCAGCACGCTCAGCGCGATCTGGTTCGTCGTGGTCTCCCAGCCGGCCACCACGAGGATGGCGATGGTGGTGACGAGTTCCTCACGGCTCACCTCGCCGGTGTGCAGCCGCTCGGTTATCAGCCTGCTGAGCAGGTCGTCCCCGAGGTCCCTCGCGCGGTCCGCGATGATCCCGTCGATCACGGAGGACAGGGCGCCGATGCCCTCGGCCGCGCCCTGCGCGGTGCTGGTGCCGCCACCGAAGACCTGGGAACCCAGGGTCCCCGTGACGCGCCGGAACCACGGATCGGTGCGTCGCACTCCGATGAGTTCGCACATGACGGTGCTGGACACGGTGTGGGCGAAGTGGGTGACCAGGTCGACCGGGGGGCCGCCGGCGAGCAGTTCGTCGATGCGCTCGTCGACGATGCGCTGGATGTCCCGGCGCATGCGGCGCGCCTTGCGGACGGTCATCTCGGCGAGCAGCATCCGGCGGAACCGCGTGTGCTCGGGCGGGTCCATCCTGATGAACGGCCTGGTCCGGGCCCCCACCTCCTGCTCGCCCTCGACGAGTGCGGGGAAGTTCGGGTGGCGGATGTCGGCGCTGACCCGGGGGTCGGCCAGTGCCGCGCGGACCTCCTGGTAGCCCGTCACGACCCAGGCCCGGCGGCCGGTCGGCAGGGTCACCCGGGTCGCCGGTCCCTGCTTGCGGAGCTCCGCGTATTTCTCCGGCGGAGAGAACGGGCATCCGCGGACCATGGGAAAGGCGTCGGAAGCGGCTTCGGTCGCTTCGGTGTCAGTCATGGCTGTCGAATCCTTCGTGTGGCGATACGGAGATATCGCTAGGCTAGCCATTGCTTCCTTGGATTGCTATGGAAAAGTAGCGTATTCGCTCGCGCAGCGTTCGGGGTGAGCTGGACGAGACCGGAAATTGATGATGGACTGACCGGAGCGACGGCAGTGCGGCTGCCTTCTGCAACTCGCGGTAGGAGAGATTGGTGCATCAGTCGACTCTCGGGCCCTGGCTGCGCAGGCCGATGGTCCGACCGGAAGCGGAAATGCGTCTCGTGTGCTTCCCGCACGCGGGCGGCGCGGCTTCCTCGTTCCGTCCCTGGCAGAGCCTGCTGCCGGAGGGGATCGAGCACGTGACCGTGCAGTACCCCGGCCGGGAGGACCGGTTCACCGACAGTCCGGTCGACTCGATGGACGTCCTCGTCCGCGAGGTCGCCGACGCCCTCGGCCCGCTGCTCGACGGGCCGTACGCCCTCTTCGGGCACAGCATGGGCAGCGCGGTCGCCTACGAGGTGGCTCAGGAACTGCGGCGCCGGGGCTTCCGGGCGCCGGTCCGGCTGCTGGTCGCCGGCCGGGCATCCCCTCATCACGCGGTGGCGGGCGACATCCACCGCCGGGGCGACGGCGCGCTGGCCGACGAACTGGCACGCTACGGCGCGACGCCCCGCGAGGTGCTCGCGGACCCGGAGCTGCGGGCCGCCATCCTGGGGTACGTCCGCAGCGACTACCGGCTGATCGAGACGTACCGGCCGTCCTCCGCCGAGCCGTTGGACTGCCCGGTCAGCGTCTTCTTCGGTTCCGAGGACCCCGAGTGCGGCGCGCGGGACGCCGAGACGTGGTCGAGCACCACATCGCACCCCCTGACCACCACGGCGTTCGACGGTGGCCACTTCTTCCTCGTTCCCCGGCGCGCCCTGCTGGCCGAGGCCATCGGCCGGGACCTGGGGGTCGGCTTCCAGCGCCCCGTGCGCACCTGGCCCAGCACCCCCTGAGACCTGAAAGGACGTCACTGTCATGGTCGCGGACTACTACACCGCCTCCGCGGAGTTCTACGAGATGGTGGCCGCACGCCACGTACGGACGAGTGCGGGGCCCCTGGCCGCCGCGCTGGCGGGGGTCGACACCACCCGCGGCCCCGTCGTCGAGATCGGGGCGGGCACCGGCCGGATCACGGCCGCCATCGCCCGGGCCCTGCCGGCCGTCCGGATCATCGCCGCGGAGCCGTCCGTTCCGATGCGGGCGATGCTGACGAGCCGGGTGTTCGCGGACGAGGACCTGCGGAACCGGGTGACGGTCGTCGCGGAGCCCGCCCAGCGGCTCACCCTGCCCGACACCGTCAGCGCGGTGGTGATCTTCGGAGTGGTGGGCCACCTCACCAAGGCCGAACGCGCCGATCTGTGGCGGAACCTGCGCGACAGGCTCCCCGACGGCGGCCCGATCATCGTGGAACTGATGGGGGTCGGCACCGCCCGTCACGTGCCGCCCTTCAGGATGCTGCGCGAGACGATCGGCGAGCAGACCTACGAGTGGTGGACGGAAGCCGAACCCGTCGGGGGCGAGGTGATGCGCTGGCGGACGTCCTGGAAGGTCTTCCGCCGAGGCGAACTGGTACGCAGCACCTCCGACACCTACGACTGGGAGAACCTCAGTCTCGAGCAGCTCGCGCAGGAGGCCGGAATGAGCAGCAGCCTGGTGAGCGCCGGGGGCGTCCCGGGGTCGCCGGAGATCGGCAAGCTGATCCGGTGACGGGGCGCCGGCCCGAGCGGGCCGCCTTGCCCTGACAGTCTTGACAATCGTTTTCATTAACGTTTTCATGGGTCCTGCTCGGCCCACCCTCGTCGGTCCGCACCACTCCGGTTCCGGCGTCGTCCCGCCCGATACCGCGCGGCACACGGCCATCCCGCCGTCTCCACCTGTCGGGCCCCCGCCCTTCAGGGAGAGGCGGACGCCGAGGGCGGCGGGGCCCGGGTGTGCGGCGGACCCACATCACTGGTCCTTCCGACCCGCGCACCCTCCCGGCCAGTTACCCCCTCCCCGCCGCACGAGACGGTGCCGCCGCACCCTCGTGGGGCGTGGCCCGCACCGCTACAGCGGCCAGTACCCGCTGCCGACCGGAAAGCGAGACCTCTCGTGACCCATCGGGACTCCTTCCCCGAGCGCAAACTCACCTTCACCGGCGATCCCGTCGCCGTCGCGGCCGCGCTGTCCGCGGGCACCGACGCCCCCCATCTCCTCTACGAGCAGGGCGGCTCCGTCACATGGAGCGAAGGCGAGTCCGTCGTGATCGAGGTGGACGCGGCATCCGTCCGGCTGCACGGTCCGGACATCGAGCCGGTGGAACTGCCCGCCGGCGCACACCCACTGGCCACCGTCGGGGAACTTCTGCGGACCCGGACCGAGGGTGTCGGATCGGCGCACGGCTGGATCTCCTTCGAGCTCGCCCACGTCCTCCACGGGGACGGCGCGGCCGGCGACGGAATCCTCGCCCGGTTCGTCGTCCCGGAACGGGAGATGGAGCTGACGCCGTCCGCGGCCGTACTGCGGGCCGGCGGACCGGACGCCCTGGACGAACTGGAGAGGCGGCTGCGCACCGCCTCGGCCACCGAGCCCGCGGGGCGGCGGATCGCCGTCGACCTGGAGGAGCACGCCGACCGGTACCGCACGGCCGTCGCCGACGTCGTACGCGCCATCCGCGCCGGGGAGTTGGACAAGGCCATCGTCTCCCGCACCGTGTCCGTGCGGGCCGAACTCGACCTCCCCGCCACCTATGTGGCGGGGCGGCGCAGCCATCTCCCGGCCCGCTCCTTCCTGCTGCGGCACGGTGGGTGGGAGGCCGCCGGCTTCAGCCCCGAGATCGTGGCCCGGGTCGACGCCGACGGCCTCGTCACGGCCCAGCCGCTGGCCGGCACCCGAGCGCTGACCGGCGATGCCGACGCCGACGCGGCCCGCCGGGCCGATCTCCACCGTGATGCCAAGGAGGTGTACGAGCACGCCGTCTCCGTACGCCTGGTGCAGGAGGAACTGAACACGGTCTGCCTGCCGGAGTCGGTGCGCACGGAGGAGTTCATGGCCGTGGAGGAACGGGGGAGCGTACAGCACCTCGCCTCCCGGCTGCGGGGCCGGCTGGCGCCCGGCCACGACCGGTGGGGCGCGCTCGCCGCCCTGTTCCCCGCCGTGACCGCCTCCGGAATACCCAAGAAGCCCGCCCTCGCGGCGATCCGCCGTGCCGAGGAGCGGGAACGCGGGCTGTACAGCGGCGCGGTGGTGCGGCTGGAGGCCGACGGCACCCTGGACGCGGCCCTGGTGCTGCGCACCGTCCTGCGCCGGGACGGCCGGACCTGGCTGCGCGCCGGAGCCGGCATCGTGGCGGGCTCCGACCCGGAACGGGAGCTGGAGGAGACGAGGGAGAAGCTCCGGGCGGTCAGCGGTCACCTGGTGCCCGCCTCACCGGCACCGGCGTCGGACGACGAGGGGAGGGAGCCCGTGGCCGGCGCCGTGACGGCACCGTGAACCGGAGCGGAGGCACGCGCGCATCGCGGCTACGGGAGCCGCCCGCGGCCGCGACGGCGCCGTCCGGCACGCCCTGGGGGGCACACTGCCACCGGCGCCCTCGCCAGGGGCGGAGCTGACTCGCAGCCGTCCGCCGACCACGCCGGGGTACCGCTGCGCACCGGCGCGGCAGCGCGGCGGCCCGACCCCAGCGGCACCGCCCGCACGGCTCTCCGCTCCGGCGCCACCGGACGCCCCGGCGGCACCGCCCACCCGGCACCGCACCGCGGCGGAGCCCCGCGGGAGCGCCGCCCAGTTCACCGCCGGCCACGGTGGACCCGCCGCGGTGACGTCCGCCCCGGGCGAGGCCACCGTGGCCGATGCGTCCGGCGGTCACTTCGGTGCCGTCGCACCGCCGCACGTCCACCCCACCCGGTCGCCGAGCACCGGGTGGCCCCACCACAGCCGGACCGGGCCGGACCTGGACACCGAGGGAGACCCACCCGATGACCACCACCGAGCCCACGACGGCACCCGAGCGGCGCTCCGACGCCCCGCCCGCCGACGACCGCGACGAGCGGCGGCGCACCGCCGGCGCACTGCGCGAACTGCGCCGCCCGGTCGCCCCGTTGACCCGGGCCGGCATCGTGCTGGGCGCGCTCGGAGCCGTCACGAAGCTGGTGCCCTTCGTCGGCATCGCCGAGATCGGCCGGGCGCTGCTCGCCGACGGCCCCCCGGACCGGGACCGGGTGGTCACCGCGGCCGTCGTCGTCGCCGTGACCCTCGTCGTCGGCTGGAGCTGCCACGGCGCCGCCCTGTGGATCACCCATCTCGCCGACGTGCGGCTCCAGGCCGACCTGCGGCGCCGCACGGTCGCCAAACTCGGCCGGGTGCCGCTGGGCTGGTACTCGGCCACCACCTCCGGACAGGTCCGCAAGGCCGCCCAGGAGGACATCGACGACCTGCACCACCTGGTCGCCCACCACGACGTCGAACTGGCCGGCGCGATCGCGCTGCCGCTCGCCGGACTCGGATACCTGCTCTGGGTCGACTGGCGGCTCGCCCTGCTGGCGTTGGCCACCCTCCCGGTCTACTTCACGGCGTACGCCTTCATGATGCGCGGATTCGGCGAGAAGATGGCCGCGCTGGACACCGCCTTCGGCCGGGTCAGCGCCGCCGTCGTCGAGTTCGTGCACGGCATCGGTGTCGTCAAGGTGTTCGGCGGCACCCGCCGGGTCCACGCCGGCTACCGCGAGGCCGTGCACGCCTACGGCGACCAGTACGTGGGCTGGGTCAGGCCGGTCCTGAAACTGGACGCGTACACCTCCATGGCGCTGTCCGTGCCGGTGATCTCCGTGGTCGGACTGGCCGGCGGCATCTGGTTCACCCACGAGGGGTGGGTCTCACCGGCCGACGTCCTCGCCGAGGTGCTCGTCGCCGCGGTCCTGCCCACCACCCTCCTCACCCTCAACCAGGGCCTGGCCGCCCAGCGCAAGGCCGTGGCCGCCGCCGGACGCATCACCGCGCTGCTCGACGTCCCCGAACTCCCCGTCACCGACCGGCCCCGGCGACCGAACGGCAACGACGTCGTCCTCGACGGTGTCGTCTTCGGCTACGAACCCGACCGGCCCGTGCTCCACGGCATCGACCTGACCTGCCGCGCCGGCACCGTCACCGCCCTGGTCGGCGGCTCCGGCGCGGGCAAGTCCACCCTCGCCGCCCTCGTCCCCAGGTTCCACGACGTGGACGCCGGCACGGTCCGCATCGGCGGGACCGACGTCCGCGACATCGCGCCCGAAGAGCTGTACCGGCACGTCGGGTTCGTCCTCCAGGACGTACAGCTGCTGCACGGCACGGTCGCCGACAACCTCCGCCTGGGCCGTCCCGACGCGACCGACGACGATCTCGTCGCCGCCGCGACCGCCGCCCGCGTCCACGACCGTGTCACCCGGCTGCCGCGCGGTTACGACTCGGTCGTCGGCGAGGACGCCCGGTTCTCCGGCGGCGAGGCGCAGCGCCTCACCATCGCCCGCGCCCTCCTCGCCGACGCGCCCGTCCTCGTCCTCGACGAGGCCACCGCCTACGCCGACCCGGACTCCGAGGCGGAGATCCAGGACGCGCTGTCCACCCTGGTGCGGGGCCGTACCGTCCTCGTCGTCGCCCACCGCCTGTCCACCATCACCGGCGCCGACCGGATCGTCGTACTCGAGGCGGGCCGGGTCGTCGAGCAGGGCACGCACACCGAACTGCTCGCCGCCGAGGGCCGCTACGCCCGCATGTGGGCGGCCCACCGCCCCGCCGACGAGGCCGGTGCCGAGCCGACCGAGGAGACCGACCGATGATCCGCCACCTGGCCACCGTCCTGGGGCCCGACCACCGGGGCGCCCTGCGCCGCTACCTGGCCTGGCTGGTCGCGTACGCGGTCCTCGAAGGCGTCGCCATGGCGTTCCTCGTGCCCGTGCTGCGCGCCGTGTTCGACGGTGACACCCCGGCAGCGCTGCGGCACCTGGCGACGCTCGCGGTCCTCGTCGTGGCCACCTGCGTCGCCCGCTACCAGCAGGCCATGCGGGGCTTCGGGCTGGCCGTCGTCACCCTCACCACCCTGCACGACCGGCTCGGCGACCACCTGGTGCGGCTGCCGCTGGGCTGGTTCACCTCCGAGAAGGTCGGCCGGGTCGCGCGCTCGGCGACCACCGGCACCTTCACCGTGACCAATGTCTTCGCCCACCTGCTCACCCCTGTCGTCAGCGGGGTCGTCACCCCCGCCACCGTCGCCTTGGCCATGCTCGTCCTGGACTGGCGGCTCGGTTCGGTCCTGGTGTGCTGCGCGCCGCTGCTGTACGCCACCCACCGCTGGTCCGCGTCGTGGATCGGCCGCAGCGAGGAGCGGCGGGAGGCCGCCGACGTCCTCGCCGGCAACCGGGTGGTGGAGTTCGCCCGGGCACAGAAGACCCTGCGGGCCTTCGGCCGCGACCACGCGGGCCACGCCCCGCTGGAGGCCGCGGTGGAAGAACGCAGCCGGGCGGGCGGGCGGATGCTCGCGGAGACCATGCCCCGGCTGCTCGCAGGCGGCCTCGCCGTCCAGCTGTGCTTCGCCGCCCTGGTGGCCACCGGCGTGGCCCTGGCCCTGGACGACGCCGTGGAACCCGCGGCGCTGGTCGCACTCCTCGCGCTCGCCGCACGGTTCGTCGGTCCGGTGACCGAGGTCGCCGGCATGAGCGGCATGCTGCGCATGGCGGGCAACGACCTCGGCAGGCTGGCCGCCCTGCTCGACGAGCCGCCCCTGCCCGACACCGCCCCCCACGCCGCCCTCGAACGCTCCGGCGGGATCACCTTCGAGAACGTCACCTTCGGCTACGACGACGGTGACCCGGTCCTGCGGGACGTCTCCTTCGACGTCCCCCCGCGCACCATGACCGCCGTGGTCGGCCCGTCCGGCGCGGGCAAGACGACGCTCGCCCGGCTCATCGCCCGCTTCTTCGACGTGGACGCCGGATCGGTCCGCGTCGGCGGCACCGACGTGCGCGAGATGCCGGTGGAGCAGCTGATGACCCAGATCTCCCTCGTCCAGCAGGACGTGTACCTGTTCGACGACACCTTGGAGGGCAACATCCGCGTCGGCCGTCCCGACGCCACCGACGAGGAACTCCGCGAGGCGGCCCGGATCGCCGGGGTGGACGAGATCGTCCAGCGGCTGCCGGACGGCTTCGCCACCCGCGTCGGCGAGGGCGGCACCTCCCTGTCCGGCGGCGAACGCCAACGCGTGTCCGTCGCCCGCGCCGTCCTCAAGCGCGCCTCCGTCGTCCTGCTCGACGAGGCCACTGCCGCCCTGGACCCGGAGAACGAGAAGTACGTCCAGCAGGCCCTGCGCACCCTGATGCGGGACTCCACCCTGCTGGTGATCGCCCACCAGCTTTCCACCGTCACGGCCGCCGACCAGATCCTCGTCCTGGACGAGGGCCGCGTCAGCGAGCGGGGCACCCACGCGGAACTCCTCGCCGCCGACGGCCTGTACGCCCGCTTCTGGGAGCGGCGCCGCCGCAGCCGCGGCTGGCGCCTGGTACCCCAGGCGGCGGTGGACGCCGAGGAGGCGACCCGGTGACCGGCGCCGTCGCCGGTCACCGGCACGTGGGACGGTACGCCGTCCTGCCCGTGCGCCGGGCCGGCCGTCCGGTGCGTGTCTGCGGCCGGCCGGCGACTGCCAGCGGCGTCGTCCCCGCGGTCAAGGCCGCGGCATGGTGCCGTCCGTACGCGGTTTTCGATACGGCGACGATATGTCCGGACCCGTAGCCTCGAAGTATGCGTGTGCTGATCGTCGAGGACGAGCCCTATATGGCGCAGGCCATCCGCGATGGCCTGCGCCTGGAAGCCATCGCGGCGGACATCGCAGGTGACGGCGACACCGCGCTGGAGCTGCTGAGCATCAACACGTACGACATCGCCGTCCTCGACCGGGACATTCCCGGGCCCAGCGGTGACGAGGTCGCCAAGAGCATCGTCGCCTCCGGCAGTGGCATGCCGGTCCTCATGCTCACCGCTGCCGACCGTCTCGACGACAAGGCCACCGGGTTCGAGCTCGGCGCCGACGACTACCTCACGAAGCCGTTCGAACTTCAGGAACTCGTCCTCCGGCTCAGGGCACTCGACCGCAGGCGTGCGCACAGCAGGCCGCCCGTGCGGGAGATCGCAGGTCTGCGGCTCGACCCGTTCCGCCGGGAGGTCCACCGCGACGGCCGCCATGTCGCGCTGACGAGGAAGCAGTTCGCCGTACTCGAGGTCCTCGTCGCCGCCGAAGGCGGTGTCGTCAGCGCCGAGGAACTGCTGGAGCGGGCCTGGGACGAGAACGCCGACCCGTTCACCAACGCCGTACGGATCACCGTCTCGGCCCTGCGCAAACGGCTCGGCGAACCCTGGATCATCGCCACCGTGCCAGGCGTCGGCTACCGCATCGACACCGCACCCGGCACCGGGCACGAGGGGCAGAGCCGTGGATAGGCAGCCCGGTGTGAGCGTGCGCGTCAAGCTCACCCTCAGCTACGCCGGATTCCTCATGCTGGCCGGTGCCCTGCTGATGGGGGCGGTGTGGGTGTTCCTCCTGCGATACGTCCCCGACCGTGCGGTGCTCTACAACCCCGACGACAGGCCCAGTAGCGGTGTTTTCCCCGTCCGGTCCGCTCTTCTGGACGTCTTCGCTCCGAGGGCGGCCGCAGTACTGACATTCCTGCTGGTGTTCGGCCTCGTGGGCGGGTGGATCCTCGCCGGCCGCATGCTCGCTCCGCTGACCCGTGTCACGGACGCCACCCGCATGGCCACCAACGGCTCGCTCTCCCACCGCATCCGGCTGCCGGGCCGCGGGGACGAGTTCCGCGAACTCGCCGATGCCTTCGACACCATGCTGGAGCGGCTCGAAGCACACGTCGCCGAGCAGCAGAGATTCGCCGCCAACGCCTCGCATGAACTGCGCACGCCGCTGGCGACCACGCAGGCTCTCCTCGACGTGGCGCGCAACGATCCGCACCGCGACATCGACGAGCTCGTCGAGCGCCTCCGCGTCGTCAACGCCCGGGCGATCGGCCTCACCGAGGCGCTGCTCGTGCTCAGCCGCGCCGACAAGCAGGCCTTCACCCGGGAGCCGGTCGACCTGTCCCTGCTCGTGGAAGAGGCCGCCGAGACACTGCTCCCGCTCGCCGAGAAGCGCGGGGTCACCATCGACACCTCCGGTGACGTCGCCACGGCTTCCGGGTCGCCGGCGCTGCTGCTGCAGATGACGACGAACCTCGTGCACAACGCCATCGTGCACAACCTGCCCGAACGCGGTTCGGTGTGGGTCCGCACCGGCGTCCGCTCCGGGAGCGCGGTACTCACTGTCGAGAACAGCGGCGAGAAGCTCTCCCCGGAGTTGGTCTCGACCCTGACCGAACCGTTTCAGCGCGGCACCGAACGCGTCCACACCGACCACGCCGGCGTCGGCCTCGGCCTGGCCATCGTCCAGCGGATCGTCCACGTACACGACGGATCCCTCGCCCTCACCCCGCGTGCCGACGGCGGCCTGCGAATCGCCGTTCAACTGCCCGCCCCGGCACCCCATTCAGCCAAGCAGGTCAGGAACTTGATCAGTGAGTGAAGCAAGACACGACGTTGCGGACGAGCGGCGGCAGGCCGAAGCGGACGGGCGGGCCGAGACCGCCGAAACCGCCGAAACCGCGGAGACCACCGTGAAGCGCCCGGTCGTCCACCGGGTGATCGGCAGCCTGTCCCGGCCGGGGCCGTGGCAGCGCGGCCGGGTGCTCGCGGCGTCGGCGCTGCTGCTCGGCCTGCTCCTGCTGCTGCATGCGCGGATACCGAACCGGATCGGGAACATCGGCAGTCTGGTGGAGACCGCCCTGCCGTGGTTCGGCGTGTTCGTCCCGGTGCTGCTCGCCGGGGCGCTGTGGCGTCGGTCCGCCTCCGCGGTCGTCGCACTGCTGCTGCCGGTCGTGACATGGGTGAGCCTCTTCGGCGGGCTGCTCGTCGACAAGTCACACGCGGGCGGTGACCTCACCGCGGTCAGCCACAACGTCGACGCCGACAACCCCGACCCCGCCGGCACCGCCCGCGACCTGGCCGCCGCCGGCGCGGACCTGCTGGCCCTGGAGGAGATCACCGCACGGGCGAAGCCGGTGTACGAGAAGGAGCTGGCGAAGGCGTACCCGTACCACTCGGTGCAGGGCACGGTCGGGCTGTGGAGCAAGCGGCCGCTGTCGGATGTCCGGCCGGTCGACATCGCGCAGGACGTCGGGCCGCTGGGGGACTCCAAGCCGGCCGACGTCAAGCTGGCCGACAACCGGGCGCTGCGTGCCACGGTGGCCACCGACCACGGGCCGCTGGCCGTGTATGTGGCTCATCTGGGATCCGTTCGCGTGAATCCCGGGCAAGGCTTCTGGACGGCGAGCCGGGACAGGAACGCCGAGGCGCTCGCCGAAGCCGTCGCCGCCGAGCAGAACAGGCGGGTGGTGCTGCTCGGCGACATGAACGGCACCACGGACGACCGTAAGCTCGACGGCCTCACCTCGCGGCTGCACTCGGCCCAGGACGCGGCCGGGAACGGCTTCGGCTTCAGCTGGCCGGCGAAGTTCCCGATGGTACGGATCGACCAGATCCTCACCCGGGGCGTGGAGCCGCGGAGTTCGTGGGTGCTGCCGGCTACCGGGAGCGACCACCGGCCGGTGGCGGTCCGCGTCGGCTGGTGACGGCAGCCCGGTACGGGACGTGCCGCAACAGGCTGGTCCGGAAATCCCGGAACATACCGCCGGCGTATCGAAAACCGCATACGCCCCCGCAACACCGCATCGCCTTGACTGACGGCATGTCCTACAGCGAACCCGTACACACAGCAGCCGGAACCCGGCGGTACCCGGGGGCAGGCGCCTCGGGCGGGCCTTTGACCGTCTGGCCGATCAGCACCACCGAGCACTTGGCGTTCGTACGGTCCCAGCGGTCGGCCAGCTTCCTGCAGACGCCGGCCTGGGGCCGTGTGAAGACCGAGTGGCGCAGCGAGTCCCTCGGCTGGTTCGACGGCGGACAACTGGTCGGCGCCGGGCCCGTCCTGCATCGCCCGGTGCCGAAGCTCGAACGGTTCACGCTGGCCTATCTGCCCGAGGGCCCGCTCATCGACTGGACCGGCGATCTCGGCGTGTGGCTCGACCCGCTGGCGGCTCATCTCAAGGCGCACGGCGCGTTCGCGATCCGGCTCGGCCCGCCGGTGCGCACGGACACCTGGAGCGCCGTCCAGGTCAAGGAGGGTGTCGCCGACCCGGGCACCAAGCGGCTCACCGAGGTGCCCGGCCAACGGTCCGACCCGGTCGGCGCCCAGGTGGCCGGCCGGCTCAGGGGGGCGGGTTGGCTGCCGCAGAGCCCTCAGGACGGCTTCGGGGTCGGGCATCCGCAGTTCAAGTACGAGCTTCCGCTGGCCGGCAGGACCGAGCACCAGCTCCTCAAGGGCATGAACCAGCAGTGGCGCCGCAACATCAGGAAGGCGGCCAAGGAAGGAGTCGAGGTCACGGTCGACACGGTCGGCGCGGGCCTGGAGGCGTTCCACGACCTCTACGTCCACACCGCCGAGCGGGACCGCTTCACGCCCCGGCCGCTGGGCTACTTCGAGACCATGTTCGCCGCGCTGAGCGCGGAGGATCCCGAGCGGATCAGGCTCTACCTGGCCCGCCACCAGGACGACTTGGTCGCCGCCACGATCCTGGTCCGCGTCGGTGCCCACGCGGTGTACTCATACGGCGCCTCCTCCACCGACAAGCGCGAGATGCGCGGCTCCAACGCCTGCCAGTGGGCGATGATCCGCGACTCGCTCGCGGCCGGCTGCGACGTCTACGACCTGCGCGGCATCACCCCCACCCTCGACGCCGACGACCCGCACGTCGGGCTGATCCGGTTCAAGGCCGGCACGGGTGGCCAGGCGGTGAGATACGCGGGCGAGTGGGACCTGCCGCTGCGGCCGATGGTCTACCGGGCCTTCGACCTCTACATGAGGCGCCGCGGGCGGTAGGCCCGACTACGTAAGCCGGGCGACCACTTCGTCGAGGCGGGCCCCACGGGACGCCTTGACGAGCACCACGTCGTCGGCGGTGAGGTGGCCGCGCAGCCAGGTGACGGCCGCGCCGTTGCCGTCGAGCACCACCGCACGCTCCCCCACTCCGTCGGCGATCGACAGGGCGGCCTCGCCGACCACTACCACCACGTCGGCGCGGGCGGCGGCGTACTCCCCGATGGCACGGTGCTCGGCCGCACTGGCGTCGCCGAGTTCGAGCATCTCGCCGAGTACGGCGATGCGGCGCCCACCCTCGATCGCCACCAGCGCGTCCAGGGCGGCGCGGGTCGAGTCGGGGTTGGCGTTGTAGGAGTCGTTGATCAGCGTCGCGCCACCGGCGAGGAGGCGCAACTCCATCCGCCCCTGAGACAGGGAAGCGGTGGCCAGCGCCGCCCCGGCCAGGGCGAGGGGTACTCCGGCCGCCAGCCCCGCGGCAGCGGCGGCCGACGCGTTGAGCGCCTGGTGGGCGCCCACGTGCGGCAGCGCGACGGTTACGCGGGCGTCGGCGGTCCGCAGCGTGCAGGACGGACGGCCGAGCCCGTCGAGATCCAGACCGAGCATCGTCACGTCGGCGTGCTCCGCCCGGCCGAAGGTCAGCACGGGGCCGTCGGTGAGCGCACGCATCGCTTCCACGCGGGGATCGTCGGCGTTGAGCACGGCGGTGCCGCCGGGCGCGAGCTCCCGCACCAGCTCGCCCTTGGTCTCGGCGATGGCCGCGCGCGACCCGAACTCGCCGAGGTGCGCCTGGCCGACATTGAGGACGACGCCGATGTCGGGCGCGACCAGGCCGGTGAGCTCGGCGATGTCGCCGATGTGGCGGGCTCCCATCTCCAGTACGAGGAACCGGGTGGCCGCGACCGCGCGCAGCATGGTGAGCGGCACACCGAGTTCGTTGTTGAGCGAGCCGATCGTGGCGACCGTCGGCCCCGCGCTCGACAACACAGCCGCCAGCAGGTCCTTGGTGCTGGTCTTGCCCTGCGAACCGGTCACCCCGATCACGGTGAGGCCGTCGCGCAGCCGGGCCACGACGTGCGCGGCGAGCACCTGCAGCGCGGCCCGAGCGTCCTCGACGACGATGGTGGGCAGCAGCGTGGGCCGGGAGCCGAGCACGGCCACCGCGCCGGCCCGGCCGGCCTGACCGGCGTATGCGTGGACGTCGACGTGCTCACCGGCGAAGGCGACGAAGAGGCCGCCCGGCTCGGCCTGCCGGCCGTCGAGTACGGCCGGCGCGGTCACCGTCACGCACGCGTCGCCCTCGATCGTCCCGCCGACGATCGCGGCGATCTCGCCGAGGCCGAGGGGGATCACGCTGATTCCTTGTAGGTCATGCCACCAGTCAATGCGCCGCGGTGTATCGCCGGCATATCGAAATCCACATACGTTCCGGCAACGCCACGACGCCTTGACTGTACGTATGACCTACAGCGAACCGCCCCGCATCACCGCCTATGGGTGCGGCCCCGATGAGTCTGTCTTGTTCCGAGAGCTGACGCCTCGCTTCCGTGTGACGCCAGTCATCACGGGCGCACCGGTATCCGAAGCGAATATCGAGCTGGCAGCCGGAAGCCGATCCATCAGCGTCGGCCACAAGACTCCCATCGCCAACTCCGCTCTTCTCGCGCTTGGCCGAGCCGGCGTGACGTACATCTCCACGCGGAGCATCGGGTGCAACCACATCGATGTGGAATACGCGGCCGGCATCGGCATCACAGTGGAGAACGTCAGTTACTCGCCGGACAGCGTGGCCGACTTCACGCTGATGCTGACGCTGATGGCGGTACGCGACGCGAAATCCATCATCCGGCGCGCGGATGTCCACGATTACCGGCTGAACGACGTGCGCGGCAAGGAACTGCGCGATCTGACCGTCGGCGTGATCGGCACAGGACGCATCGGCGCTGCGGTCATGGACAGGCTGCGTGCTTTCGGTTGCCGCATACTCGCCCACGACTACCGTCCCAAAACCACCGCCGAATACGTTCCTCTCGACGATTTGCTGCAGCGGAGCGACCTGGTCACGCTCCACGCACCGCTGAACCCGGAAACGCATCACCTGCTGAACCGGCAGCGTATCGAGCAGATGAAACGGGGCGCGCTGATCGTCAATACCGGACGAGGGGCGCTCATCGACACCGAGGCCCTTGTATCGGCACTGGAAAGCGGCAGGCTCGGCGGCGCTGCACTGGATGTCGTCGAGGGCGAGGAAGGCATCTTCTACGCCGACTGCCGAACCAGGCCCATCAAAAGCAAGTCACTGCTGCGGCTGCAAGAGTTGCCGAATGTGCTCATCAGCCCGCACACCGCCTACTACACGGACCACGCCCTGCGTGACATGGTCGAAAACTCCCTCACCGACTGCCTGAAATTCGAAAGCGAGTACCAGCATGGATAAGCTGAAGGTCGGCATCATATTCGGCGGACGTTCCGAAGAGCACCCCATCTCCGTCAAGTCCGCACGGGAGATCGCCCGGAACCTCGATGCCGAGAAGTACGAACCGCTCTATATCGGCATCACGAAGGACGGTGCCTGGAAGCTCTGCGACGGCCCCGACGCGAACTGGGAGACAGGAAACTGCCGTCCGGCCGTGCTGTCGCCGGACAGCACCGTGCACGGACTGCTTGTCCAGGAAGAAGGGCAGGCGCAGGGGCGGTACGAGACGGTCCCCCTGGACGTCGTGCTGCCCGTGCTGCACGGCAAGCGCGGTGAGGACGGTGCGATGCAGGGGCTGCTCGAGCTCTCCGGCATCCCCTATGTGGGCTGCGATGTGCAGAGTTCCGCACTGTGCATGGACAAATCCCTTGCCTACACCGTCGCCGCAAGCGCGGGAATCGCCACGCCGAATTTCTGGATCGTCGCGGCAGACCAGAACATCGATCCCGGGCTGCTCACCTATCCGGTCTTCGTGAAGCCGGCGCGTTCGGGCTCTTCCTTCGGCGTCACCAAGGTGTCCCGGGCAGAAGAACTGCGGAGCGCGGTGGAGACCGCACGGCAGTATGACGCGAAGGTGCTGATCGAAGAGGCCGTCGTCGGCAGCGAGATCGGCTGCGCCATCCTGGGGAACGAACTCGATCCGGTGGCGGGCGAGGTGGACCGGATCGCCCTCTCCCACGGCTTTTTCCGGATCCATCAGGAGGATGCGCCGGAAACCGGTTCCGACAACTCGACGGCGATCGTCCCGGCCGACATCCGCGCGGAGTCGCGCCTGCTCGTCCAGGAGACCGCCATGGCCGTATACCGCGCCTTTGGGTGCAGTGGCCTTGCGCGGGTGGACCTGTTCCTCAAGGAGGACGGAGCGGTGGTCCTCAACGAGGTGAACACGTTCCCCGGCATGACCTCGTACAGCCGCTATCCCCGCATGATGGCGGCCGCAGGCATACCGCTCGGTGAAGTGCTCAACCGAATCCTGTCCTTGCCCTTGACGAGGAAGAGCCGATGAAGGACGACTTCGTGTTCGTGGACGAACTTGCGTCCGGAACGACCGGAATGCGATGGGACGCCAAGTACGCCACCTGGGACAACTTCACCGGAAAGCCCGTGGACGGGTATCTGGCCAATCGGATCGTCGGCACCAGGGCGCTGTGCGAAGGACTGGAACGAGCGCGCGAGAAGGCCGAATCCATGGGCTTCGGCCTTCTCCTCTGGGACGGTTATCGCCCGCAGCGCGCCGTCGACTGCTTCGTACGCTGGTCCAAGCAGCCGGAGGACGGCCGCACGAAGGCGCGGCACTATCCGAACATCGGCCGGGCGGAGATGTTCGAGCAGGGATATGTGGCCGTCAAGTCGGGTCACAGCCGGGGCAGCACCGTTGACCTCACGCTCTACGACCTGGCTTCCCAGGAGATCCTCCCCATGGGCGGCGGCCATGACTTGATGGATTCCCTCTCGCATCACGGAGCACAAGGAATCACGCAGGCCGAAGCGAGAAACCGCCGGCACCTCCGTACCCTCATGGAGGCCTGCGGTTTCAGCGCATACGACCGCGAGTGGTGGCATTACACGCTGATCGGCGAACCGTATCCGGACACGTATTTCGATTTCCCCATCGCATGGTCGGGCATGCCGACGGGACGGCATGCCCGAGGGGAAGCTCGACTTCTTGCGCACCCCCGCCGTGGTTGAGACCGCCCAGGCCGGCGGGAGAACCGTGCGCACCGAGCAGCCCAACGCCGGCCGCTGGTGCCTTCGCGGGTCCCGCCCGTGGCGCGGGAGGCCGGGAGGGACGGAGGAAGGGGGAGTTCCGGCCGCGATGCGTGGGGTCCACCCCGCGTGTGTGTGCCGCGCCCGGGCCTCACACCCAGGCGCGGCACACGCACGTCAGGTCCCCCTCCGACTGCCGTTGGGCCCGACGTGACAGCTGTCGCACACGCCGGTCAGTTCGAGGGTGTGCTCCACGTCGTGGAAGCCGGTGGTGCGCGCGACCTCGGCCGCCCACCGCTCGACCTCCTCGGACTCGACGGCGAGACTGAGACCGCACCCCCGGCACAGGAGGTAGTGCCGGTGTCCGTCGGCGGGCCGGGGTCGGTAGAGGCGTTCGCCGTCGCCGTCGCGCACCATGTCCACCTGACCCGCGGCCTCCAGCAGGTGGAGCGTGCGGTACACGGTGGTCAGGCCGATCTCGACACCGTCCGCCGTGAGCGCCGCGTGCAGGACCTGGGCCGAGGTGAAGCCCTCGCAGGTGGTCAACGCCGAGAGGACGGCGGCCCGTTGCGGGGTGTAGCGCCACTCGCCGCGGGTCGTTCCGTACATGGGTGTGCCTCCGTCACGGTGGGAGCCGCCGGGCGGGGCGGACGAGCGCGCCGGGCCGCCCCGCGTCGGGTCAGACGGCCGCTGCGAGGGACGAGGGGCCGTGTTCGTGCTCGCAGACCTCTCCGGTGTCCCAGGCGGGGAAGGGGTCGGCCGAGGGCACCGGCTCCCCTGCGGCCATGAGGCAGGCGGCGAGGGCGGTGCGCAGGGAGTCCGCCCGCAGGCCGACACCGATGAAGACCACCTCCTGCGCGTGCGGCACGTCGCTGTCCCGCGCACCGGAGGGTTCGAAGCGGGCGACGGAGCCGGCCTGGGACCACAGACCGGTCACGCCCTCGCGCCCGGCCAGCGTGAAGAAGCCCTTGGAGCGCAGGACGCGTCCGTACGCGCCGCTGTCCAGGCCCTCGGTGACGAAGTCCCAGAGGCGCCCGGGATGGAAGGCCGCGGCCGACCGGAAGACGAGGGAGGAGATGCCGTACTCCTCGGTCTCCGGGACGTGGTCGCCGTTCAGCTCCCGCACCCAGCCCGGTGCCTGTTGGGCGCGTTCCAGGTCGAAGTGCCCGGTCTCCAGGACATCACGGGCGGCGACCCGGCCGTGAACAGAGGTGATCAACCGCGCCTGGGGATTGAGCCGGGTCAGCACCCCGCGCAGCCGATCCGCGTCGGCGTCGTCGACCAGGTCCAGCTTGTTGAGCACGAGTACGTCGGCGAACTCGACCTGGTCGATCAGCAGGTCGCTCACGGTGCGCTCGTCGTCCTCGTAGGGGGCGAGCCCGCGCTCGGCGAGATCGTCGCCGTCCGCCAGTTCGGCCAGGAAGTTGGCGGCGTCGACCACGGTGACCATGGTGTCCAGGCGTGCCACGTCGTCCAGTGCGGCTCCGTCGTAGCGGGCGAAGGCGAACGTGGCGGCCACGGGCATCGGCTCGGAGATGCCGCTGGACTCGATGAGCAGGTAGTCGAAGCGGTCCTCCCGGGCGAGCCGGTCGACCTCCTCCAGCAGGTCGTCCCTGAGGGTGCAGCAGATGCAGCCGTTGGTCATCTCCACCAGCCGCTCCTCGGTCCGGGAGAGCGCGGCCTCACCGCCGCGTACCAGCGCGGCGTCGATGTTGACCTCGCTCATGTCGTTGACGATCACCGCCACGCGCAGGCCCTCGCGGTTGGTGAGGACGTGGTTGAGCAGGGTCGTCTTACCCGCGCCGAGAAAGCCCGACAGCACGGTGACCGGCAGGCGTCGGGACCGCATCCGCTCAGCCCTCCGGGCGCAGCAGCCCGCGCCGGTAGGCGGGCACGAGGTGCTGTGGAACCCGGTAGGTCACGCCGTCCACCGTCACGTCCACCAGGCGTGGCGTGCTCGCCTTCCACTGGGCACGGCGGTGGCGGGTGTTGCTGCGGGACATCTTGCGCTTGGGAACGGCCATGACGGGGGCCTTTCGTGGGAGAACGGTGATCGGTCGATCGGCAGCCACGGAAACCGCAGGAGGTCGGGTCGGTACGCCTCGACCTGCGGCGGACGCTGAGCGGCCGGGCAGATGAATGAGACCGGAGACCATGCCGGAGACCACGACGTTACATGAAAACGGTATTCATTGTTAACGGGAGGGCGTGTTCCCGCCGCCGTGTTGTCCGGTTCCGAGTGCGGGCCACCTGTCCTCCTGCGGGGGCGATTCAGAATGGCTGCCAGATCCGGGCCAGTGCCGACGTGGTGAGGACCTGATCGGGGTGTCCCTGTCCGGCGAGGCGGCCGTCCTGGAGCAGCAGGCAGCTGTCCGCCGCGCGTGCGGCCTCGAGGTCGTGCGTGGCCTGGACGACCGTCACGCCGTCGGCGACGAGTGCGGTCAGCAGTGTTCCGATCCGCGCCCTGGCTTCCGGGTCCAGCCCCGTGGTCGGCTCGTCGAGCAGCAGCAGGTCCGACTCCTGTGCCAACCCCTGGGCGATCAGGGCGCGTTGGCGTTGACCGCCGGACAGCTCCGCCAGTTGGCGTGAGGCGAGGTCGCCGATGCCGAGCCGGTCGAGCGCGGAGTCCACGGTCGCGTGGTCCCGGCGGGTGAGCCGGCGCCATGGTCCGCGCTCGCCCCACCGCCCCATCTCCACGGTCTGCCGGACGGTGAGCGGCAGGGTGTCACCGACGGCTCCGCGCTGCGGCACGAACGCGGGCGGCAGCTCTCCGTCGTGGTGGAGTTCGCCGGATGTCGGGCGGATCACGCCGGCGAGAACGCCGAGCAGGGTCGACTTGCCGCTGCCGTTCGGGCCGACGAGTGCCGTGGTGGTCAACGTGGCTATTTCCGCGCTGAGTCGGCGCAGGACGGGGCGCCCCGGGTAGCCCGCGCACAACTCGGTGAAGCGGACGTGAGGGGTCCGCTCTCGGGGTGGGGCGGCCGAGGGGTGGGGTTTATTGAACATGATTTTCATTGTAGTGTCCCTCGGTATGGAATGGTTGACGGCCCCGTTCGAGGTGACTTTCGTTCAGCGAGCCCTGTGGGGCGGGATGCTCGTGTCCGCGATCTGCGCGCTGGCGGGCACCTGGGTGGTTCTGCGGGGGATGGCCTTCCTCGGCGACGCCATGTCCCACGGCCTGCTGCCGGGGGTCGCGCTGGCCTCGCTGTTCGGCGGAAACCTGATGGTGGGCGCGGTGGTCAGCGCCGTCGTCATGACGGCGGGCGTCACCGTGCTCGGACGTACCCCGAGGCTGTCCCAGGACACCGGCATCGGGCTGCTCTTCGTCGGCATGCTGTCGCTCGGGGTGATCATCGTGTCGCGCTCGCAGTCCTTCGCGGTGGACCTGACCGGCTTCCTGTTCGGTGACGTCCTCGCCGTCCGCCGACAGGACCTCTTCCTGCTCGCGGCGGCGCTGTTCGCGGCGTTGGTGGTCTCGGTACTCGGGCACCGCGCCTTCCTGGCCCTGGCGTTCGACTCACGCAAGGCCCAGACCCTGGGGCTGCGGCCGCGCCTGGCCCACGCCGTGCTGCTCGGTCTGCTCGGTCTGGCCATCGTGGCCTCGTTCCACATCGTGGGAACGCTGCTCGTCCTCGGCCTGCTCATCGCTCCGCCGGCCACGGCCCTGCCGTGGGCGCGCAGCGTCCGCGGGGTCATGGTGCTCGCCGCGCTCCTCGGCGCCGCCGCCACGTTCGGCGGCCTGCTGCTGTCCTGGCACCTGGGCACCGCCGCCGGAGCGACCGTCTCGGCCCTCGCGGTCAGCCTGTTCTTCCTCTCCCACCTGGCGTCCGGTCTGCGTCACCGACGTACGCGCCTCGCCGCCGCACCCGCCCTCGAAACCGACTGAAAGAAGCCTGAGGCGATCGCCATGACCGTCCGCAGACACGTCACCCCATGGGCTTCGGCCGCACTGGTCCTCACCGCGCTGCTCACCACGAGCTGCGCGCGGGAGAAGGACAACGACTCCCCGACCGCGGCCGGTTCCCCGTCCCCCACTCCGCACGGGTACGTCGAGGGAGCGCAGGAAGCCGCCGAACAGCAGTCCCGGCTGCTCCTCAACGACCCCGACAGCGGAAACAGCCGGGTCCTCGACCTCATCACCGGCAAGGTGCACAAGACGGCCCGGGTGGCAGGCGCCGTCCGGCTCGGCACGGACGGACGGTTCGGCTACCTCCACACCTCCGGCGGCACACACGTACTCGACAGCGGCACCTGGATGGTGGACCACGGGGACCACGTCCACTACTACAGCGCGGCGATACGCGATGTGGGCGAACTCCCCGCGGGCCGCGAGGCACAGGTGCGCAGCGATGCCGCCGTGACCGCGGTGACCGACGAGGACGGGCGGACCGTCCTCTACGACCGCGGCAAGCTGGAGAAGGGCAGGATCGTGTCCTCCCGGACGCCGGCGGGCACCTACACCGGCGCCGTCGTGCCGTACGAGGAGCACCTGCTCGGCTTCACGGACGAGGGCGGCAGCACGAAGCTCGTCGTACTCGACCGCGACGGCAAGCGCGTCGCCTCCCCGGACGTGGAGTGCGAGGAGCCGCGAGGCGACGCCGTCACCCGGCGCGGCGTGGTCCTGGGCTGCGCCGACGGCGCCCTGCTCGTCCGCGAGAAGGACGGCGCCTTCAGCGCGGAGAAGATCCCCCACGGCGAGGACGTGCCGGCGGAGGAGCGAGCCACCTCCTTCCGGCAGCGACCCGGCAGCGACACCCTCACCGCACCGGCCGGGGACGACGCCGTATGGGTCCTGGACGTCACCGAGCGGACCTGGACCCGGGTGGACACCGGGCCCGTCGTGGCCGCCAACACCGCCGGAGAGGGCTCCCCGCTGCTCGTCCTGGAGACCGACGGCTCGCTGCACGGCTACGACATCGCCACCGGGAAGCAGATCGCGCGGACCGAGCCGCTCCTGACCAAAGAAGTGCGGCGGGCCGGCGCCGACGGCACCGCCCCCGTGATCGAAGTCGACCGCAGCCGCGCCTACGTCAACGACCCCGAGGGCAAGAAGGTGTTCGAGATCGACTACAACGACGGCCTGCGCATCGCGCGCTCCTTCGACCTGGACATCGAGCCGGTCCTCATGGCGGAGACCGGACGATGAGCCGGAGTGCGACAAGGCGGCGCGTGCGCGTGGGCGTGGCGCGTCTGCGCAGTCTGATCGCGGGCCTGCTCGCCCTGGTCACGGCGGCGGCCGCCGCCGCCTGCACCACCACCGGGGACCAGCCCCGCATCGTGGTCACCACCAACATCCTCGGCGACATCACCAGGGAGATCGTCGGCGACGAAGCCGACGTCACCGTCCTGATGAAGCCCAACGCCGACCCGCACTCCTTCGGCCTGTCGGCGGCCCAGGCCGCCGAACTGGAGCGCGCCGACCTCGTGGTCTACAACGGCCTGGGGCTGGAGGAGAACGTCCTGCGGCACGTGGACGCCGCCCGCGAGTCCGGCGTCGCCACCTTCGAGGTCGGCGACGCGGTCGACCCGCTCGGCTTCCGTACGGCCGACGACGGTGGCCCGGAGGAGGGGGAAGGGCAACCCGACCCGCACTTCTGGACCGATCCCGACCGGGTGCGCAAGGCCACCGACCTGATAGCCCGGCAGGTGATCGAGCACGTCGACGGTGTGGACGACGGCGCGATACGCGCCCATGCCGACCGCTACGGCGAGGAACTCGCGGACCTCACCACCTGGATGGAGAAGTCCTTCGACCGCATCCCCGAGGACCGGCGCGCCCTGGTGACCAATCACCACGTCTTCGGCTACCTCGCCGACCGCTTCGGCTTCCGCGTGATCGGCGCGGTCATCCCCAGCGGCACCACACTGGCCTCGCCCAGCTCCGCCGACCTGCGCTCGCTCACCGAGGCGATGGAAGAGGCCGGCGTACGCACCGTGTTCGCCGACTCCTCCCAGCCGACACGGCTCGCCGAGGTCCTGCGCACGGAACTGGACGGCCGGGTCCAGGTCGTCAAGCTCTACTCGGAGTCGCTGACCGCCGAGGGCGAGGGCGCCGACACCTACCTGCGGATGATGCGCGCCAACACCACCGCCATGACCGACGGCCTGACCGGCGACTGACCCCCCGAACCCCGAAGCACCGGCAGACGGGCCGAAACCGTCACACGCCACTGCCGCCACCGCGCGGCACGGAAAGGAACGCACCGATGAACAAGTCGATACGCGACAGAGCCCTCACCGGGACGGCACTCGCCCTCGCGGTGGCCACTGTGCTGACAGCCTGCGGAGGAGAGGACTCCGCTTCCGACGCGAAGGCCGAGGGCACCGCGAGCACCGCGAGCGCCACGCCCGCCGCCGCGGTCAAGAACCCGCTGGTCGCCACCTTCGACGGCGGCCTGTACATCCTGGACGGCGAGAGCCTCAAGCTCACCAGGACGATCGAGCTGCCCGGCTTCAACCGAGTCAACCCGGCCGGGGACGACGCCCACGTCATCGTCTCCACCGACACCGGCTTCCGCGTGCTGGACGCCGCCGAGCAGGCCCTCACCGACATCGAGTACAAGGGGGCCAAGCCCGGCCACGTCGTACGTCATGCGGGCAGGACCGTGCTCTTCACCGACGGCACCGGAGAGGTCAACGTCTTCGACCCCGCGGACCTGAGCGGTGGCGAGAAGCCGGAAGGACGCACCTACACATCCGCCGAGGCACACCACGGCGTCGCCATCGAACTGGCCAACGGCGAGCTCCTCAGCACCCTGGGCACCGAGGAGAAGCGGACCGGCGCGCTGGTGCTGGACAAGAACAACAAGGAGATCGCGCGGAACGAGAAGTGCCCCGGCGTCCACGGTGAGGCGGCCGCCCGGAACGAGGCCGTCGCCCTCGGCTGCGAGGACGGTGTCCTGATCTACAAGGACGGCGACTTCACCAAGATCGACGCCCCCGACGACTACGGCCGCATCGGCAACCAGGCCGGCAGCGACGCCTCCCCGGTCCTCCTGGGCGACTACAAGACCGACCCCGAGGCCGAGCTGGAGCGGCCCACCCGCGTCTCCCTCATCGACACCGAGAAGAAGAAGCTGCGCCTGGTCGACCTGGGCACCAGCTACTCGTTCCGTTCGCTGGCCCGTGGCCCGCAGGGCGAGGCTCTCGTCCTCGGCACCGACGGCGCCATCCACGTGATCGACCAGAACAGCGGGGAGATCGCGAAGAAGATCCCCGCGGTGGGCGAGTGGCAGGAGCCGCTGGACTGGCAGCAGGCCCGGCCCACCCTGTTCGTCCGTGACCACACCGCCTACGTGTCCGATCCCGGCAAGAAGGCCCTGCACGCCATCGACCTGGAGACCGGCAAGAAGGTCACCTCCGTCACCCTGCCGGAGAGCACCAACGAGCTGTCGGGAGTCGTCGCGGGACACTGACCGCGCGCTCTGCCCCCACCGCGACCGGAAGGGCGGCGGGGGCGGAGCGTACGCCACGTACCTCTTTCACGGCCGGACCGCACGCAGCGGCCGCCGCGACCGGGAACGGGGTGTCCGGGTGCCGGACCGGCTTCGCCGGCAGCCTGCGGCGCGGCGGCGGGCATCAAGCCGGGCCGAAGCCGTCCCCCCGCGCCTCCGCCCGCCCGCTTCGACGGCTTCACGCAGGGCCGTGGCTCCGCGGGTGACCCCGGTGCCGTACGGGTGGCGCCGGTCGAGCGGTGGCCGAGGGCGCGGCCCCGGGCGGGCTCATCCGACGACCGCGGCCCGCACGCACAGCACGTCCGGCAGGTGCGCGGCCAGCTGCCGCCAGCTGTCCCCGTCGTCGGCCGACGCGAACACCTCGCCGTTGCGGTTGCCGAAGTACACGCCCGCCTGCTCCGCCTCGTCGGTGCACAGCGCGTCGCGCAGCACCGTGCCGTAGTGGTCCTCCTGGGGCAGTCCCGCCGTGAGCGGCTCCCAGCTCCGCCCCGCGTCCGCCGTGCGGAACACCCGGCAGCGGCGGTCCGCCGGGACCCGGTCCGCGTCGGCGTTGATCGGGAAGACGTACGCCGTGTCGCCGCGGTGCGGATGGGCGGCCATCGCGAAGCCGAACGTGGACGGCAGGCCCTCACCGATGTCCGTCCAGTGCCCGCCCGCGTCGTCGCTGCGGTACACACCCCAGTGGTTCTGCAGATACAGCCGGTCCGGTGCCGCGGCGTCCCGTGCGACCTTGTGCACGCACTGGCCGAACTCCGGGTCCGGGTCCGGCAGGAAGACCGCGGAGACGCCGGAGTTGGACGGCGCCCAGCTCGCACCGCCGTCGGCCGTGCGGAACACACCGGCGGCCGAGACGGCGACCGTCACCGACCGCGGGTCCCGCTTGTCGGTGAGCACGGTGTGCAGCCCCTCGCCGCCGCCTCCCGGTACCCACTGGGACCGCGTGGGGTGCTCCCACAGGGAGCGGACCAGCTCGAAGCTCTCGCCGCGGTCCTCCGAGCGGTACAGCGCGGCCGGTTCGGTGCCCGCGTAGACCACGTCCGGCTCCGCGGCGGCCGGGTGCAGCTGCCACACCCGCTCCAGCGAAGCGCCGGTCTCCTTGGGGAACTTGACGGCCGGCTGCGCCGGTTCGGTCCAGGTGCGGCCCAGGTCGTCGGAGTGGAACACCGACGGGCCCCAGTGCGCGCTGTCGCCGCCGGCCAGCAGCCGCGGGGTGTCGCGGCGGGTGTCGAGGGCGACCGAGTAGACGGCCTGTGCGTTGAAGTAGGGACTTTCGTCGAACTCCCAGGTGCCACCCCGCCGGCGCCCGATGAACAGGCCCTTGCGGGTGCCCACGGCGAGCAGTACCTCGGTCATGCCGATCACCTCCGCGGCGTCGTCGTCGACGCCTTTGTCTCGGACACGGGCCAGTCTGCACCCCGGCACTGACAGTCACCTCTGGAAAGGGTGTCGCCGCAGGTCAGGACGTGGTGTCGGATCCGGAGAGAGGTCCCCGCGCAAGCCGCTCGGCCCTCGCCGGGCAGCGCCCGCGCCGGGACGCCGTCGGAGTCGGAGCCGGCTCCGGCCGGCAGCGTGCCGAAGGCGTGCCCCCGGTCGCCGCCGGGAGCGGGGCGCGCGGAAGGCGGCGACGACGGTCGGCGGTGTGCCGGGCCGGGAGGGAGGCCCGGAGGGGGAGGGCCGTCGGATGGTCGTGATCAGGCGACGGGGCGCGGTCCCGCCGAACGCGCCGGCCCGCGCACCCGGTTGACCGCCCTGCGCCTCGCCGAACCTGGCGCAGGCGTCCGACTGCGTCCCGCCGCCCCGCCGCCCCGCCGCCCCGCGCCATCCGCTGCCCGCCGCGCTCGGCCGGGTGGCCGGGTGGCCGGGGGGCCCGGCCACCCCCCCCCGCCCCCCCGGCCCACCCCAACCCCCCCCCCCGCGGGCGCCACCAAACCCCCCCCCCGCGGGGCCCCCCCGGACCCGCCC